>JAFAJB010000025.1 GCA_019236395.1 Cupriavidus sp.
CGGCATGCCGCGCGGGGCCGGCGGGATGTCCGACAGGTTGAACTGGCCCAGGCTCTTGTTGGCCGAAGCCTTTTCACGCTCGCCCTGCAGCACGTGGATGGTTACCGCGTTCTGGTTGTCGTCGGCAGTGGAGAACACCTGGCTGAACTTGGTCGGGATGGTGGTGTTCTTCTTGATCATCTTGGTCATGACGCCGCCCATGGTCTCGATACCCAGCGACAGCGGGGTCACGTCCAGCAGCAGCACGTCGGAGCGCTCGCCGCCCAGCACCTGGCCTTGCACGGCGGCGCCCACGGCCACGGCCTCGTCAGGGTTCACGTCCTTGCGCGGGTCCTTGCCGAAGAACTCCTTGACCTTGTCCTGCACCTTGGGCATGCGGGTCTGGCCGCCGACGAGGATCACGTCGCTGATGTCCGACACGCTGACGCCGGCATCCTTGATGGCGGTGCGGCAGGGGGCGATGGTGCGCTCGATCAGGTCGTCGACCAGGCTTTCGAGCTTGGCGCGGGTGAGCTTGATGTTCAGGTGCTTCGGACCCGAGGCATCGGCCGTGATGTACGGCAGGTTGATCTCGGTCTGCTGCGAGCTCGACAGTTCGATCTTGGCCTTTTCAGCGGCTTCCTTCAGGCGTTGCAGCGCCAGCACGTCCTTCGACAGATCGACGCCTTGTTCCTTCTTGAACTCGCCGATGATGTAGTCGATGATGCGCTGGTCGAAGTCCTCGCCACCGAGGAACGTGTCGCCGTTGGTCGACAGCACTTCGAACTGCTTCTCGCCATCCACGTCGGCGATTTCGATGATCGAGATGTCGAACGTGCCGCCGCTGAGGTCATACACGGCAATCTTGCGGTCGCCCTTCTCGTTCTTGTCCATGCCGAACGCCAGTGCGGCGGCGGTCGGTTCATTGATGATGCGCTTGACGTCCAGACCGGCGATGCGGCCGGCATCCTTGGTTGCCTGGCGCTGCGAGTCGTTGAAGTACGCCGGCACCGTGATCACGGCTTCGGTCACGGGCTCGCCCAGGTAGTCCTCGGCGGTCTTCTTCATCTTGCGCAGCACTTCGGCCGACACCTGCGGCGGGGCCAGCTTCTGGTCGCGCACGCCAACCCAGGCGTCGCCGTTCTCGGCCTTGACGATCGAGTACGGCATCAGGCCGATGTCCTTCTGGACTTCCTTCTCTTCGAACTTGCGGCCGATCAGGCGCTTCACGGCGTACAGCGTGTTGCGCGGGTTCGTGACGGCCTGGCGCTTGGCGGGTGCGCCGACCAGGATCTCGCCATCTTCCATGTAGGCGATGATCGACGGCGTGGTGCGTGCGCCTTCGGAGTTTTCAATGACCTTCGGCGTGTTTCCTTCCAGGATGGACACGCAGCTATTGGTGGTACCGAGGTCGATACCGATGATCTTACCCATAATGTTCTCTCCTATTGAGCCCTGTCTCTCAGGGGCTAGCCCTGCTTCTCTCTCAGGGGCTGCAATTTCAACCTGAGTGCGAAATGTGGCCGTCCCGGGCCATTTCAAGGGCAGATATCGCAAATCCGAGTAATTTCCTCGGAAAAGCGGAATTCGCCATCAGGTGCTTTTTACGTTACTTATGAGGACTGCCGCTCGCGCTGCCAGAGCACGTCGCTGCCGCCGCCCGCCCGGTTCAGCACCCGGGCCAGCACGAACAGCAGGTCCGACAGCCGGTTCAGGTACTGGCGCGGCGCCTCGTTGAGCGACTCGGCCGCTCCCAGCTGGACGAGCGAGCGCTCGGCCCGGCGGCAAACGGTGCGGCAGACATGGGCCTGGGCGGCCGGCCGGCTGCCACCCGGCAGGATAAATTCGGCCAGACGCGGCAGCGCGGCATTGTAGTGGGCCAGCCAGTCGTCGAGCTGGGCCACCTGGGGCGCCTTGAGCAGCGTGTAGCCCGGGATGCACAGCTCGCCGCCCAGGTCGAACAGGTCGTGCTGGATGTGGAGCAGCGCGCTGCGCACGTCTTCGGGCAGATTCGGCTCGGTCAGCAGCAGGCCGATATGGGAATTCAGTTCATCCACGTCGCCGATGGCGGCGATGCGCAGGCTGTCCTTGCCGACGCGGCTGCCGTCGCCAAGACCCGTGGTGCCGGCGTCGCCGGTGCGCGTGGCAATTTTGGACAGGCGGTTGCCCATGCCGGTCTCCTCGTTGTCTGTTTCGAAGTGGCGCAATTATGGACCCCTTCGACCGAGGCCGGGCCCCGCCCGATGCCGCGCGCGGCGTAGGGGCGACGTAGAATGGCGGCATTCCATTGCATACAAGGCCATACGGCCCGAAGCCGGAGACCCGCATGAACCACCCCACCCCCGCTGCCGCGCTGGCGCGCCGTCCGTTCCCGCCCGAGCTTGCCGATGCCCTCGCCACGCGTTTCGGCGACCGGTTCACCACCTCGGCCGGCGTGCGCGAGCATCATGGCCGCGACGAATCGCCATTCCCGCCCGAACTGCCGGACGCCGTGGTCTTCGCCCACAGCACCGAGGAGGTGGCCGAACTGGCGAAACTGTGCAACGCGCACGGCGTGCCGCTGATTCCCTACGGCGCCGGATCGTCGCTCGAAGGTCACCTGCTGGCCGTGGCGGGCGGCATCAGCCTGGACCTGTCGCAGATGAACCGGGTGCTGGCCGTGCACCCCGAGGACCTGACCGTCACGGTGCAGCCCGGCGTCACGCGCAAGCAGCTCAACCAGGAAATCAAGGACACGGGCCTGTTCTTCCCGATCGACCCGGGCGCCGATGCGTCGCTCGGTGGCATGTGCGCCACACGCGCCTCGGGCACCAATGCGGTCCGTTACGGCACGATGCGCGACAACGTGCTGGCCCTGACCGTGGTCACCGCGGATGGCCGGGTCATCCGCACCGGCACCAACGCGCGCAAATCGTCGGCCGGCTATGACCTGACGCGCCTGTTTGTCGGCAGCGAAGGCACACTTGGCATCATCACCGAAGTCACCGTGCGCCTCTACCCGCAGCCGGAAGCCATTTCCGCGGCCGTCTGCGCGTTCCCGAGCATGGGCGACGCCGTGCGCGCGACGATCCAGACGATCCAGCTTGGCGTGCCCGTGGCGCGCGTCGAGTTCGTCGATGCGCTGGCGATCCGCGCGATCAATCGCCATGACAATCTGACTTTGCCGGAAACCCCGCACCTGTTCTTCGAGTTCCACGGCACCGAGGCCGGCGTGCGCGAACAGGCCGAAACCGTGCAGGAAATCGCCGCCGAGCATGGCGGCCAGGGCTTTGAATGGGCCACGCGCCCCGAGGACCGCTCGCGCCTCTGGAACGCGCGTCACACGGCCTACTTCGCAATGCTGCAGTTGAAGCCGGGCTGCAAGTCCGTCACCACAGACGTCTGCGTGCCAATCTCGCGGCTGGCCGACTGCGTGACCGAGACCGAGCGTGATCTGAACGCGTCGTCGCTGCCCTGCCCGATCGTCGGCCACGTCGGCGACGGCAATTTCCACGTGGCGATCCTCGTCGATCCCGCCAAGCCCGAGGAAATGGCCGAAGCCGAGGACATCAACCGCCGCATCGTGCAGCGCGCGCTGGCGATGGGCGGCACCTGCACCGGCGAGCACGGCGTGGGGCTGCACAAGATGGGTTTCCTCGTGCAGGAGCATGGCGAGGATGCGCTCGACCTGATGCGCGCGATCAAGGATGCGCTCGACCCGAATCACATCCTGAACCCGGGCAAGATCTTCAGCGCCACGCGCTAAGGGCCGCAGCCATGGCTTCGGTTTTCCATCGCGTCCCGCCGCTGCACCTGCTGATCGCGTTCGAAGCGGCCGCGCGGCTGGGCAGCTTCGCCCGTGCGGCCGAGGAGCTTTCCGTGACGCCGAGTGCGGTCTCGCACCGGATCAAGAACCTGGAAGAGCTCTGGGGCGAGGATCTGTTCGTACGCTCGAATGCCGCGCTGCGCCTGACCGCGGCCGGCATGCGCTACCAGCGCAACGTGCAGGACGCGCTCAAGTCGCTCAACGAACTCGCGCGTCCCGAGTACAACAAACTGCGCACACGCCTGCGCGTGGCAATTCCGCCAACATTCGGCCGCCAGCACCTGGTGCCGCGCCTGCCCGAATTCAGCGCGCTGTATCCGCATATCGACCTGGAACTGCACCTGGCCGTGCCGTTTCTCGACGTCAAGGCCGAGGACACCGATGTCGAGATCCGCTATGGCACCGGCCGCTACCCGGACCTGAAGACCACGAAGCTGCTGGTGGAGCCGGTGTTCCCCGCGTGCGGCCGCGAGTACTACGAGCGCGTGAACGGCTTCGCGATCACCCGGCCCGAAGATCTGCACAATCTGACCTTGCTGCGCAGCCCGCTGGAACCGTGGCGCCCCTGGTTCGAAACCGCCGGCCTGGACTGGCCGGAACCGCAGACCGGCGCGCAGTTCAACGATATCGGGCTGATGCTGGAGGCGATTGTCTCGAACCAGGGCGTGGGCCTGGTGCGCCAGCGCATGGCGCGGCAGTGGCTGGCGGCGGGCCAGATGGTCAAGCTGCTCGATGTCGAGTCGGTTTCGCCGCACGGTTACTACATCGTCGAACGCGAACAGGCGCCGCTGATGCCCGAGGCGCGCTACTTCATCGACTGGCTGCTCGGGCTGGACTGGTAGCGTCGAAGCCACTACGCTGGAAGCGGCATCGTCCGCGACCTTTGGCCGCTTTGCCTATTTTGGCCACCTTGGCCACCTTGCCGCCCAGCGCCCGACATGAACCTTTTTGATCGGGTTGCCGTGCCGAATTCACGTGAGCCAGGGCTCTCGTGACGAGGTGCCTGCGCTATAGTCTGCCGTCCCGGCCCTGTGTGCGCCCATCGCGCGTGGCAGCCGGTCCGTCACAGGAGTTGCCATGAACGCCCCGCAAGACGCCCAAACTGTCGCCGGTGAATCGGCAGAGACACGACGCGCCACGCTGCTGGCCCGCCTGAGCAGCATCCTGCCCGAGTCCGCCGTGCTGTGGAAAGCCGAGGACACGGTCCCGTACGAGTGCGATGGCCTGGCCGCCTATCGCCAGGTGCCCGATGCCGTGGTGCTGCCGGACACCGAAGCGCAGGTCTGCGCAGTGCTGCGCCTGTGCCATGAACTCGGCGTGCCCGTGGTGCCGCGTGGTTCCGGCACCAGCCTGTCCGGCGGCGCGATGCCGATTGCCGGGGGCCTGGTGCTGTCGCTGGCCAAGTTCAAGCGCATCCTGTCGCTAGATCCGTATTCGCGCACCGCGGTGGTTCAGCCCGGCGTGCGCAACCTGGCGATCTCGGAAGCCGCCGCCCCGCACAATCTCTACTACGCGCCCGACCCATCCTCGCAGATCGCCTGCTCGATCGGCGGCAACGTGGCGGAAAACTCGGGCGGCGTGCATTGCCTCAAGTACGGCCTGACGGTTCACAACGTGCTGCGCGTGCGCGCGGTGACGATGGAAGGCGACGTCGTCGTATTCGGCTCCGAGGCGCCCGACGCGCCGGGCCTGGACCTGCTGGCGGCCATGATCGGCTCCGAGGGCATGCTGGCGGTGGTCACCGAAGTCACCGTGAAACTGGTGCCGAAGCCACAACTCGCGCAGGTCATCATGGCCAGCTTCGATGACGTGGAAAAGGGTGGCAACGCCGTGGCCGACGTGATCGCCGCGGGCATCATCCCGGCCGGCCTGGAAATGATGGACAAGCCCGCCACAGCCGCCGTCGAAGAGTTCGTCAAGGCCGGATACGACCTCGACGCCGCCGCGATCCTGCTGTGCGAATCGGATGGCACACCCGAGGAAGTGGCCGAGGAAATCGGCCGCATGAGCGCGGTACTGCGCGCGTCTGGCGCCACGCGCATCACGGTGTCGCAAAGCGAAGCCGAACGGCTGCGCTTCTGGAGCGGCCGCAAGAATGCGTTTCCGGCCGCGGGCCGCATTTCGCCAGACTACTACTGCATGGACGGCACGATCCCGCGCAAGCATATCGGCACGCTGCTCAAGCGTATCGAGCAGATGGAGCACAAGTACGGATTGCGCTGCATCAACGTATTCCATGCCGGCGATGGCAATATGCACCCGCTGATCCTGTTCGATGGTGGCGATCAGGATCAATGGCACCGCGCCGAACTGTTCGGTGCCGACATCCTGGAGACGTGCGTGGAGCTCGGCGGCACCGTGACCGGCGAGCATGGCGTGGGCGTGGAAAAGCTCAATTCGATGTGCGTGCAGTTCTCGCCGGCCGAGCGCGATGCATTCTTCGGCGTCAAGGCCGCGTTCGACCCGGCCCGGCTGCTGAATCCTGACAAGGCCATCCCCACGCTTGCGCGCTGCGCCGAATACGGCAAGATGCACGTCAAGCGCGGCCTGCTGCCGCATCCGGACCTGCCGCGTTTCTGACGCCCGACCCATATCGAGAAGGGCGTGCGCGAGTCCGCAACCCCTTACCGCCTCGTACATGTCGCAACGCAATTCACAACGCAATCTGAACGCGCGTATTCGCCAACGGCTGGGCCAGCCCGAATCGGGATGGCGCCAGCACTGGTACACGATCATCTTCGAAGCCGATACGCGCCCGGGGCGCCTGTTCGACGTCGTGCTGCTGGTGGCCATCGTCGCCAGCGTGGCCGTGGTCATGCTCGACAGCATCCAGGCCATTCACGTGCGCCTGGGCACGCTGTTCACCGCGCTCGAGTGGCTGTTCACGGTGCTGTTCACGGCGGAATACATCATGCGGCTTTCCGTCGTGCGGCGTCCGCTGCGGTACATGTTCAGTTTCTACGGCGTCATCGATTTCCTGTCGATCATTCCGACCTGGGCCTCGTTCTTCGTGCCGGAGCTCGCGTTCCTGATCGACGTACGTCTGCTGCGGCTGCTGCGCGTTTTCCGGATCCTCAAGCTCACGGTCTACTTCGAAGAGGCCGAGATCCTGATGCTGGCCCTGTCCAACGCCCGCCGCAAGATCTTCGTGTTTCTGGGCACCGTTCTCATCATCACGGTGATCCTGGGCACGATCATGTATGTGGTGGAAGGCCCCACGCACGGCTTCACGAGCATTCCGATCAGCATGTACTGGGCCATCGTGACGCTGTCCACCACCGGTTTCGGCGACATGGTGCCGAAGACGCCGATCGGCCAGTTCATCACGTCGATCACGATCCTGCTCGGCTACGGGATCATTGCGTTCCCCACCGGCATCATCGGTGCAGAACTGGCGGCCAGCATCATCAAGCGGCCGCTGACCACGCGATCGTGCGAAAACTGCCTGACCGAAGGGCACGAGCCCGACGCCTCGTTCTGCAAGCACTGCGGCACCGGGCTGCCCGTCTATCAGGTGGAATCGCCCGTCGGAAGCCGTAATGGCCGATCCGGCTGACGCCCCTTACTTTCGATAACCACACGTCCTCATGCAAGCCACTCTCGACGCCTTTCGCGATGCGATCCGCCAAGCCGGCGACAGCCGCTCACCGCTGCGCCTGCGTGGCGGCGGCAGCAAGGACTTCTATGGTCAGGCGCTGGACGGCACCGTGCTCGATACGCGTGCGTATTCGGGCATCGTCGAATACGATCCAGCGGAGCTGGTGATCACCGCGCGCTGCGGTACGCCGCTTGCGGAGATCGAAGACGCGCTGGCGCAACGGCGCCAGATGCTGGCCTTCGAGCCGCCGCACTTCGCGCCGCGCGGCCAGGCGAGCACGGCCACGCTTGGTGGCATGGTGGCGGCCGGGCTGTCGGGGCCGCGCCGCCAGTCGGCAGGCGCGCTGCGCGATTTTGTTCTCGGCACGCAACTGATGGACGGCCACGGCGAGATCATGAATTTCGGCGGCCAGGTGATGAAGAACGTGGCCGGCTATGACGTGTCACGTCTGCTGGCCGGATCGCTCGGCACGCTCGGACTGATTCTCGAAGTCTCGCTCAAGGTGCTGCCGGTACCGTTCGACGACAGCACGCTGCGCTTTGCACTGGACCAGGCCGAAGCCATCGACCAGCTCAACAAATGGGGCGGCCAGCCGCTGCCGATTGCCGCATCGGCCTGGCATGACGGCCTGCTGCACGTGCGCCTGAGCGGTGCCACGGCCGCCGTTTGCGCCGCAAGGGAGAAGCTCGGCGGCGAGGTCATCGATGCCAGTCACGGCCAGCAGCTCTGGGCCGCGCTGCGGGAGCAGACCCACCCGTTCTTCGCCCCGGTGCATGACGCCGGCCGCGCGCTGTGGCGCATCGCCGTGCCGACGGTCTGCAAGCCACTGGACCTGCCCGGCGCCCAGCTCGTGGAATGGGGCGGCGGCCAGCGCTGGTGGATCGCCCCCGACGACAGCGCCGAATCGGCCGATCATGTGCGTGCCGTGGCGCAGGCCGCTGGCGGCCACGCCACGCTGTTCCGCAACGGCGACAAGTCGCTCGGCGTGTTCACACCGCTTTCGTCGCCGCTGGCCGCGATCCACAAGCGGCTCAAGGCTACCTTCGACCCTGCGGGCATCTTCAATCCGCAGCGCATGTACAACGGGCTCTGACCCCGCAGGCAACCCTGCAGCGAACCCCGCAGCGACCACACAGCGACCACGGCGACCCCCATCATGCAAACCACACTGGCCGATTTCCTGCGCAATACGCCCGAGGGCGAAGAAGCGAAATCCATCATCGGCAACTGCGTGCACTGCGGCTTCTGCACGGCAACCTGTCCGACCTACCAGTTGCTCGGCGACGAACTCGACGGGCCGCGCGGCCGCATCTACCTGATGAAGCAGGTGTTCGAAGGCAACGCCGTGACGGAAAGCACGCGCCTGCACCTGGACCGCTGTCTGACATGCCGCAACTGCGAGTCGACCTGCCCGTCTGGCGTGACCTATGGCCGCCTGGTGGACATCGGCCGCCAGATCGTCGACGACCGGCTGGAGGCGCAAGGCGTCCGGCGCCCGGCCAGGGAACGCATTGCACGCTGGGTGCTGCGCGAAGGCCTGACGCGGCCCGCACTGTTTGGTTCGGCGCTCAAGCTCGGCCAGATCGTGCGCCCGCTGCTGCCGCAGACGCTGCGCAACAAGGTACCCGTCAGCGAGCCCGCTTCCGGTTCGTGGCCGCGCACCGAGCATGCTCGCAAGATGTTGTTGCTCGACGGCTGCGTGCAACCGGCGATGTCGCCCAACATCAATGCCGCCACCGCACGGGTGTTCGACAAACTCGGCGTACAACTGCTGGTGGCGCGCGAGGCCGGCTGTTGTGGCGCGATTCGCTTCCACAATGGCGATCATGCAGGCGGGCTCGACAATATGCGCGCCAATATCGATGCGTGGTGGCCCCACATCGAGGCCGGCGCGGAGGCGATCGTCATGACCGCTTCCGGCTGTGGCGCGATGGTCAAGGATTACGGCCACCTGCTGCGTAACGACCCAACCTACGCGTCACGTGCCGCGCGGGTGTCCGCGATGACACGTGACCTGTCGGAGGTCCTGCCCGACTTTGCCGACGACCTGCACCGGCTTGCGGGCGCCGTGCCGCGTGATGGCCGCCGCGTGGCGTGGCATCCGCCGTGCACGCTGCAGCATGGCCAGCAGATTCGCGGCAAGGTCGAAGCATTGCTGACCCGCCTTGGGGTGGACGTGCGTCTCTGCGCGGACAGCCACCTGTGCTGCGGGTCGGCCGGCACCTATTCGGTATTGCAACCCGAACTCGCCTACAAGCTGCGCGACGACAAGCTCGCCAAGCTGCAGGCCACCTCGCCCGATTCGATCGTCACGGCCAATATCGGCTGCATCACGCACCTGCAGAGCGGCACGCAGACGCCGGTGGTGCATTGGGTGGAACTGGTGGACAGGATGCTGGCGCCGGTGGTGGCGCAGGCGGCCTGAGGCAATGCTGGTGGCTGGCTCCCCTCTCCCGCACGGCGGGAGAGGGGAGCAAACACTCGGGTCACAAGTGCCCCACCTTGCACGCATCTTGTACGGGAGTACCATGTCGGCTCACTTGCTTCCCAACGCGCCCCATGCTCCAGACGTTTGCCATCCTGCTGGTCTTCCAGACCGTGGGCGAGGTGATCAGCTACGCGCTGCGCCTGCCCGTGCCGGGTCCCGTGATCGGCATGCTCATGCTGTTCGGCTGGCTGGCCTTCGATAACCGGCTGTTGCCCGTCATCCAGAATGCCTCGAACGAGCTGCTCAAGCACCTGTCGCTGCTGTTCGTGCCGGCCGGTGTCGGCATCATGGTCCACGCCAGCCGCATCGAAAGCGAATGGCTGCCGATCGTCATCGCATTGGTGATTTCCACCTGGGTGGCGATCGCCGTCACCGCGCTGGTCACGCGTGCGCTGATGCGCAAGCCGCCTGTCCAGCAGCCCGCCGACGAGGGAGTCCAGCCATGATGTCGCCGCGTCTGAACGAGATCTGGGTCTACCTGGCCGCGAGTCCGCTGATCGGGCTTACCGCCACGCTGCTCGCCTACGTATTTGCGTTCCGCATCTACGAACGCGCGCGTTTCTCGCCGCTGGCCAATCCGGTGATGATCTCGGTGGCGATCCTGGTCACCGTGCTGACCGTCACCGGCACGCCCTACAAGACCTATTTCGATGGCGCGCAGTTCGTGCACTTCCTGCTCGGGCCCGCCACGGTAGCGCTGGCTGTACCGCTCTACATGCAATTGCCGAAGCTGCGCACGCACGTGTTTCCGCTGCTGTGCGGCCTGGTGGCGGGGTCATTGGCAGCCGTGGTGTCGGCGGTGGGCATCGCCTATGCACTTGGCGCCACGCCCGAAGTGGTGCGCTCGCTCGCGCCCAAATCGGTCACGATTCCGATCGCGATGGGTGTCTCCGAGAAGATCGGTGGACTGCCCTCGCTGACGGCGGTGCTGGTGATGGCAACCGGCATCATCGGCGCCATCAGCGCCACCGGCCTGCTGAACCTGCTGCGCGTGCGTGACTACACGGTGCGCGGTTTCGCCACCGGCGTGGCGGCACACGGCATCGGCACCGCGCGAGCGTTCCAGGTGAGCCAGGAGGCCGGTGCCTTCTCGGCACTCGGAATGGGCCTGAACGGCGTGCTGACGGCCATCATGGTGCCGGTGCTGGCCACCTGGATGCCACATTGACGTCCCTGACACCCCTGACACGCTCCTGACAGGACGTTGTCAGGAGCCCCGGCGCATCATCCGTTCTCCCAACCACGCAACGAGGAGAGCCACCATGTCCACCCCCTCCAACACCCTGGTCAACTGGCTGGAAATTCCGGTGAACGACATGCAGCGCGCAGTGCAGTTTTACGAAGCCGTGTTCGAGCACCCGCTGCGCCGCGAGATGATGGGCAAGGTCGATATGGCCGTGTTCACGCACGCGGATTCGTCTGGCGCACTGGTGCAGGGCGATCAGTACCGGTCGAGTGCGTTCTACGGCCCTGTGCCATACCTGAACGCCCCGCAACTCGACGACATGCTGGCGCGCGTAAGCTTCGCCGGCGGCCAGACCATCGAGGGCCCGGTCGAACTGCCTGACAACCTGGGACGCTACGCGCATATCAAGGACAGCGAAGGCAACCGGATCGGCCTGCATGAGCCGGGCACCCACTGAAGACTGAAGGCGAGCCCTCCGTGAGCCGACGCGCCGACCGCCTCTTCCAGATCGTCCAGGTCCTGCGGGGCCGCCGTCTGACCACGGCGGCACTGCTGGCGCAGCGTCTTGGCGTGTCCGAGCGCACGGTCTATCGCGATATCCAGGCGCTCTCGCTCTCGGGCGTGCCCGTCGAAGGCGAAGCCGGCATTGGCTACAGGCTGCGGCCCGACTACGATGTGCCGCCGCTGATGTTCACGTCGATCGAAGTGGAAGCGATGGTGGCCGGACTGCGGCTGCTCAAGGCCTGGGGTGGTGGCGCGCTGGCCGCCGCGGCCGATCCTTCGCTGGAAAAGCTGATGGCCGCGCTGCCGGCGCAACGGCGCGTGGCCGCACAGCAAAGCCGTATCTTCGCGCCCGAGTATGTCAACCAGCCGGCCGTGCGCGAGGCGTTCGACATCGTGCACACGGCGATCGGGGCGCAACGCCTGCTGCAAATCGACTACAGCGACGCGCAGCAGCGCGAAAGCGTGCGCGTGGTTCAGCCGCTTGGCCTGTTCTTCTGGGGCAATGTCTGGCTGCTGGCGGCGTGGTGCACGGCGCGTTCGGACTACCGCAGCTTCCGGCTGGATCGCTGCCGCGCGCTGACGATGCTCGACGAGCATTTCCACGAAACGCCCGAGCGTTCGCTCAACGGATTCCTGCGCACCATCCACGCCGACGGCCAATAGACCGACAGGCCGAAAGACCAGTAGGCCAGTAGTCCAGTAGTCCAGTAGGCTCAGACCTGCGCTGGTCGCTCAGGCCTGCTGGTCGCTCAGCAGTGATTCGATATCGGCCCGGATTTCCTCCGGCTTGGTGGTCGGCGCGTAGCGCTTGAAGATCGTGCCGTCACGGCGCACCAGGAATTTCGTGAAGTTCCACTTGATCGCCTGCGTGCCGAGCAGCCCCGGCTTTTCCGAGGTCAGCCACTTGTAGAGCGGATGCGCGTCCGCGCCGTTCACGTCGATCTTCTCGAACATCGGGAACGAGACGTGGAAACGTGATTCGCAGAACGCGCCGATCTGATCGGCATCGCCGGGTTCCTGCTTGCCGAACTGGTTGCAAGGGAAGCCAAGCACATCGAAGCCACGTGCCTGATACGATTCCTGCAACGTCTGCAGGCCCGCGTACTGCGGCGTGAAACCGCACTCGCTGGCCGTGTTGACGATCAGCAGCACCTTGCCGCGGAAGTCGGCCAGCGGTTGCGGCTGGCCCGACAGGGAGTTGGCATCGAACTGGTAGACGTTGCTCATCGTCGTCTCCTGAAAATAAGGACCGCTGTGAGGATACCGCAGCCGCTCAGATCACGTTCAGGTGCTCGGTGCCGGCGCCCAGATCTGCGTCGCGATGGCGCGCGCTATGGAGCTTGATCATCAGGCGCAGATCGTTGAGCGAGTCGGCGTTCTTGAGCGCGTCCTCGTAGGTGATCTTCTCCGACTCGTAAAGCTCGAACAGCGCCTGGTCGAACGAGATCATGCCCTGCTCGCGCGACTTCTTGATGACTTCCTTGAGTTCGTGGATCTCGCCCTTGAAGATCAGGTCGGCCACCAGCGGCGTGCCGATCATGATTTCCACGGCCGGTACACGGCCCTTGCGGCCGGCGCGCGGCAGCAGGCGCTGCGAGATCATCGCCTTCAGGTTCAGCGACAGATCGATCAGAAGCTGCTGACGCTTTTCCTCGGGGAAGAAGTTGACGATACGGTCGATGGCCTGGTTGGCATTGTTCGCGTGCAGCGTGGCCAGGCACAGGTGGCCCGTTTCCGCGTACTGCATCGCGTACTCCATGGTGTCGCGATCGCGGATTTCGCCGATCAGGATCACGTCCGGGGCCTGACGCAGCGTGTTCTTGAGCGCGATATGCCAGGATTCGGTATCGATACCCACCTCGCGCTGCGTGACGATGCAGTTCTGGTGAGCATGGACGTATTCGATCGGGTCCTCGATCGTGATGATGTGGCCGTACGAATGCGCGTTGCGGTGGTCCAGCATCGCCGCAAGCGACGTGGACTTGCCCGAGCCCGTGGCGCCGGTGACGATCACCAGCCCGCGCTTGGACATGACGATGTCATGCAACGCGGGCGGCAGATCCAGGTCTTCCACCGAAGGAATGCGCGTGTTGATGGTCCGCACCACCATGCCCGCGCGGCCCTGCTGGATGAAAGCCGAAACGCGGAAGCGCCCGGCATTGGGCGCGGTGATCGCGAAGTTGCATTCGCGCGACTCGTCGAATTCCTTGATCTGGCGCTCGTTCATGATCGAGCGGACCAGGCCCAGGGCCTGCGTCGGATTGAGCGGCTGCTGGGAAACCGGCGTGATCTTGCCGTCCACCTTGATGGCCGGCGGGAATTCCGATGTGATGAACAGGTCGGAGCCGCGGTTGTTGACCATCAGCTCCAGCAGATCGTTGATGTACTTGGCGGTAGATTCGCGATCGAGCATGGTGAAAGCTCCTCCTTAGCCCATGAAGGCGTCGGGGTTCTTGGCTATCGCCCGCGCGTCGTTGTAGTTGATCATGCCGCGCTTGATCAGGTCGCCCAGGCACTGGTCCAGCGTCTGCATGCCCAGCCCGCTCGACGTCTGCATCATCGAGTACATCTGTGCGATCTTGTTTTCGCGGATCAGGTGGCGGATGGCGGGCGTGGCGATCATGATCTCGTGTGCCGCCGTACGGCCATTGCCGTCGCGCGTCTTGAGCAGCGTCTGCGAAATGACGGCCTCGAGCGATTCGGACAGCATCGTCCGCACCATGTCTTTTTCTTCGGGCGGGAACACGTCGACCACACGGTCGATCGTCTTGGCCGCGGAGCTCGTATGCAGCGTGGCAAACACCAGGTGGCCCGTTTCCGCCGCGGTCAGCGCCAGCCGGATCGTTTCCAGGTCACGCAATTCGCCGACCAGGACCACGTCCGGGTCTTCACGCAACGCGGAACGCAGTGCGTTGGCAAACGAATGGGTGTGGGGGCCAAGTTCGCGCTGGTTGATCAGGCTTTTCTTGGAGTTGTGAACGAATTCGATCGGGTCTTCCACCGTGAGGATGTGACCCATGTCGTTATCGTTACGGTGGTCGACCATTGCCGCCAGCGTGGTCGATTTGCCCGAGCCGGTCGGACCGGTCACCAGCACCAGGCCACGCGGTTTCATGCACAGGTCGGCGAACACGGCCGGCGCGTGCAGGTCGTCGAGCGTCAGGACCTTCGACGGAATCGTCCGGAACACCGCGGCCGCGCCGCGCTGCGTGGTGTAGGCGTTGACCCGGAAGCGGGACAGACCGGAAATTTCGAACGAGAAATCGATCTCAAGGCGTTCTTCGTATGACTTGCGCTGAACGTCGCTCATGATGTCATACACCATGGCGTGAACGTCCTTGTGCGTCATCGCCGCGACGTTGATGCGGCGCATGTCCCCGTGAATACGCACCATCGGCGGCATGTCTGCCGAGAGGTGAAGATCGGAAGCCTTGTTCTTGACCGCAAAGGCCAGGAGCTGCGCGATGTCCATCTATAATGACCCCACCCTAATAGACCCTGACAAAACGAATCTGGCGTCGATCTGGCGTCGTTGTACGGTCATGCCGTACCGCCTCGCACGCCTGGCCAGAAATGCTGCGCTTCGTTTTGTCAGGGTCTTTGTTTAATGGCTTATTGTTGTACTTCTTTGGTATGTTCGCCGGATTATGTCTGTAATCGCCGCCAACTTGCAAGCCGTGGAAAATGACATCGCGGCGGCTGCACAACAAGCCGGCCGGGAACCGTCCGCGGTCACGCTGCTGGCCGTCTCCAAGACCGTTCCTGCCGAACGTGTGCGCGAAGCTTTTGGGGCCGGGCAGCACGCCTTTGGTGAAAACTACGTCCAGGAAGGACTGGACAAGATCGCCGCGCTGGGCGACCTGCGCGGCGACATCCAGTGGCATTTCATCGGCCCGCTGCAAAGCAACAAGACCCGGCCCGTGGCCGAGCAGTTCGACTGGGTGCATGCGATCGACCGGCTGAAAATCGCCGAACGGCTATCGGCCCAGCGGCCGGCCGGCATGGCGCCGCTGCAGGTCTGCATCCAGGTCAATATCAGCCGCGAGGACACCAAGAGCGGCGTGCCGCCGGAGGACGTGCTGGCGCTGGCGCAAGCCATCGCCGCGCTGCCGAACCTGCGGTTGCGCGGCCTGATGGCCATTCCGGCGCCGGCCGAGGACCCGGTTGCCCAGCGTCTGCCGTTTGCCGCCCTGCGCGGGCTGCTTGACCAACTACGGCAATCCGGGCTACAGGTGGACACGCTCTCGATGGGCATGTCCGCGGACATGAATGCGGCCATTGCCGAAGGCGCCACGCTGGTGCGCATCGGCACCGCGATCTTCGGGGCGCGGCACTGACGGCACAGCCGGGGTCGCACCACCCGCCACGACACCACGATTACCCACCGATAACCGACGCCCGCCCGATTTGCATCGCGCAGGCACACCAGGATTCCATGATGCTCGACACCCTTACCTTCGGCTTCCTTGGCGGCGGCAACATGGCCTCCGCCCTGATCGGCGGCCTCGTGTCCCGCGGCGTGCCGGCCAGCGCGATTCGCGTGGTCGATCCGTTCGATGATGCCCGCCAGCGCCTGGCCCGGACGCTTGGCGTGCAAACCCTTGCGGCGCCTGACGCTGCGTTCGGCGCCAGCGACGTGATCGTGCTGGCCGTCAAGCCACAGCAATTCCGCGATGCCGTGGCATCGCTGGCGCCGCTGTTGAAGAACAACCTGATCATCAGCGTGGCAGCCGGTATCCGGCTGCAGGACATGCAACGCTGGATGGGCACCACTCGCCTGGTCCGCGCCATGCCCAATACGCCGGCGCTGGCCGGCATGGGCATGACCGGTCTGGCGGCTGCAGCGGGGCTGTCCGACGACGACCGCGCGATCGCCACGTCCGTGGCCGAGGCCGTGGGCCAGTGCGTATGGGTCGAGGATGACGGCCAGATCGACGCCGTGACCGCGATCTCGGGCAGCGGCCCGGCATACGTCTTCTATTTCGTGGAGGCGATGGAGCGTGCGGCCACCGAGATGGGTCTTTCCGCCGAGCAAGGCCGCAAGCTGGCCGTGGAAACATTCCGCGGCGCGGCCGCGCTGGCCGCCGAATCGCCAGAACCTGTATCGACGCTGCGCGAGCGCGTCACGTCGAAGGGCGGCACCACCTATGCGGCGCTGACGTCGATGGATGCAAGCGGGATCAAGGACGCCTTCGTTCGCGCCATGCACGCGGCCGCTGCGCGCGGTCGCGAGATGGGCGCCGAATTCGGCAAGGACTGAGGGGAGAGATCCTCCCCTCTCCCATTCCATGGGAGAGGGGGCGGGGGAGAGGGCGCGGCGCGTCAAATGACGACATGTCGCGGTTTCGGACGCTGACCCTCTCCCCCAGCCCCTCTCCCGCCGTGCGGGAGAGGGGAGAAAACCATGCGGTTACTTCAATAGGTACGCCACGGCGGTTCCCGCGAACACGCAGGCGCCAAGCCAGTTGTTATGCCGGAATGCCGCGAAACACTTCATGCGATCGCGCTCGCGGATCAGTGTGTAGTGGTACCCCGCCAGCACCGTTGCCGCGGCCAGACCCGCGAAGTACGGCCACCCAAGGCCGATCAGCGTGCCCACCCAGGCCATCAGGCCCAGGAACGCGGCATAGCAGATCATGATCGCGGCCACATCGAACCTGCCGAACGTGATCGCCGAGGTCTTCATGCCGAGCAGCAGGTCGTCGTCGCGGTCCACCATCGCGTAGGCGGTGTCGTAGGCAATCGCCCAGAACACATTGGCCAGCAGCATCAGCCACGCCACGAACGGCACCTGGTCCTGGATTGCCGCGAAGGACATCGGGATGCCGAAGCCGAACGCGATGCCCAGATATGCCTGGGGAATCGCAAAGAATCGCTTGAAGAACGGATAAGTCCCCGCCAGGATGGCCGCGACCACGGCAAGCCATTTGGTCAACCCGTTCAGCGGCAGGATCAGCGCGAGCGCGATCAGTGCCAGCACAGCCGCCACTGCGAGCGCCTCCCAGCCGGCAATCAGCCCGGCGGTCAGCGGGCGCTCCTTCGTGCGTTTCACATGCTTGTCGAAATCGCGGTCGGCCCAGTCGTTCATTGCGCAGCCGGCCGAACGCATCAGAAACGTCCCGGCGAAGAAAATCCAGAAGAGGCTCCATCCGGGCGGCCCGCCGGCGGCCATCCACATGGCCCAGAGCGTGGGCCACAGCAGCAGCAGCGTGCCGATCGGCTTGTCGATGCGAACCAGGCGCGCATACAGCGCCAGACGGCTCGGGTGGGCGGGGGCGGCGGAGGGTTGGGACATGGTGTTGTACTTCTGGCAAGACTCAAGCAAAAACGCGCCGCGGCCATAGTGACCGTGACGCGTTGTTCCGGTTGCCGCGAGCGTCGTGACAACCGATGACAGGCATGACGTGGCTCAGGCCAGCATCGAGCGCAGCATCCACGCGGTCTTCTCGTGCGTCTGCATGCGCTGGGTCAGCAGGTCCGCCGACGGTTCGTCGCCAGCGGCATCGATCACCGGGAACAGCGAGCGCGCGGTGCGCACCACGGCTTCCTGGCCTTCCACGAGCTTGCGGATCATGTCGGTGGCTTCGGGAACGCCCTCCTCCTCGGCGATCGAGGACAGCTTGGCGTACTCCTTATAGGTGCCCGGAGCCGGGTAGCCCAGCGCACGGATACGCTCCGCAATGGCGTCCACGGCCAGCGCCAGTTCGTTGTACTGCGTCTCGAACATCAGATGCAGGGTATTGAACATGGGACCCGTCACGTTCCAGTGGAAGTTGTGGGTCTTGAGGTAGAGGGTGTACGTATCAGCCAGCAGCTTGCTCAGGCCTTCCGCGATCTTCTTGCGTTCCTTGTCCGAGATACCGATGTTCACGCTCATCTCATTCTTTTTTGCCATGGTCGTTCAACTCCATTCAGTTCAAGCCACGAGGATCGGCGCCCGGATGTGACGCGGGCGGACGTTGGCCATTATCGCACCAGGACTACGCGGCAAGAAAGGCAACACCCCGCGCGGCATCAAGGAACACTGCCATCGCACCAAGCATGACAATCGCGATGCCGATCTCCTTGCGTATCAACTTGCGGCGCAGGCGGCCGGCATCGTCGCGCCCGGCATTGCGAGCCTGGGCGCGAAGCTGTCTGAATCCGGATACCAAGAGATTGACCATTGCCATGATGACGCTCCACTAGTCCTGGGCGGGTCCCCCCTGGAACCCGTGGACTCAAGTGTATCCATGGACTATGAATCACGCTATTCAATAAAATTTACCTATCGAATAGCGAATGCCTATGCGGGCGGAAGGGGTATGCGGGGTAGAGGGTCAGGCTGCCACGGCTTCCAGGGCCTCGGCGTTGCCGATCTTGCGCACGCCGGGCAACTCACAAGCGGCCACGGCATTGGCCAGCGCCTCCATCGCCGGCAAGCGCGTGAAGCTCTTGCGCCAGGCCAGCACCACACGGCGATCCGGCACCGGATCGGCAAACGGCACATAGGCCAGCATGTCGTTGCGGGGCTTGAGATCGGGCACCGAGGTGCGCGGCAGCACGGTAATGCCGACGCCGCTGGCCACCATGTGGCGAATCGTCTCGAGCGACGAGCCTTCGAACGTCTTCTGGATGCCGTCGGCGGCCTGCGAGAAACGCGACAGCTCCGGGCACACGCCCAGTACATGGTCGCGGAAGCAGTGGCCGCTGCCGAGCAGCAGCATGGTCTGCTGCTTCAGTTCGTCCGGGTCCACCTTGGTTTGCTCGGCAAGCTGATGTCCGCGCGGCACGGCCACCACGAACGGCTCGTCATAGAGCGGGCGCACGGTCAGGCCCGAGTCGGCGAACGGCTCGGCCATGATCGCGCAATCGATCTCGCCCTGCTTGAGCAGCTCGATCAGCTTGTTCGTGTAATTTTCCTGCAGCATCAACGGCATCTGCGGCACGGTCTCGATCATCTGCTTGACCAGCGCAGGCAGCAGGTACGGTCCGATCGTGTAGATCACGCCCACGCGCAACGATCCGGCCAGCGGGTCCTTGCCCTGCTTGGCGATCTCGCGGATCGCCATGGTCTGTTCGAGCACGCGCTGGGCCTGCGCGACGATCTGCTCGCCGATGCCCGTCACCGACACCTCGGAGGTGCCGCGCTCGAAAATCTGCACGGTCAGCTCGTCCTCCAGCTTCTTGATGGCGACCGACAGGGTCGGCTGCGATACGAAGCACGCCTCGGCCGCCCGGCCGAAATGGCGCTCGCGCGCAACCGCGACGATGTACTTGAGTTCGGTGAGCGTCATGATTAATCAGGTTCGGTTAGGCGATAGATTTTAGCTTCGATTGCCGCCGTTGTCAGATCGGCGGAACGAAAGTCACCCCTGCGCCACTTGCAGACGATTCTGACTTTGCAGTAATCGTCGTCATGCCTTCAAAAAGTGCTCCCGGCCTCCCAGCCAGCGCGACAAGTGCGCTTCCACCGCCTCCGGGAAATGCTCCAGCATCAGCACGGCGGCCTCCTGGGCATAGTCGACGAGCCAGGCGTCGGTGTTGAGATCGGCAAAGCGCAGCATCGCCTCGCCCGACTGGCGCGCGCCCAGGAATTCTCCGGGGCCGCGGATCTGCAGGTCGCGTCGCGCGATCTCGAAGCCATCAGTGGTCTCGCGCATCGTCGCCAGCCGCTCGCGCGCCGTCGGCGACAGCGGTGCCTGGTACATCAGCAGGCAGACCGACTCGGCGCTGCCCCGCCCCACGCGGCCCCGTAGCTGGTGCAATTGCGCCAGTCCGAAGCGCTCGGCATGTTCGATGACCATCAGCGATGCATTGGGGACGTCCACACCCACCTCGATCACGGTCGTGGCCACCAGCACCTGCAGCCGGTTGGCGGTGAAATCGTCCATCACCGAGGCTTTCTCGGCCGGCGGCAGGCGGCCGTGGACCAGGCCGACGCGCAGGTCGGGCAGCGCGGCCACCAGCGTTTCGTAAGTCTCCACCGCCGTCTGGAGTTGCAGCGCCTCGCTTTCCTCGATCAGCGGCCAGACCCAGTAGACCTGGCGCCCTTCCGCGGCTGCATGGTGCACGCGCTCGATCACCTCGTCGCGGCGCGCGTCGTTGACCAGGCGCGTGACAATCGGCGTGCGGCCGGGCGGCAACTCGTCGATCACGGAGACATCGAGATCGGCGTAGTAGGTCATCGCCAGCGTGCGCGGGATCGGCGTGGCCGACATCATGAGCTGGTGCGGCACCACCTTTTCCTCGACCGGCCGCGGTTTTGCCCCCGGCTGCTCCCCCGTCTTTTCACTATCGCCAGCCTTGCCGCGCAGGGCCAGCCGCTGGGCGACGCCGAAGCGATGCTGTTCGTCGACCACGGCCAGGCCGAGCTTCGCAAACCGCACGGTGTCCTGGATCAGCGCATGGGTGCCGATCACCAGCTTCGCCTCGCCCGATTCGGCACGCGCCACGGCTTCGCGCTTTTCCTTCGCCTTCAGGCTGCCGGCCAGCCAGACCACGGGCACGCCAAGCGGTTCGAGCCACGCCGACAATTTGCGGAAATGCTGTTCGGCCAGGATTTCGGTCGGCGCCATCAGTGCGGCCTGGTAGCCCGCGTCGATCGCCTGGCAAGCGGCCAGCGCGGCCACGATGGTCTTGCCGCTGCCCACATCGCCCTGCAGCAGCCGATGCATCGGGTGCGGGTGGGCCATGTCGGCGGCGATTTCCTCGACCACGCGCTGCTGCGCGTTTGTCAGGCGGAATGGCAGCGCGGCCAGGAAGCTGGTAAGCAGGCCGCCTGCGCGGCGCGGCATTGGCTGGGCGTTTTTTTCGCGCCGCGCTGCCTGCGAACGGCGCAGCGAAATCTGCTGCGCGAGCAGTTCATCGAACTTGATGCGCACCCACGCCGGGTGCGAGCGGTCGGCCAGCGCGGCCTCGCTTTCCTGCGGTGGCGGGTTGTGCAGCAGGCGCAGGCAGTCCATCAGCGGCGGCAGCTTCAACTGCGCCAGCGGACCTCGGAGCACGGCCTGAGGCAAGGTTTCCGGCATCGCCGTGCGCTGCATCGCCCCGCCGATCGCCTTGCGCAGATACGCCTGCGAGATCCCGGCCGTTGCCGGGTAGACGGGCGTCAGCCGGTCGGGAAGCGGCTCGCCCGGCGTCACCGCACGCACGGTCGGGTGGACCATCTCGGCGCCGAAAAACCCGCCGCGAATCTCTCCGCGCACGCGCAGGCGAACCCCTTCGGCCATCTGCTTGGTCTGGCTGCCGTAGAAATTGAGGAAGCGCAGCGTCAGTTCGCCGGTTTCGTCAGCGATCTTGACCACCAACTGGCGGCGCGGCCGGAATGTGACCTCGTTCGAGATCACCTCGCCCTCGACCTGGGCAGGCAGGCCCATGCCCGCACGGTGAATGGCTTCGCGGATGGGCTCGAGCGTGGTCTCGTCCTCATAGCGCAGCGGCAGGTGCAGCACAAGGTCGACGCTGCGCCGCAAGCCAAGCTTGGCCAGCCGTGCCGCGGCCGTGGACGGCTTGCCGTCGGCAGCCCGGGCGGGCTTTTTCGCGGCGGAGGCGGGTTCGTCGAGCGGATCGGTGGCGGTGCCTGGCATCAGCGCTGGAATATGGGCGGTAACAGGGGGCACAGCCGAAGCCGGGCGCCCAAGCCTTACAATGTCGGATTCGCCGATTTTACCCATGCCGTACCGATCACTGTGGTGGCACGCCCCCCGGGCATGCCGCCGCGCACGGTTTTGGCCGTTGCATCAAGCCATGTTGACCCTTTCCGATTTCGATTTTCCGCTGCCGCCCGAGCTGATCGCGCAGTCCGCCCTGCCCGACCGCAGTGCCAGCCGCCTGCTGGTGGTGGAGCGGATCGCCCCGGAGGACACCGCCGACGCGGTGCGGCTGGTCGACCGCGCGTTCAGCGACATCCTGGAATACCTGAAGCCGGACGATCTGCTCGTGTTCAACGACACGCGCGTGATCAAGGCCCGCTTCTTCGGCCACAAGCCCAGCGGCGGCCGCGTGGAAGTACTGGTGGAGCGTGTCGTCGACACCCATACCGTACTGGCCCAGGTGCGCGCCTCGAAAACGCCGGCCGAAGGCAGCCTGCTCCACCTGGCCGACGATGCGTTCGCGGTGACCGTGGGCCCGCGCGTCGACCAGTTCTTCACGCTGCGCTTCCCGGAGCCCGCGCTCGACCTGATCGAGCGCTACGGCCGCCTGCCGTTGCCGCCGTATATCACGCACGACCCCGACGCCTACGACGAGACGCGCTACCAGACCGTCTATGCGCGCAACCCCGGCGCCGTGGCTGCACCAACCGCCGGCCTGCATTTTGACGATGCCCTGTTCGCCCGTCTGGACGCCGCCGGTATCCGCCGCGCGTTCCTGACGCTGCACGTCGGCGCGGGCACGTTCCAGCCCGTGCGCACCGAGAACCTGTCCGAACACAAGATGCATTCGGAGTGGTATGCGGTTTCGCCAGAACTGGCCGATGCCGTGCGCGAGACGCGCGCGCGTGGCGGCCGCGTGATCGCGGTCGGCACCACGTCGCTGCGCGCGCTGGAATCGGCCGCCGCCGAGGACGGCACGCTGTCCGCCGGCAGCGGCGATACCGATATCTTCATCACGCCCGGCTATGCCTTCCGCATCGTCGACGCGCTGATCACGAACTTTCACCTGCCCCGGTCGACGCTGCTGATGCTGGTTTCCGCACTGGCCGGCGTGGAGGCGATCCGCAGCGCCTACCGCCACGCCGTGGAAGCACGCTATCGCTTCTTCAGCTATGGCGACGCCATGCTGCTGACCCGCCGCTCCGTAGCGACTACCCGCGACTGACCGCCCCGAGAACACACCATGCTCAACTTCGAACTGCTGACCACCGATGGCAATGCCCGCCGCGGCCGCGTCACGCTGAACCATGGCGTCGTCGAGACGCCGATCTTCATGCCCGTGGGCACCTACGGGTCGGTCAAGGCCATGTCGCCGCTCGAACTCAACGAGATCGGTGCGCAGATCATCCTCGGCAACACGTTCCACCTGTGGCTGCGCCCGGGCCTGGACGTGGTCGACACCCATGCGGGCCTGCACAAGTTCATCGGCTGGGACAAGCCGATCCTGACCGATTCGGGCGGCTTCCAGGTATTTTCACTGGGCGAACTGCGCAAAATCACCGAAGAAGGCGTCACGTTCGCGTCGCCGGTCAATGGTGACAAGCTGTTCCTGTCGCCCGAGATCTCGATGCAGATCCAGCGCACGCTCAATTCGGACATCGTGATGCAGTTCGACGAGTGCACGCCCTATGAGATCGACGGCCGCCCGGCCACGCACGACGAAGCAGCGCGCTCGATGCGCATGAGCCTGCGCTGGGCCAAGCGCTCGCGCGACGAGTTCGACCGGCTGGCCAACCCGAACGCGCTGTTCGGCATCGTGCAGGGCGGCATGTTCGAGGACCTGCGCGACGAATCGCTGGCGGGTCTGTCGGAACTGGACTTCCACGGCTACGCGATCGGCGGCCTGTCGGTTGGCGAGCCGAAGGAAGACATGATGCGCGTGCTCGAGCACGTCGGCCCGCGCCTGCCGGCACACAAACCGCACTACCTGATGGGCGTGGGCACGCCGGAGGACCTGGTGGCCGGCGTGGCGCACGGCGTGGACATGTTCGACTGCGTGATGCCGACGCGCAACGCGCGCAACGGCTGGCTCTTCACCCGCTTCGGCGACGTCAAGATCCGCAACGCGGCGCACCGCAACGACCCGCGTCCGCTGGACGAGCAGTGCGGCTGCTATACGTGCCGCAACTTCTCGCGCGCCTACCTGCATCACCTGCACCGCGTGGGCGAGATCCTCGGCGCGCGCCTGAATACGATCCACAATCTCTATTACTACCTGGAGCTGATGCGCGAGATGCGCTCGGCCATCGAGGAACACCGCTTCGAGGCGTTCCGCCGCCAGTTCGCCGAAAACCGCGCACGCGGCACCCGCTAAATGTTCCGTAGACCAGACAGGCAGCGAACTTTCCGCCACGCCGTGGTCGAATAGCTGGCGCACTTGACGCCTGTCCCGGGGTGCTCTTCTGCAACGTCCGTAAAGTACGTGGAAAGCACCCCGAACAAACCCGCAATTCGCCCTAGAATGCCAAGGCGGGACAACAACCGGGTGATAGAATGCCCGATTCCCTGAATGACCTTTGTGACGGAGAAGTAACGTGTTGATTTCGAACGCTTTTGCCCAGACTGCCGGCGCCGGCGGCGCGGCCGGTGGCCTGATGAGCTTCCTGCCGATCATCCTGATGTTCGCTGTGCTGTGGTTCATCATGATCCGCCCGCAGATGAAGCGTCAGAAGGAAGCCAAGGCAATGCTGGAAGCGCTGTCCAAGAACGACGAAGTCGTGACGGCTGGCGGTATCCTGGGCCGCATCACCAAGGTCAACGAGAACTACGTGACCATGGAAATTGCCGAAGGCACTGAAATCACTGTGCAGAAGAGTGCTGTGACCACCGTGCTGCCGAAGGGCTCGCTGAAGTCGCTCTGATCCGGCACCCTTCCGCCTGAAACCAGGCATGTCCGTGGCGCCCGACGCTCCCGACCATGCCCTGCGCAGCCGCCTGAATCCGCATGAGGGTCCCGACCGGACCCCCGGCCGGGTTGCCAGGCGGCTGTTTGCCAACCGGTCCGGCTGATTCGGCGCGCATTGTGCGCGACTTGTCGGCCATGCCGACCGCAATGACTGGCCAAAGATGAATCGTTATCCGCTTTGGAAATACATCGTGATCCTGGTGGCCCTGGCCATCGGCATCACCTACACCCTGCCGAACTTCTTCGGCGAGGCGCCTGCCGTCCAGATATCGTCGGCCAAGGCCACGGTCAAGGTCGACCTGTCCATGCAGAAGCATGTCGAGGAGATCCTGGCACAGAACCAGCTGAATCCGGATGGCGTGTTCTATGACGTGTCCGGCCAGTCCGGCTCGGTCAAGGCGCGCTTCCACACCACCGACGAGCAGCTCAAGGCCAAGGACGCGCTCGCTCGCGCGCTGAATCCCGACGCAACCGATCCCACCTACGTCGTGGCGCTGAACCTGTTGTCCGGGTCCCCGCGCTGGCTGACCGCGCTGCATGCGCTGCCGATGTACCTGGGCCTGGACCTGCGCGGCGGCGTGCACTTCCTGCTCCAGGTGGACATGAAGGGCGCCGTCGACAAGAAGCTCGACAGCCTGGCTGGAGATGCGCGCACGCTGCTGCGTGACAAGAACATCCGTCAGGGTGGCATCGACCGCGACGGCGAGCGCCTGACCGTGCGCTTCAACAACGCCGACGACGCCGACCGTGCACGCGCCCTGCTGGCCGACAACCTGCGTGAACTGGCGTTCTCGATGGACGGCACGAACGTCGTGGGCACGTTCACGGACGCCGCCCGCAAGACTGTGCAGGACGCAGCCGTCAAGCAGAACATCACCACGCTGCACAACCGTGTGAATGAACTCGGCGTGGCCGAGCCCGTGATCCAGCAGCAGGGTGCCGACCGTATCGTGGTGCAGTTGCCCGGCGTGCAGGACACCGCCAAGGCCAAGGACATCATCGGCCGCACCGCCACGCTGGAAGCGCGCCTGGCCGACCCCGACGCACCGCGCAACCCGCGTCCGGGCGACCCCGTGCCGTTCGGCGACGAACTGTTCACGCAAGGCAACGGCGCCCCGGTAATCCTGCGCAAGCAGGTGATCTTTACCGGTGACCGCATCGAAAGCGCTGCCGCAGGCTTCGACCAGAACCAGCGCCCGTCTGTGAACATCAAGCTCGACGCCCAGGGCGGCCGCGTGCTGCGCGAAGTCTCGCGCGAGAACATCGGCAAGCCGATGGGTATCGTCCTGTTCGAAAAGGGCAAGGGCGAAGTGCTGACCGTGGCGACGATCCAGTCCGAGCTCGGTTCGAGCTTCCAGATCACCGGCTCGTACTCGACCGAGGCCGCCAACGACCTGGCCCTGCTGCTGCGCGCCGGTTCGCTGGCCGCACCGATGGAGATCATCGAGGAACGCACGATCGGCCCGTCGCTGGGTGCCGACAACATCCAGAAGGGCTTTGACTCGGTGATGTACGGCTTCGGCGCAATCGCCGTGTTCATGATGCTGTACTACATGCTGTTCGGCGTGTTCTCGGTGATGGCGCTGGGCGTGAACCTGCTGCTGCTGATCGCTGTGCTGTCGATGCTGCAGGCCACGCTGACGCTGCCTGGCATCGCGGCTATCGCGCTGGTGCTCGGTATGGCCATCGATGCGAACGTGCTGATCAACGAGCGTGTTCGCGAGGAACTGCGCGCGGGCGCTTCGCCACAGATGGCCATTGCCACTGGCTTCGAGCGCGCCTGGGCCACGATTCTCGACTCGAACGTGACCACGCTGATCGCCGGCCTGGCGCTGCTGGCCTTCGGCTCGGGTCCGGTGCGTGGCTTCGCCGTGGTGCACTGCCTGGGCATTCTGACCTCGATGTTCTCGGCGGTGTTCTTCAACCGCGGCCTGGTCAACCTCTGGTACGGCCGCAAGAAGAAGCTCCAGAGCGTGGCCATCGGCCAGATCTGGAAGCCGGACACCGACACCCCGGTCGCCAAGTAAGCCAGGACACATCAGGAAACCATCATGGAATTTTTCCGCATCAAGCGCGACATTCCGTTCATGAAGCACGCGTTGGTCTTCAACGTGATCTCCTTCCTGACGTTTGCCGCCGCTGTCTTCTTCCTCTGGCACAAGGGCCTGCACCTGTCGATCGAGTTCACCGGCGGCACGGTGATGGAGGTCAACTACCAACAGGCCGTCGATCTCGAAAAGATCCGTGGCCAGGTCGGCAAGCTCGGCTACTCCGACGTGCAGGTGCAGAATTTCGGCACCTCGCGCGACGTGATGATCCGTCTGCCGCTGCAGAAGGGCCCGGACGGCAAGCAGGTGACCTCGGCCCAGCAGAGCGAGCAGGTCATGGGCGCGCTCACGGCGGCCTCGCCTGACGTCAAACTGCAGCGTGTTGAATTCGTCGGCCCGCAGGTCGGCAAGGAATTGGCCACGGACGGTCTGCTGGCGCTGCTGTGCGTGGTGGCCGGCATCGTGATCTACCTGTCGTTCCGCTTCGAGTGGAAGTTCGCTGTCGCGGGCATCATCGCGAACCTGCACGACGTGGTGATCATCCTGGGCTTCTTCGCGTTCTTCCAGTGGGAGTTCTCGCTCTCGGTGCTGGCGGCGATTCTGGCGGTGCTCGGCTACTCCGTGAACGAGTCGGTGGTGATCTTCGACCGGATTCGCGAGGCCTTCCGCAAGTACCGCAAGATGACCACGCACGAGGTCATCGACCACGCGATCACCAGCACGATGTCGCGAACCATCATCACCCACGGTTCGACCGAAATGATGGTGCTGTCGATGTTCTTCTTCGGCGGCCCGACGCTGCACTACTTCGCACTGGCGCTGACCGTGGGTATCCTGTTCGGCATCTACTCGTCGGTGTTCGTGGCTGCGGCGCTGGCGATGTGGCTGGGCGTGAAGCGCGAGGACCTCGTCAAGGGCGAGAAAAAGGGCGGCGACACGTCCGACCGCGACGACCCGAATTACGGCGCACAGGCTTGAGTGTTGGTCTGATGAAATGAAAAAAGGCACCCTCGGGTGCCTTTTTCTTTGCGACACGGTACAGCATTGGCGAAGCTGCCGGTTGGTTGACAGCCAACACCGCGAGCCACGCCCAAGCGGGGTCAGGTGGTAGTGTCTTGGCTCTCTCTCCCCTCATGGGGAGAGAGAGGGAGAGAGGGGTCGTGCAGCTTGGAGCCACGTTAAGCAAAGCTGTCGGTTTGATCCGGCATGTCAGCGCTTGATACGCTGGCCCTCTCCCCCGACCCCTCTCCCGCAACGCGGGAGAGGGGAGCAAACCACCGTTACGCTTCCGTCAACTGCTCGATCCACACTGCGAGCCGATCCTTGGCAAACGACTCCGCGCGCGTCCCGATGCGCGCCGTGATCGCATCGCCTTCACGCTGCAATTGCAGCGCACCGCCAGCCTCTTCGAGCCACAGCAGCGCCGCAAGCCATGCAGCGTGTTCGGCGGATACGGCTTCGGCCACGGGCTTGGCGACAAATTCGCTGAGCGCCCCCGGCGCGGTCCAGGTGATGACGTCGCCGTCGCGGCGCACCGCCGTGCCGAGCAGTTCCGCCAACACGGCCGTCGCATCACCGGCGCCACGACCAGCCAGCCGCGCACGCAGTTCCGCCAGCTTGGTGCCGACGGCATGGCCGAATGCACCGCTGCGCTGGCTCTCCGCACCGACCAGATCCGAGTAGTCCAGGCGCTGCCAGTCCGGTTCCGTGTTCTGCGCGCCCGCCAGCGACGCGCCGGACAGATAGGTATCCACCGGCTGGAAACGCCCCGGGCCAATCAGGCTCGCGCACAGTGCGTGCACCATGCCGACGCGCGTGGACACGGTCTGCTTCTGCAGCACCATGAGCTTCTCGCGCACCAGCTGGTCACGCTCCCTGCGCAGGCCGGACAGTTCCAGCGCCTGCTTCAGCTCCATGCGCAGCGCCGTAATGTCCCACGGCTTCTTGATGTAGCGATGGATCTGGCCCTGGTTGACGGCCTCCACGGTCTGGTCAAGTTCCGAGTAGGCGGTCGTCAGGATCCGTACGATATGCGGATAGCGCTCGCGCGCGTAGCGCAGCAGTTCATTGCCATACTCGCCCGGCATGCGCTGGTCGGACACCAGAACGGCCAGGCTGTCGCCATGGGCATCAAGCAGCGCCTTGCCTTCTTCAACGGACCCGCCGGTCACTACCGGGGCCAGTTGGCCGATGGCCCGCTGGAAATACTTGACGGCCGTGGCCTCGTCATCGACGAACAGAATTGCCGGGGGTGCCTGCGTGGTATTCGGTTCGCTCATCGATCACTCCTGTGCATACGATTCTTGAAATTGGGGAAATCGAGGGTAACGGTCGTGCCGGCACCGGACGCTGACGCGATCCGGATGCCGCCACCAAAAGACTGCATGACGCGATTGCAGAAAATCATGCCCATCCCGCTGCCGCCTGCTGCGGCGTGTGTGGTGACGGGGTCAACGAGCAGCCGGCCCATCACTTCCGGCGGAATCCCGGGACCGTTGTCTGCGATCCGGATCTCGGGCCGCTCGCCGGCCACCACGACAAAGCGCAGCGACGGGCTGCCAGTTTCTGCCAGCGCGCGCAACGCATTGCTCATGACTGACGACAGCACCAGCGCCACACAGTTCGGCAGCGTTGGCACGGGAAAATCGCCGTGCAACTCGACTTGCACCCAGTTACGTTGGTTATCGGCAAATGGATAGGTATCCAGCAGGGATGCCACCAATGCCCCCGCACTGACTTCATTGCCAGGACCCGGCTTGGGCGTGGCGCCGCCCGCGCTGCTACGCACGGACTGCAGGAACGACGACAGCACTGCCAGGCAATACTGGGCGTTGTCATGCATGGCGCCGGCCGCATGGCCGATCTCGGCATTCCGCTGCAGGCTGTACTCGCCAGCCACGCGCGTCTCGATGCCGCGCGCGAAATTGGCGATCGCTGCCAGCGGCGTGTTCAGTTCATGGGCCAGAAAGGCCAGCGTCTCGTCGATCGCCATCAGCCGCTGCTGCCGTACCGCGCGCTCGCGGTAGCGTTCGCCGGCCATACGCAGCACTTCGCGTACGTCGGCCACGGTGATTGGCTTCTCCAGGATCCGGAAGACCTCGCCGTTGTTGACGGTCTCGAGGAGTATGTCCTTGTCGGCATAGGCCGTGACCAGGATCCGCACGATCTGCGGATACTCAAGCGACACCTGGCGGAGCAGGTCTCCGCCATCGCGGCCTGGCATTCGGAAATCCGTCACCAGTACCGAGATCCTTGCATGATGCGTACGCAGGATGGCGATGGCTTCGTCGGCGCTGCTGGCCGAAAGCACCTCATGCTCGCTGCCGACCGCGCGCGCGAAATACTTGCACGCCATCTCCTCGTCATCGACGTAGAGAATGGTCGGGCGCGCCTGGCTTGTATCAGTCATGGCTGCATTACTCCGCGCGTGGCAGGTCGAAGCTGAAAGCAGCCCACTGGCCCACTTCGCTCTCGGCGTACAGCACGCCGCCATGGCGCTCGATCACGGCATAGCTGATGGACAGGCCAAGACCCAGGCCCTGCCCCACTTCGCGCGTGGTGAAAAACGGCTCGAATACCCGGGCAAGATGCTCGGGCGCAATGCCCGGACCGTTGTCGCGCACCGTGACATGCAGGCGCTTGTTCTCCCAGCGCACCGTGGTGTGGATCGCGGGATTCTGCGTGCCCGCCTTGCGCATGGCCAGCGCGGCGTTCGAGAACAGGTTGATCAGCACGCCGATGATCGCAGCCTCGTCGCCCATCACGAGAGTGTCGTCCGACATCTCGCGCGTCATCTTGACGCCGCGCAGTTCGTGCGCGGTCAGCCGCTGCGACGAGTCCAGTGCCTTTTCGAACAGGAACGGCGTGCCTTCCACCTCGGCGCCCGGCTTGCGATAGGCAAACGTCTTCAGGTCCGAGACGATATGCTGGATGCGCTGCATGCCCTGCTTGGCATCGACCAGGCACTCCTGGATGCCCGGCTCGGACTTCGCCGCCGGCTCCTCCATGGCCACCTCGATCGCCATCAGGCAGAAGTTGACCGGATTGTTCACCTCGTGCAACAGTCCGGCGGCCAGCGTACCGATGGCGGCCATCTTCTCCTGCTGCAGCATCTGGCCCTTGATGTCGACGAGCTTGCGGTTGATGACCTCGAGTTCGGCATTCTTGTCCGCCACCTCGGCCTTCAATCGGAACAGCATGAAGCGTGCACGCTCGTTGAAGAACGTGTACACGCCGCTGGCCGCCGCCGCGAACAGCAGGAATAGCGAGTTGACGATAAACGTCCCGACGGGCTCGACGCCCCCCGAATGCAGCAGACAGGCCGCGGCGTACAGCAGGTACGACAGGATGCCGAACACCAGGTTCTGCCAGAGCCCGAACGGCAGGGCGATGCCCGAGGCAAAGATCGCCAGGTTCAGCCCAACGTAGTACGGAGACTCGACGCCCTCGGTCTGCGAGATCATCCACGCAATCATGATCTGCGGCAGTAGTAGCCACGTCAGGGTCAGCCATGGCGCAAAGCGCCGCCCGGCCTGGCTATAGAGCGCGACCACCACGCCTGCGATCATCAGTGACACGACGACGCGCGCCACTGCAAACGGAAGCTGCCACTGCGGATACTGACCGTAGTCGAGCCCCACGCCCAGCAGCACCAGCACGATGGCCGTGTACGCACCGCCCCGGCTGAACGCCAGGCGGAAGTCGGCCAACTCGGACTGGTATCCGGCATAGAGCTGGTTCGAGCTCATGACCCGGACTGCCTGCGTCGCCGGCTCATCAACGGATACAGGCTTCGGCGAAGACATTGACGCCGGTTTCATCGACATAGAGTCGGTGGGCATGCGAGTTCTCCGGCAACAGCGAAGCCATTCCGGCCTCGTCGCGATAAATCAGGTACCACTCCAGCAGATGCTCCATCCCGAACTTCTCGGGATTGTCGGAGTGAACGTTAGTAACGAGCAACTGACCGCCCGGCTTTGTGCGAGAGGCAAAATACTGCAGCAGCCGCAGGCAGACCTTATCCGACAGATAGTCGAACAGACCCGCGCAGTAGACCGCATCGAATTCGCGCACACTCGGATCGTCGGCGGCGATACGACGCTTGAGCAGGTCATGCACCGACTGGTGCACCATCTCGACCGACACCTTGTGCCCGGCCGCAGCCGCGGACCGTTCGACCGAGCTGCGCGTGTAGTCGAGCGTTTCCGCGCTGAAGTCCACGAGCTGGAACGACAGCAGTTCCGGGTTGGGATACTCGCGCACGAAGCGCTGGATCTCGAACGCCGGGCCGCAGCCGACGTTGAGTATGCGGAAAGGCCGGCCTTCCGCACGGGCGCGTTCTGCCTGACGAGTCAGAAAGTCGACCAGCAGATCGATCCGGTTGCGGTGCGCCGTGGCCACAGCCGCTTTCAGGAACGCCGTGTTGACGATCTGGAAGTACGTGGTCGGGCCCTGCTGCGGATCGCTCAGGATCTGGTTGACCATCTCGTAGTCGCCCGCGTAGCCGAGCGGCTTCGTAAAAGTGCGATAGACGAACGGCGCGCGCAACAACAGCGGGTGCAGCGCGGCCTGTGCATAGGTGCGATGCACCGGCGCCAGTTCGGGATCGACACGCTGCGCCTCGTCTTCGAGCCAGACGAGGTAGTTCTTCACCTTGCCCATCAACGGCGTGGCAAGTTCGTAGAACACGTCCTCTCGCAGCCGCCCTTCGCGTTTTGGCAGCGACTCGGTCAGGTCAACCTGCTCGACCCATCGCGAGACTTCCGACAGGAACGCGCGCATCTCGTTGACCACGATCTGGTAGTCGCGCCGGATATTGAATCGCGTATCCCAATCCTGCACGAACAGCTCGGCCTCACGCGCCACCGACTTCGGTGCATCGTTGACGTCGGTCAACTCGCGCCATTCATCGATCAGCGTCAGAGACACCACCGCGGTCAGACCGGTATTCACCAGACTCATGACCACGGCCTTGCCCAGGTACGCGTTCTTCGCGCCCATGCGCACGCTCAGCTCGCTCAATACCTCGCTGACCTGAACGATGGAATAGGGATTGTAGATTTCCATCACCAGCGACTTGCGCTGGAGATTGATGATCGTGCCCCGCACCTGCTCGCCCTGCGAGTTGCGGAAGCTAACTACCGGATCGATTTGCGTTTTGGAGTACACGGGATCGCGCCAGGGGAAATCCGAGAAATGCTGCCGGCCGTGGCGCCCATGGGCACCGGCTTGGTACAGCTCATGCAAGGGGTCTTGCGGCGGACAACCGAATCAGGGAATGCAGCCAATGCTCATATCGATGCGCGTGACCTGTTGCGGGGGCGGGGCGCGTGTGCGTTCGGCGTGTGCCGACGCGGGCTCCGCCCCGGGGGGTGGGACTGCGACGAAAAGATGGTACTGTGGCTCCCGGAAACCGTACAACAGTGCACCCGTAGGACGAAGAGGGGTATGCAAATCGCAAAAAAAATGAGCCAGCAAATTGCTGGCTCATTTGGCGGGACATTGAAATGTCCCGTTGGCTAGTCATTACGACTGCAAGCGGAGTTCAGTCCGCCCTCAGTCTGCCTTGACCGCTTCCACCTGGATTGCAAGCTTCACGTCCTGCTTGAAGCCATACTTGGCGCCGTAGTCGATACCGAAGTCGGCGCGGTTGATCTGGGCCACGGCATCCGCGCCGCAGGCTTCGCGCTTGAGCATCGGGTGCTGGATGCACTTGAACTCACGGATCTCCAGCTTCACGGGCTTCGACACGCCATGCAGCGTCAGCACGCCGTCGACTTCAGTCGGGACGTCGCCGTTGAACTTCGAGAACTTGCCCTTGTAGGTCGCATCCGGGAAGGCCTGCACGTCGAACATCTCGGGGCCCTTGGCATGCTCGTTGAGCTTGTTGTTGCCGAAGTCGATCGACGAGGCATCGATCTTGATGTCCACGGTACCCGTCTTGGCGGCACGATCCAGGGTCACCACGCCGCTCGACTTCTCGAACTTGCCGCGCCACTTCGACAGGCCGCCCATGTGGTCGGCCTCGAAGCTCGGGTAAGTGTGGGTCGGGTCGATGTTGTACGTCGTCACATTGGCCAGAGCGGCGCCAGCGGCGAACGTTGCGGAAGCAGCCGCGGCGGCGGCGATCAGGGTGCGCATCTTCATATAAGGTCTCCCGTCAAAGGGTTGGAGCGGATGGTCGGATAAAAAACGGCGAAGGGAAGGCTGAGCAGGAATCAGCCCTTCCTGGCCGGGGTTACGATACGGAACTTGATCTGCACGTCGTCGGCCACCACGGAAGTGTCCTTCCATTCGCCGTCGCCGATATTGAACGCGGTGCGCTTGATCGGCAGCACACCTTCGAACACCTGGCCGCCGCCGTCCTGCTTGTAAGTGGCCGGCACCACGATGTCCACGGTCTTGCCCTTGATGGTCAGCTTGCCCGACACATCATACTTGCCTGCCGCGCCGGCCTTGATGCTGGTGGACTGAAACACGGCCTTCGGGAATTTCGCGGCATCGAACCACTCGCGGCCCTTGACCTCCTTGGTCGTCTCGGCATCGCCGATCTCGAAGCTCGACACGTCGATTTCCACCTTGGCGGAGGACGTGGCCAGCTTGGCCGGGTCAAAGTCGACCGCGGCGTCGAACTTCTTGAACTTGCCTTCCATCGGCACGCCGATCTGCTTCGCGACGGCCGTGACCGAGCTCTTCGCGGCATCGATCTGGGCAAATGCGAGGTTGGCGGCCAGGCCGGCCGTGGCCAGTGCGGCCGATACAAGCATCACGCCGGGGCGGGACATGCGTTTCATCTGTGACTCCAGTGCGAGTGGATGGATCAAGGAGAGGTTAGCGCAGGAACGGAAGCATGCGCCCGAGCGTGCCATCGCGATCGATCACCTGGTGCTTGATCGCAGCGGCGGCATGGACGACGACCACCGCCGCCATCAGGTAATTCAGCCAGATATGCGCAAACTTGAGGATTGGCTTGAGCGTGTCGCTGGCCTCGATCAGCGGCGGCAGCTTCCACAGGCCCAGGTACACCACGGGCACGCCTGCGGAGGAGCTATAGAGATAGCCGGTGATCGGCACGATCAGAATCAGCACGTACAGCAAATGATGCGCGGCGGCGGCGGCCTTTGCCTGCCAGGCCGGCGTGCCGGGCGCCACGGAAGGTGCGGCGTGGGTAGCGCGCCAGATCACGCGCAGCACTGCCACCGCGAAGATCGTCACGCCGAGCCACTTGTGCCACGAGAACAGCTTGAGCTTGGTCGGCGTCAGGCCCGGAATACCGGTCATGTAGAGGCCAAGGCCAAACGCGGCAAAGATGCCGAAGGCAATCAGCCAGTGCAGGCCGATGGCGGTGGCCGTGTATCCGGCGGGCTGGCCAGCCGGAAAGGACCCTTTGGAACCCATGTCAGTCAATCCCTTCGTTGAACGCATTCGTTATGTTGTAACGCTTTTGGTGCAGAAGCGGCCTGCCCAATCGCTGAGAATCCTCGCATTATTGGGGGAGCCACATTGGCTGAGAAAGGCCGAACTTCATTAAGTTGTTCAAATCATTTGAAGCGACTGGATGTCGCACCGGCCGCACCGCCGGTGATCCTAACGCTTCACTCGGGGGCATCACAACCGCGACCGACTTGCGCCCGGGTACTTTATCCGTCGCTCCTGACGACGGACAACAAAAAGGGCCGGCACTACGGCCAGCCCTTTTTGCACATTGTGCGCTATGCACTATGTGCTCGACATGAAGAAGCGTCAGATGCGATTCGCCAGTTCCACGGCGCGGCCGATGTAGCTGGCCGGCGTCATTTCCAGCAGGAGCGCCTTGGCATCATCCGGAATCGCCAAGCCCTGCACGAACGTCTGCAGCGCCTCGCGCGAGATGCCCTTGCCGCGGGTCAGTTCCTTCAGTTGCTCGTAGGGATTGGGCACGCCAAAGCGGCGCATCACGGTCTGGACCGGCTCGGCCAGCACTTCCCAGCAGTTGTCGAGGTCTTCGTTGAGGCGCTCGGGGTTCGTTTCCAGCTTGCCCAGGCCGCGCAGGCAGGCCTCGTAGGCCAGCAGGCTGTAGCCGAAGGCCACGCCCATGTTGCGCAGCACGGTCGAATCGGTCAGGTCACGCTGCCAGCGCGACACCGGCAGCTTCTCGGACAGGTGGCGCAGCACGGCGTTGGCCAGGCCGACGTTGCCTTCCGAGTTCTCGAAGTCGATCGGATTGACCTTGTGCGGCATCGTCGACGAGCCAATTTCGCCGGCCTTGGTCTTCTGCTTGAAGTAGCCCAGCGAGATGTAACCCCATACATCACGATTCAGGTCCAGCAGGATCGTGTTGGCGCGGGCGACGGCATCGAACAGTTCGGCCATGTAGTCGTGCGGCTCGATCTGGATCGTGTACGGGTTGAACGTCAGGCCCAGGCGCGATTCGATCACCTGCTTCGAGAACGACTCCCAGTCGAACGACGGGTACGCCGACAGGTGCGCGTTGTAGTTGCCCACGGCGCCGTTCATCTTGCCGAGCAGTTCCACGCGCTCGATGCGCTCGATGGCGCGGGCCAGGCGCGCGGCCACGTTGGCCATTTCCTTGCCGAGCGTGGTCGGGCTGGCCGGCTGGCCGTGCGTGCGCGACAGCATCGACTGGGTGGCGTTCAGCTTCGCCAGTTCGACCAGGCGTGCATGCACGCGCTTGAGCGCCGGCACGATCACGCCGTCACGCGCGCCCTTGAGCATCATGCCGTGCGACGTGTTGTTGATGTCTTCCGACGTGCAGGCGAAGTGGATGAACTCGCTGGCGGCTTCCAGTTCGG
>JAFAJB010000087.1 GCA_019236395.1 Cupriavidus sp.
ATCTGCTGGTTCTGATGTATGGCATTGCCGCCATTGGCCTGTATCGCAAGGCTCGTCAGGAAGCGGGGTTCAATCGGGCCGACTTGTTTGCCGCGGCCTCCATCACGTGCCTGTCGGAGCTATGCGTGACGCTATACGGTTCGGTCAGCGATACCTTCAACATTGCAGGCCATGTGTTCAAGATCATTTCCTTTGCGCTGATCTTCCGTGCCGTATTCATCGACAGCGTGCGCCAGCCCTTCCGCGACCTTAGTGCTGCGCTGCTGAAGGCACGCCAGTATGCGGCGGAACAGCATTCGCTGGTGCGGACCATGGACATGCTGGAGGAGGGCGTCGTGGAGCTTACTCCCGGCGGATCCATCATCCATGCCAACACAGGGTGGTGGCGGCAGGCTGGCATGCTTTCCAAGAACCGCTCGCTGGAGGAATCGATCCAGCCTCAGGACCGTCCTGCATTCCACGCCTGCCTTGAGCATCTGCAGTCAGGGCAAAAGGACGAATTCCACGGACGCTTCCGCTTCATCGCCGACGCCGACCACGAACGCTGGATGGACTGCCGCTTTCTTGCCGAGCGGAACGACCAGGAGCAGATCATCGGTATTCGCGGTGTTCTGCGCGACATCACAAAGACTTATCTCCAGGAGCGCCACATTGCCCATATGGCGCACCACGATGCCTTGACCGGACTACCCAACCGGATATTGCTGGAAGACCGCATCAGCAAGGCCATCCAGTCCGCCAAGCGACACAATGAGATCGTCGCTGTCTGCTTTGTCGATCTGGATCATTTCAAGAACATCAACGATGCGTACGGGCATAAGACGGGCGATGGGCTGCTGCGGGAGGTCTCCAGCGCGCTGGCGACGTGCCTGGAGGAGGGCGACACGGTGGCGCGCTGGGGCGGTGACGAATTTGTCGTCCTATTCCCGTGTGTGGCTGACCTCGACGCCGCGCGGCAGGTGGCAAGCAGGCTCGTCAACGTCATGGGTCAGTCCTTCGAGTCGAATGGGCAAAGTGTCAGCGCGACATTCAGCGTCGGTGTTTCCCTTTACCCCATTGACGGAGACAACGTCGACGCGTTGCTGACGCATGCTGATCGGGCGATGTTCTACGCCAAGTCTCAGGGACGCAATAACTTCCAGCTCTTTTCGGACATGACGGAAAGAGGGTTGGGGAAGAAGGAGCTTTACATACAGGCGCGCCTGGCCCAGGCCATCCGCGATGAGCGGATCACGGTGTGGTTCCAGCCTCAGGTGAGCACGCGCGGAGGAGTTGCCACCGAACGCAAGCTGATAGGGGTGGAAGCGCTGGCGCGTTGGAAGGACGACGACTTTGGCTGGATTCCCCCTGGCAGCTTCGTCCCGATGGCTGAAAACCTCGGCCTGATTGGCGAGCTTGGTCGCCTGGTGCGAAGAAAAGCGCTCGCCCAGTTCCGGCAATGGACGGCCGCCTGTCCAGATCTGAGTCTATCCCTGAATATTTCCAAACGTCAGTTGGTTGCGCCGGATTTTTGCAGTTCGATGCTCGAAGACTGCGCGACTTTTGGGGTTCCGGCCAACAAGCTGGTCCTGGAGGTGACTGAATCGATCGCCATGATGGAAGTGGAGGGCGCCGATGACCAACTGCACCGACTCGTCGATGCCGGCTTCACGCTATCCATCGACGATTTCGGAACTGGCTACGCTTCCCTGTCGCAATTGCATGCGCTGCCCATCCGCGAATTGAAGATCGACATTTCCTTTGTGCGGCGCGCCCATACGCCAGATGGTTTGCGCATACTCCAGGCCATTGTTCAACTGGCCAAGGCGCTGTCTTTCCGCACGGTTGCGGAGGGTGTCGAGGATGAGGCGACAAGCGTCCTGCTTGGCGAGCTGAATGTCGACATCCAGCAAGGCTACTACTTTGGTCGCCCTTGTCCGGGCGAGGAACTGGAGACGTGTTTCTCTTTGCGACATGATCCGGCTCTGTCCCGAATCCAGGCGCAGCATGAGGCCAGTTAGCAGCGTGAGCGTCATTGAGTCGGGCTTCGCTGCCAAATGTATTCTATTGTTTGCATTGTCCTAACAAATCACGTATCGCCTGCGCCCGATACCCGGACGACGTAGGGTGTCGAATCGACACAACCATCACGCATCATCTCTTGAATCATTTCTGCCACTCTTTTGAGTGGCGCAAGAACAAGAGCAAGAGGTGGGTCAATGGGTCGCAGAAGAAAGCCGAAGTCGCTCAGCGAGGAGCTGCTGGAATCGCCATGGTGGGTGTCGGCGCTATTCGCGCTTGGCAGCTATGTCGTCTTCTACGCCGTCGTTCCGGGCATGCTTGCAGGGGACCCAATTCTGGTGGGGGTTGCGGCGGTAATCAGATCCGTCGCATGGGCGCCGCCTATGATCTTTGCGTTCGTCGGGCTGCTTTCCTTCGTTCGGGAACGGCGGCAGGCGCAAACCGTCAGCGCGCAGCGTGTGTCGTCGCGGCTCCGACCGGTCGGTAGCCCGAAGACCGGTCCGCACCGTGAATGGTCGATCGATGCGTTGAAGCAGCTGGAGTGGAAGCGCTTCGAGCTGCTGTGTGTGGCGTACTACGAAGCGATGGGGTTCAAGGTCAAGACCGTGCCGCATGGCCCGGACGGCGGTATCGATGCCACGCTCTACAAGGCTGGCATCGATACCCCGCTGGCGGTGGTGCAGTGCAAGGCCTGGAACAAGCCGGTCAAGGTCGAGCAGGTGCGGGCGCTGGGTGGCGTCATGCACGAGCACAAGGTGCGGCGCGGCGTGTTCTGGTCGCTGTCCGGCTACGTCGGCCGGCCGGTGCAGGAATCGGCCGAGCGTGCTGGCATCCAGCTTCTCGATGGTGCCGAGATTGTCGAGCGCATCCGCGCCCTGCCGGCGGAGAAGCAGGCCGCGCTGCTCGCCCAGGCATTCAAGGGCGACTACCGTACGCCGACATGCGCGGCCTGCGGGGTCAAGATGATCCCGAGGGAATTCAAGGGCAGGCTCGGCTGGGGCTGCCGGAACCGGTCATGCGGCACGTGGATCTTCCGCGCCGCCTGACAATGCCTCAGCTCAGGCTGGTTGGCTTGGCCAGTTGGCTCACGATCCAGTCGCGCGCTTCCTGGGACTGGCTCATCGTGAACGTGCGGACGTGGCCGGGCACCAGGAAGCGGAACACATTGATGGTGTGGCGGACCCAGTCATGGTCAGTCACCACCGCGATGCCTTCCCATCGCAGAAAGTGCGATACGCCGAGCTTGAAGTCGTCCCACATGGCACCGGGTTCCATACTGGTGACGGTGAAATCGGGGCCCAACTCATAGTACATACGTACCTTCTCGCGGTCGGCCAACGCGGCGTCGACGGCCGGGATCAGGACCTTTTCGTAGTCCTCTCTTGTCAGCTTGCCGTTCGCGTGCACCGCGACGACATTGCCAGGAAAGCCATCCAGGGTCTTGATCATGGTCGTCTCCCTGCGGGGCGGTGTGCCAATGCAAGCCGCCCGCCTGCGTTGCCGATTCGGCTGGCAGACGCACGGGGTCGCCAGACCGTCCGGTTTCACCGTATATCCGGTACGGGCGTGCGGCAAGATTCCTTACAAATGGTGCATGCAGAATGAAGGTTATACGTCGACGGGCATGCTCGCATCGCGCGAGTACGCGTCGGCGTACAGAGTTCGACACAAAAATGCGCCGGCATGGCTGACCCGGGAGGCTCTTTCACGCGCCGTCCCTGGCAGTCCGAGCCTGGTCAGGCACGTTGGTCCGCACCGCCGACCAGCGCGCGATCGACGCATAGAGCAACGGGATGACCAGTGTGCCCAGGATCGTCGCCCCCAGCATGCCGCCGAGCACGCCAGTGCCTACTGCGCGCTGTGCGCCGGCGCCGGGCCCGGAACTGATGGCCAGCGGCACCACCCCCAGGATGAACGCGAGCGAAGTCATCACGACCGGGCGCAGGCGCTGCCGGGCGGCCTGGGTGGCGGCCTGCACGCGATCGAGGCCATCGCGGCGCAGTTGCTCGGCGTACTCCACCACCAGAATTGCGTTCTTGGCCGCCAGGCCCATGATCACGATGACGCCCACCTTGAAATAGACGTCATTGGGCAGACCACGCAGCCAGACCGCCGAGGCCGCGCCGACAAGGCCGGCCGGAACGATTGCCAGCACCGCGAGCGGCAAGGTCCAGCTTTCATACAGCGCCACCAGGCACAGGAAGATGAACAGCATGGACAGTGCGAACAGCCACGGCGCCTGCGCGCCGCTCTGCTGCTGCTCGAATGCGCGGCCGCTCCAGCGCACTTCATAGTCGGGGCCGAGCTCGCGTACCAGTGACTCCAGCCGCGCCATGGCCGTGCCGGTGCTGTTGCCCGGGGCCACGTCGGCATTGATGCGTACCGAGGTCAGCCCGTTGTAGCGTTCGAGCGTGGCCTCTCCGTTGCCCCATTCGAGCGATGCGAACGATGCGAGCGACACCATCTGCCCCTGCGCGTTGCGCACGTGCAGGCGAGCCAGGTCTTCAGGCTGCATGCGGAACGGCGCATCGGCCTGCAGGATCACGCGCCGCACGCGGCCGTCGCGCGCCAGTTCGTCGATATAGCGCGAGCCTAGCGTGGCCGCCAGCGCGTGATGGATCATCTCCGTATCAACGCCGAAACTTTCGGCCTTGCGATAGTCGATGGCAAGGTCGAGCGCGGGCACGGGCTGGCCCGCCGTGGCGCGTACTTCGGTAAATACCGGGTCGGTCCTGGCGCGTTCGATCACCTTGTCGCGTGCGGCATAGAGGCCCGGACGTCCGCCTTCCAGGCGCGTGACGAGCCGCATGTCCAGCCCGCTGGTGCTGCCAAGCTCAGGCAGCGCCGTGCCGTTGTACGGATAGAGCTGGGCGTCGCCGCGCCCGGACCAGTTTTCCAGGCCACGGGTCAGCCGTGCCAGCACGACGTCCGCGGCATTGTCGCGGCCACGCAGCTTCCAGTCGTCGAGCGACAGGAACACGCTGGCGCGCTGCTCGCCCGAGCCGCCGCTGTTCCAGCCGAGCAGCGCGAACGACGTCTTGACGGGCAAGCGCTCCTGCCGCATCCACTGTTCCAGCCGCGTGATGGTCTCGCGCGTCTGCGTCTGGGTGCTGCCCGGCGGCAGTTCCACGTCGATCACAAGCTCGCCGGTATCTTCTTCGGGCAGGAAGCCGCTCGGCAGTTGCCAGAGGGCAACCGCGCAGACGGCGGCCATGGCCAGATACACGGCCAGCCAGCGCAGCCGGCGTTGCTGCAGCCGCTGGACCCACCCGGCATAGCGTGCTGTGAACGCGGTGAAGCGATGCTCGAACCACTCCAGCGGGCCGCGAGCGGGCTGGGCGCCGTGGCGCAGCAGCGTGGCGCACATCGCGGGCGCCAGCGACAGCGCAAAGAACAGCGAGAAGCCGATCGAGATCGCCAGCGTCATCGCGAAATGGCGATAGATCACGCCCACGGCGCTGCCCAGGAACGCCATCGGCACGAACACGGCGCACAGCACCAGCGTGACGCCGAGCAGCGCGCCCGAGACCTCCCGCATCGAGCGCGACGTGGCCACGCTCGCATCGACGCCTTCCTCGCGCATGATCCGCTCGACGTTCTCGACCACCACGATCGCATCGTCGACCAGGATGCCGATGGCCAGCACCACGCCGAACAGCGTGATCACGTTCAGCGACAGCCCGAACGCATAGAGGCATGCCACCGTGCCGAGCAGCGACACGGGCACGACGATGCACGGAATCAGCGTCGCCCGCAGGTTGCCGAGGAACAGGTACAGGATCAGGAAGACCAGCACCGTGGCCTCGGCCAGCGTCATCAGCACGCGCGTGATCGAGTTCTGCACGAAGTGCGCGGTGTCGTAGGAGATGTCATAGGCCACGCCGGCCGGGAAGCCTTTCGCGGCTTCATCGAGCGCGGCGCGCACCGTGCGCGAGGTGTCCAGCACGTTGGCCCCGTCGGCGAGCTTCAGACCCATCGAGGCGGCCTCGCGGCCATTGAGCGTCGAGCTGTAGCGATAGTCGGCGGCGGCCATCTCCACGCGCGCCACGTCACGCAGCAGCACGGCCGAGCCGTCCTTTGCGCTACGCAGCACGATGCGCCCGAACGCATCGGCATCGGCCAGCGGCGGAGGCGGTCTGACGATCGCCTGGTAAGGCTGTCCACCCTTCGACGGAGCGCCGCCAAGCTGGCCCGGCGTGACGCTGCCGTTGCGCGCGCGGATCGCCTCTTCCACATCGGTCGTGGTCAGGCCGTAGGCGTTGAGCTGGTCGGGGTTGAACCACACGCGCAGCGCGTACTCGGCGCTGTAGGCCTCCACTTTCCCGATGCCGGGCAGCCGCCGCAGCATGGGCAGGACGCTGCCGGCCGCATAGTCGGCCAGCGCGGTCTCTGACATCGTGCCGGTCTTCGAAATCAGCGACACATACATGAACGGGCTGGCGCTGGCCTGGTCGACATAGACCCCGCCGCGCCGCACCACCTCGGGCAACAGTGGCTCGGCCTGCGCCACGCGGTTGCGCACGTTCACCTGTGCGAGTTGCGGATCGGTGCCCTGACGG
>JAFAJB010000233.1 GCA_019236395.1 Cupriavidus sp.
CGCCCGTTACCTCGACAAGGACGCCAACTGGTACTCGAAGCGCCTGCAGCACATCCAGGGCGTGACCGAAGAGACCACCACCGGCGTGCACCGCCTGTACCAGATGGCGCAGAAGGGCGAACTGAAGTTCCCGGCCATCAATGTCAACGACTCGGTGACCAAGAGCAAGTTCGACAACCTGTATGGCTGCCGTGAATCGCTGGTGGACGGCATCAAGCGCGCCACCGACGTGATGATCGCTGGCAAGATCGCCGTGGTGGCCGGTTACGGCGACGTGGGCAAGGGCAGCGCCCAGGCCCTGCGCGCGCTGTCCGCGCAAGTGTGGGTGACCGAGATCGACCCGATCTGCGCACTCCAGGCCGCCATGGAAGGCTACCGCGTGGTGACGATGGACTACGCCGCCGAGCACGGCGACATCTTCGTGACCTGCACGGGCAACTACCACGTCATCACGCATGACCACATGGCCCGCATGAAGGACCAGGCCATCGTCTGCAACATCGGCCACTTCGACAACGAAATCGACATCGCGTCGATCGAGAAGTACGAGTGGGACGAGATCAAGCCGCAGGTCGATCACGTCGTGTTCCCGGACGGCAAGAAGCTGATCATCCTGGCGAAGGGCCGCCTGGTGAACCTCGGTTGCGGCACGGGCCACCCGTCGTACGTGATGAGCAGCTCGTTCGCCAACCAGACCATCGCCCAGATCGAACTGTGGGCCGAGCGCGACAGCGGCAAGTATCCGGTGGGCGTGTACGTGCTGCCGAAACATCTGGACGAGAAGGTCGCGCGCCTGCAGCTGAAGAAGCTGAACGCGCAACTGAGCGAGCTGACCGAGCAGCAGGCCGCCTACATCGGCGTGAAGAAGGAAGGCCCGTACAAGGCCGACCACTACCGCTATTGATCGGCCGAAACCCTCACCCTCGGTTTGCTCCCCTCTCCCGCGTGCGGGAGAGGGGCCGGGGGAGAGGGCAGGCGCATCGCTGCGCGATGATGCCTCGGCAGAATTGCGCACAATGAATTCACCTCACTGACCAGAAAAAGGAGTCCCAATGAGACTGTTGGCCGTATGGATCATCAATGCCGCGTCGCTGTTCCTGGTGGGTTACCTGATCAGCGGGGTGCATCTGGGCAGCTTCGGCTCCGCCATGATCGCCGCGCTGGTGCTGGGCCTGGTCAATGCGCTGATCCGGCCGATCCTGGTCATCCTGACGCTGCCGGTCACGCTGCTGACGCTGGGCCTGTTCATCTTCGTGATCAATGCGCTGCTGTTCCTGTTCGTCGGCAACCTGTTGCAGGGGTTCGTCGTGCAGGGATTCGGCGCCGCACTGCTCGGCTCGATCCTGTACAGCGTGATCTCGTGGATTCTTTCCAGCGTCCTGCTGGGCGAACGCAACTGACCGACGCAACTGACACGCCGAGACTCTTTTTCCGGGGCGCCGCCCGCGCGGCGTGCCAACCATGACTGATCGTTACTACAGCTTCGAATTCTTCCCGCCCAAGACGGCGGAGGGCGTGGAGAAACTGCGCAATACGCGCGCCCAGCTGGCGCCGCTGGCGCCTAAGTACATCTCGGTGACGTTCGGCGCCGGCGGTACCACGCAGCAGGGCACGCTCGACACCGTGCTGGAGATCCAGCGCGAGGGCATCGAGGCCGCGCCGCACCTGTCGTGCGTGGGCTCCACGCGTGACAGCATCCGCCAGATCCTCAAGACCTATCGCGATGGCGGCATCCGCCATATCGTGGCGCTGCGCGGCGACATGCCGTCCGGCATGGGCGAGATCGGCGAGTTCCGCTACGCCAACGAACTGGTCGAGTTCATCCGCGCGGAAACCGGCGACTGGTTCAACATCGAAGTGGCCGCATATCCCGAGTACCACCCGCAGGCGCGCTCGCCGCGCCACGATCTTGAGAACTTCGTGCGCAAGGTCAAGGCGGGAGCCAACTCGGCCATCACGCAGTATTTCTTCAACGCCGACGCGTACTTCCGCTTCGTCGACGACGTACGCGCGATGGGCGTGGACGTGCCGATCGTGCCCGGCATCATGCCGATCACGAACTACTCGCAGCTGATGCGCTTCTCCGAGATGTGTGGCGCCGAAGTGCCGCGCTGGGTGGCCAAGCGGCTCGAATCGTTCGGCGATGACAAGGAAGCGATCCGCGCCTTCGGCCTGGATGTGGTGACCGACCTGTGCGAACGCCTGCTTGATGCCGGGGTGCCGGGTCTGCACTTCTACACGCTGAATGCCGCTGGGGCGACCAAGGCGATCTGGCAGCGCCTCAAGCTGTAATCCACGATGCCCGCTGCGCGCCGCCCGGACCCGTTCATCGAGCATCTGCTCGAACTGATGGCGCCGCTGGCGGCCAACATCGGGGCCATCACGGCCAAGCGAATGTTCGGCGGGCATGGCCTGTTCTACGATGGCCTGATGTTCGGGCTCGTCAGCGGTGGTCAGTGCTTCCTGAAGGCCGATGACGTCACGCTGGCGCGCTTCGAGGCCGAAGGCAGCGAACCGTTCCGTTACCAGTCCGCCCGCCGCGAGGTGACGATGCGTCACTACCTGAGCCTGCCCGCCGCGTGTCTGGAATCGCCCCACGCGATGACTCCCTGGGCGCGTATGGCTGTGGAAGCCGCGTTACGGCTGGGAAACGCGAAGTAGTCACCCAAACAAGGCTGTTGGTTGTTTAACGGCCAACGCCGCGCGCCGCGCCCGGGCGGGGTCAGGAAGTAGTGTCTTGGCCCTCTCTCCCCTCATGGGGAGAGAGCGGGAGAGAGCGGTGGTGCAGCTTGGCACCACGTAGCGCGAAGCTGTCGGTTTGATCCAGCACGCCAGCGTTAAACCTGCCAAGCGCCGCGCCGTGGCCGAAAGTGTCATACTCGGCGGCATGGTCACCGCCACCTTCCGTTTCTACGAGGAACTGAACGATTTCCTGGCGCCAGCGCAGCGCCGTCGGGACCTGTCGTGCCCCTGTGCCCGCGCGGCCACGGTCAAGCACATGATCGAGGCGCTGGGCGTGCCGCATACCGAGGTGGAACTGATTCTCGTCAATGGCGAATCATCGCCGTTCGAGCGCATCGTGCGCGATGGTGACCGCGTCGCGGTCTATCCGAAGTTCGAATCGCTCGATGTCTCGCCGCTGCTGCGCGTCCGGGAACACCCGCTGCGCGTGGTGCGCTTCGTCGCCGACGCCCATCTGGGCGGCCTGGCCCACCTGTTGCGCATGACCGGCTTCGACACGCTTTACGACAACCACTTCGAGGACAGCGAGATCGAGCGCATCGCCGCCGATGAGAATCGCATCGTGCTGACGCGCGACAGGGAACTGCTCAAGCGCCGCGGCATCACCCACGGGTGCTATGTGCGGGCGATCAAGTCGTCGCTCCAGGTGCGGGAGATCTTTTCCCGACTTGACCTGGCCACTTGCGCGAAGCCGTTCTCGCTCTGCCTCGACTGCAACGTGCCGCTGCATCGCATCGACAAGACCGAAGTGGATGGTCGGGTACCGGAGGGCGTGTTCGAGCGGCACGAGCGCTTTGTGACCTGCCCCCATTGCCGGCGGGTTTTCTGGGAAGGTTCGCACTGGCGGAGGATGCAGGCGCTGGTGGACGAACTGGTGAGCGCCGACGCCATCGGGTGTGGCAGCGCCTAGACGGCCTTTAGCGAACTAGACGACTCCCCGCTCCGTCACCACCCAGTCCATCGGCAGGTCGTGCGCCTCAGCCTCCAGCGCCACTTCGCACGCCGCAAATCCGATCCCGATCGCCACCGGCGTGGCTCCGGCGGATGCCATTGCCGCGAGGGTCCGGTCATAGAACCCACCCCCGTAGCCGAGCCGGAACTTATCGCCACTGAAACCGACACAGGGAATGAGCAGCGCATCGGGCATGATGGCGCCGGTGCCATCGGGCACGGGAATGCCATAGTGGCCGGCGCGCATTGTCGTGTCGGGGGCCCAGGCATGGAAGTCGAGCGGCGTGCCGGGGCGGCTCACGACGGGCAGGGCGGCCAGGCGGCCAGGCATGGCGGCCAGCCAGCGGGCCACCGTGGCGCGGGCGTCGAACTCCTGCTGGATCGGCCAGTAGAAACCAAGGCGCTGCACGCCCAGGCGTTCAAGCAGCGGCTCCAGCGCGGCGGCGATCAGTGCATCGGCCGAGGCGCGGCCGGGCAGGCTCGCGCGCAATGCAAGCAGGCGCCGGCGCAGTTCGCGACGGTCCTCGACGGCATTGAAATAACGGCTGTCCGGCCCGTTGTCCGGGGCTTGGTTTGGGGGCATGGCGTGCAATAATTGCCGATGTACAGACAATCGGAGACGACGTCGCTGGCACGGCCGGCGATGCGCTCCGGGCGAAACAAATTCTGCGCGGCTGTCATGTGACAGCCGCGCGCGACCTGACAAGGAATACCAAGAATGCCGAAGGGAGTATATCTGCGCCATGCCGGACGCATCGCCTGGCTTGCGTTCGCAGGTGCGTTGCTGGCCACGCCGGTCTACGCGCAAAAGCCGCGTGTCTCGACACCCCAGAAGACGGTGCAGCAACAGCCGCCCGCGCTGACCATTCCGACCGATCCGGATGACGCCTTCGTGGCGTTGCGTGACGCCGCCCGCAAGAACGATGCCGATCGGGCCGCGGCCATCTCGGCCACGCTGGTCGACTACCCGATTCCGTCGTACGTCGAGTACTTCCGCATCAAGCCGCAGATGTTCGATTCGAGCGGCCTGGCCCGGATCGACACGCCTGACGCCGAGATCGCCGCGTTCCTGCAACGCTACCAGGGCGAGGCGATTGCCGACCGCATGCGCAATGACTGGCTGCTGGTGCTTGGCAAGAAACGCGACTGGGCCAATTTTGATGTCCAGTATCCGCAGTTCGTGCTGAAGGACGACACCCAGGTGGAGTGCTATGCATTGCTGTCGCGTGCGCTCAAGGGGCAGAACGTGGCCGCAGAGGCACGTACGACGCTGGTCGACCCGCGCTACTACGGCGAAGGCTGCGTCGACCTGATCAACTACCTGGCGCAGAGCCAGCAGATCCAGCCCGGCGACGTGGCTTTCCAGGCGCGGCAGGCGCTGGAGCAGAACTACACGACGCTGGCCGGCAAGATCGCCGCGGCCTTGCCCGATGCCCGCGTGGACGGCGACTCGCTGGCCACCGTCGTCAAGATGGCGCGCAATGATCCCAGCCAGGCCGCTTCCTACCTGGGCACGATTTCCGGCAACCTGTCGCGCGACGAGCAGGGCGCGGCGTGGGGCGTGATCGGCCAGTTTGCCGCCAAGAAGCTGATGCCCGAGGCGGCCGGCTACTACCGCCGCCAGATGGATCTGGGCGGCAACCAGTGGCTGTCCGACGAATCGCAGGAATGGCGCGTGCGTGCCGCGCTGCGCCAGGGTGACTGGAAGCAGGTGCGTCAGTCGATCGACCTGATGCGCGCCGAGCTGCGTGCGAAGGACCCGGCCTGGACGTACTGGTACGGCCGCGCGCTCAAGGCCGATGGCCGCAACAATGACGCCCAGCAACAGTTCCAGTCGATCGCCGGCCAGTTCAACTTCTACGGCCAGCTTGCCAGCGAGGAACTGGGCAACCGCATCACGCTGCCGCCGCGGACCACCGTCAGCGACGCGGACGCGATGGCAATGCGTACGCGCCCCGGCTTCGTGCGCGCGCAGAAGTTCTATGACCTGAACCTGCGCTTCGAAGGCAACCGCGAGTGGAACTGGGAACTGCGCGGGATGAATGACCGCGAACTGCTGGCCGCGGCCGAGTACGCGCGCAAGATCGAATTGCTCGATCGCACCGTCAACACGTCCGACCGCACCAAGGCCCAGCACGATTTCGCCCAGCGCTTCCCGATGCCGTATCGCGACATCATGCAGCGTGCCACCGACGAAGTCGGCCTCGACATGGCCTGGGCCTATGGCCTGATCCGTCAGGAATCGCGCTTCATCATGAATGCGCGCTCGTCGGCGGGCGCGCATGGCCTGATGCAGGTGATGCCGGCTACCGCCAAGTACGTGGCGCGTAAGATCGGCATGAGCGATTTCTCGCCGTCGATGATGGGGGATCCCAACATCAACATCATGCTCGGCACCAACTACATGAGCATGGTGCTGACGGACCTGGACAGTTCCTGGACGCTGGCCTCGGCGGGCTACAACGCCGGCCCGGGTCGCCCGAAGGCATGGCGTTCAAGCCTGTTGCGGCCCGTGGAAGGCGCGATCTTTGCAGAGACGATTCCATTTACCGAAACCCGGAACTACGTCAAGAATGTGCTTTCGAACGCCACGTACTATGCTGCATTGATGAGTGGCCGGCCCCAGTCGCTGAAAGACCGCCTGGGAATGGTCGCGCCGTCCTCGGTCACGACGACCAGCCTGCCCTGAGCCTGACCAGGCACTCCGGCGGGGTGGTGGGCCCGTGGCCACGGACGCGCGCATCGACGCCCGCGTAACGTGATCGTCACGGAGCCCACCATGCAGACCAGCGATGTTC
>JAFAJB010000014.1 GCA_019236395.1 Cupriavidus sp.
GCGAACCGGCCCATCCGTGTGCCGAACGCCTGACCCAGTTCCTCGGCAAATTCCGCATCGGACAACGCGAGCCGGCGCATGGCCTGCTCCGGCGGGCAGCACCAGACCAGCGCGTAACCCTGCACGCCATGCTCGTCATGCGGCAGCAGCGCCAGCGGGCCTTCCTCGGTAAAACGCTCCCATGCCCAGCCGGGCTGCGGTTGCGTGCACGTCACATGCCCGATGATCGCGGTCTGCTGGTAATCGCGCCGCCGCATGGCTGCGGTGCCGTGCGACAGGCGCTGGATCTGCTGGTGGAACAACCCGCCTTCGGCCTGCACCGCAATGCGCGCGTCGAACGTCACCGGCATGCCTTCGTGTTCCGCGTGCGAGGCGCCGGTCAGCCGCACCAAGGCGCTCTCGCTCCGGTCGCCCTGATCGATGTTGTCGATGCGTGTCTCGAACGCACGTTCAAGCCGGCCCGGCGCGGCGTCGGCGGCCCGGGCCAGTGCGCGTTCGAGCGTTTGGCAAAGATCGCCGTACTTGACCACGTAGCCCAGCGCGGGCACGGCGTAGTCGTCGCGATGAAGTTTCACGTGGCCGAACCGGCCCCGCTGGGATACATGGATATGCTCGATCGGTTGCGCCGGCACCGGCCACGCGCCGATCTGCTCGAGCAACTGGCGGCTGCCGTGCGACAGGGCGATGGCGCGCGGATCGCGCGCGGCGCGCGCCGGCGTGGCCGCGTCGATCAGCGTAAGGCGCCATGAGGTGGTGCGCAGCAACTGGCCCGCCAGCGCCAGGCCGACCGGCCCGCCGCCGACGATGGCGATATCGCGGGGCTCCGCAGCCAGCGCCCGAGTGCTTTCAGTGCTGGCCGGCGGCGTCATGGCTGGCTTCCTCGCTGGCGCTGGCTTCGGCTTCGGAACGTTTCCACAGGTTCGCGTCGGTGCGAGACTTGCCGGCCGCGGCATCGCGCATCGCGTTGTCGAGCTTCTGTTGATGGAAGCCAGGCAGCGCCTGCAGCCGTTGCACCAGCGCATCGTGGTTGGCGGCTGTCATCGGCACCACGCAGCCCTGCTGGCTGGCCGCGTCGCCGGCCAGGATCAGCCACGCCGTGCCGGCCCAGGGGGCGCGATCGGAAACACGCACCACTACCTTTTCCAGCGCGTCCCAGGCCAGTTCCTCGCGCTGGCCGTCGGGGCGATGCACCACGACGCGATCGTCGTAGAGATTGACCACAAAAGGTTCGTTCGGATCGATCGCGCGTGTCGCGTGCGTGTGGGTCTTCGTCACGCCGGTTCCGAACAGTTTGCTCAACAATGCCTTCATCGCGACGTGCCTCCGTTGTCGCGCATCAGTGCCTCGATCTCGTCGGCCTTCACAGGCACGCCGCGCGTGATCAGTTCGCAATCGCCCGAGGTCACCACGGCGTCATCCTCGATACGGATGCCGATGTGCCAGTAGCGTTCGGGTACATCTTCGGCCGGGCGCACATAGATGCCCGGCTCGATGGTCACCACCATGCCTGCCTCGAGCGGGCGCCACGGACGCTCGCCTTCCTGGCCGGCCGGCAGCGGGCCGGGAACACGGTATTCGCCCACATCGTGGACGTCCATGCCTAGCCAGTGGCCGGTGCGGTGCATGTAGAAGCGGCGATAGCTGCCGCTGGCCAGCACGTCGTCGAGCGTGCCTTCCTTGTTGCGGTCGAGCAGGCCGGTGTCCAGCATGCCCTGCGCCAGCACTCGCACGGCGGCGTCATGCGGCACGTTGTACGGCACGCCCACACGCGTCTGGGCAATCGCGGCGTCCTGCGCGGCCTGCACGAGGTCATAGAGCTCGCGCTGTGCCGGGGTGAAGCGGCCGGAAACCGGGAACGTGCGCGTAATGTCCGACGCGTAGCCATCAAGTTCGCAGCCCGCGTCGATCAGGCACAGGTCGCCATCGCGCAACTCGGCCGGACCAGCCCGATAGTGCAGCACGCAGGCGTTCGGGCCTGCAGCGACGATCGAGTTGTAGGCCACGCTCTGCGCGCCGTGGCGGCGGAATTCGTAGAGCAGCTCGGCTTCGAGGTGGTACTCGCGCAATCCGGCGCGCGAGGCGCGCATCGCACGCACGTGGGCCTGCGCCGAGATCTCGCTGGCACGGCGCATCGTGGCCAGTTCGCCGGCGTCCTTGAACAGCCGCATTTCATCGAGCAGCGTGCGTACGTCGACGACGGCTGACGGCGCCGAGACGCCCGCGCGGCCCTGCATGCGCACGGTGTCCAGCCAGCCGCGCACACGCGCGTCGATCTCGGCCGTGGCGGCCAGCGGATACGCCAGATGCGTGCGATTGGCCAGCATCGGCGGCAGCAGCTTGTCGATGTCCTCGACCGAATGCGCGTCATCGAAGCCGAACGTGGCGCGTGCGCCTTCGGGGCCATAGCGGAAGCCGTCCCAGATCTCGCGCTCTTCGTGCTTGGGCCGGCAGAACAGGATGCTGCGATCGCCGCCAGCCCCATCGCCGGGGCCGCCGGCCACCAGCACGAGCACCGACTCGGGCTCCGTGAAGCCTGTCAGGTAATAGAAATAGCTGTCGTGCCGGTAGGGATAGTCGCTGTCGCGATTGCGCATGGCCTCGGGCGCGGTCGGCACGATGGCCACGCCGCCGCCGTTGGCGCGCAAATGTTGCAGCACACGGGCGCGGCGGTCGCGGCACGCGCCAAGGAGGGCGGAGTCGGGTGCGGACATGGATGGAAAACGGTGAGGGGAATGTGCCGATTCTAAACCCGTCGGCGCGGGAAGCGGGGTGCCCGTGCGCATAAAACGGCGCACGGGGCAGTGCGGGGATGCGTGGGGATGGGCGGTTACATGCGCAGCAGACGGTCCAGCGCGGCCAGCTGGTCCGGCGTGCCGACGTTCTCCCAGCGGCCGTCGAAGCGTTCGCCCGTGGCGAGGCCATCGGCGATCGCGGCGCGATAGTACGGGGACATCGCCACCTTCTCGCCGCGTTCGATATCGCGGAACAGGCGGGTGTCATACAGCCCGATGTTGCCGAAGGTCAGCGTGCTGCCCTCGGCATCCGGCATCCGCAGCAGGCCGTCGGCACCGAGCACGAAGTCGCCACGCGGATGGAACGGCGGGTTTGGCACCATCACCAGGTGCATGTGCGGGCGCGCGGCCCCGGCCATGGTGCGCGCGCGCGACAGCAGGGTCCGGTAGTCGAACTCGCAGAAGATATCGCCCGACACGGCCAGGAACACATCGTCGGTATCGGACTTGCCGGTCAACAGCGGCAACGCGCGCGCAATGCCGCCGGCGGTTTCCAGCGCCGTGCCTTCGGCCGACCAGTGAATGCGCACGCCGAAGTGCGCGCCATCGCCGAGCGCGGCCTCGAGCCGGTCGCCCAGCCATGCGTGATTGATGACGATATCGGTGAAGCCGGCCCGCGCGAGCGATTCGATCTGCCACACGATCAGCGGCTTGCCGCCCACGGCCAGCAGGGGCTTCGGGCAGGAGTCGGTCAGTGGGCGCATGCGGTCGCCGCGCCCGGCGGCGAAGATCATCGCTTTCAAATCAGGGTCTCCAGGGCAATCAGTGCGGCCATGCCGCCGGCGATGGTCCAGCCGACGCTGCGCGTGCGCGCGGCGATGACGATGGCCACCAGGCCGGCAAGCAGGCGTGCGTTGTACGGGCTCAGGTAAAGCGCGCCGTCGCGCATCAGCAGGTCGGGGGCGATCAGCGCTGACAGCATCGCGGCCGGCACGAACTGCAGCGCGGTGCGGAACCACGCCGGCAGGCGCACGCGGCCCTCCACGGCGATGAACGACAGCCGGATCAGGAACGTGGCCAGCCCCGCGCCGATGAATACCCACAGCAAGGTCATCTGGCTCATGCCGCGTGCTCCTTGCCGTCAGACTGGCGCGAAGGGCCCACGGCGCTTCGGCCCGTGCCGTCGCGGTCGCGGCCGCGCAGCAGCATGCCCGCGGCAATGCCGCCCAGCGCCGCCACCATGATGCCGAGCTTGTGCGGCATGGCGAAGCAGACCACCGCAAGCGCCGTGGCCACCAGCGCGGCGGCGATCTGCGAGCGGTGCTTGAGGTTCGGAACGATGATGCCGATGAAGGTCAGCGGCAGGAAGAAGTCGAGCGGCCAGTCATGCGGCACCTGCGCGCCAACCAGCACACCGGCCAGCGTCGAGACCTGCCAGCTGGCCCAAAGCGAGAACCCGGCGCCGAAGTAGAACCAGTGCCGATAGCGCGCGCGCGGGCCACTGTCGCCGAGGCGGCGCGTCATGGCGGCGAAGGCCTCGTCGGTCAGCAGGTAGGCGATCAGCGCCTTCCAGCGCCGTGGCAGCGGAGCCATCGACGCGGCGATGGTCGCCGAATAAAGCGCGTGGCGCAGATTGACCATCGCCACCGTGAACGCGACGACCAGTGCAGGGGTGCCGGCAGCCCAGAGCTGGGTCAGGATCATCTGGGATGCCCCGCCGAAGACGATCGCGCTCATCGCGCAGGCCAGCCAGGCCGGCATGCCGGCATTGACGGCCAGCACGCCATAGATCAGGCCGAACGGCATCACGCCAAGCAGCATCGGCGCCAGCGCTCGTGCGCCGGCCCACCACTCGCCGCTGCGCGTGATGGTCTCGGGGGTGTCGGAGGGAACCGTCAAGGCGCCGCCTAGAACGTGAAGCCAGCCGGACGCTCGGTGCCTTCGAGGGCGTCGAGCAGGCGTACGAGCTTGCGCATTTCGCTATAGCGGCCAGCCACGTTGCGCGTGTACTTGAGCACCAGCGGCAGGTCGGCCAGATAGCCGTCCTTGCCGTCGCGGTGATACAGGCGCGCGAAGATGCCGAGCACCTTGAGGTGGCGCTGCAGCCCCATCCACTCGAAATCGCGGTAGAACTCGCCGAAATCGCCCGCTACCGGCAGGCCGGCCTTGCGCGCCTGTTCCCAGTAGCGGATCAGCCAGTCGAGCTGTTGCTCCTCGTCCCATTCGATATAGGCGTCGCGCCAGAGCGACACGGCATCGTAGGTAATCGGACCGATCACCGCGTCCTGGAAGTCCAGGATGCCGGGGTTGCCAGTGCCGGGAAGCACCATCAGGTTGCGCGAGTGGTAGTCGCGGTGCACGTAGACCTGCGGCTGCGCCAGGTTGTTGGCCAGGATGGTCTCGAACACCTCGCGCAGGTCGGCCTGCTGGGCGTCGTCGAGCGTCACGCCAAGGTGTTTGGCGATGTACCACTGCGGGAACAGGTCCAGTTCGCGCTGGAGCAGGGCGCGGTCGTAGGCAGGCAGCTCGCCGGGGCGCGTGGCCAGCTGGATCTTGACCAGCGCGGCGGCCGCGTCGCCATAGAGATTGCGGGCCGAAGCGTCGTCCAGGCGCGACAGGTATGTCTGGCTGCCCAGGTCGGCCAGCAGCAGGAAGCCCAGCCCCAGGTCCTGGGCGAGAACGGTCGGCACGGTGACGCCGGCATCGCCGAACAACTTTGCCACGTGGATGAACGGGCGGCAGTCTTCATGCGAAGGCGGCGCGTCCATCACGATGGCCGTGGGGTGATCGGGGTGCCCCGTGCGCACACGGAAATAGCGGCGGAAGCTTGCGTCGGCGGACGCTGGCGTGCACGAATCAGGGTCGATCGACCATGCCGCGCCGAGTTCGGCGACCCACGTTTTGAGTTGTTCGATACGCGGGTCGTGGCCCGTGGCGTGAAGAAGTGCAGACATGCCGGAAAGGGAGAATACGATGCCCCGTATAATACCCGACCAGACCCGGGCGCCGGGTGGCCTCCGGGAGGGGCCTTTGTCGCCCCGCAGCCCGCTCCGGCTATGGGCTGGCGTCGAAGCAGGGACCAACTTTACCGGTCTCCCGCGACGATGCCCGCCGCCGAGTTGACCGACAACCGTTTGCATGACCGAACAACAACGATCACCGCACCATCCGGCCACCCGACCGCCAGCGCCCCCGCGGCTGCTCCGGCGTGCTCGCCTGCCCGCCAGCGCGTTGCGGCCGTTGGTGCTGGCCATGGCCGGCCTGACGGTGAGCGCGCATGCGCAGTACGGGGCGACGTCCGCCATTCCGAACATCGATATTGCCGAGCCGGCCGTCACGCAGACTCCCGAGCCCCCGCCGCCGCCGGCAGAATCCGGCGATCTTGTGCCGCGCCTGACCGAGCCGCCCACGCGGAAGACGCCGAGCGGCAACACGATGAACATGGCGCCTTCGTCGACGCCATCCAATCCGAATGCCCCGGCGTATGTGTCGGGCGATCAGATCACGGGCTACAGCGAAAGAGGCGTCGAGCTCGACGGGCATGCCGAGTTGCGCCGCGACGGTGGCGTGGTCAAGGGTGACAAGGTGACCTACGACCAGGACACCGACGAAGCCCATGCCACGGGCAACGTGCGGCTGTCCAAGGGCGGCACGCTGGCCGTCGGCCCGGAGGCGCGCATGCGCGTGCAGGCCAACGAAGGCTACATGCTGTCGCCGGACTATTACTTCCAGCAGACCGGTGGCGCCGGCAGCGCCGAGCGCATCGATTTCCTGGACCCGGATCGCAGCACGCTGAAGAAGGCGACCTACACGACCTGTTCGCCCGACAACGCGGACTGGTATTTCAGTTCCAGCAAGCTCGACCTGGACAGTGACCGTGAAGTCGGCACGGCCCATGGCGGCGTGCTGCACTTCTTCGGTGTGCCGATCGCGGGCGCGCCCGCGTTCTCGTTCCCGCTCAACAGCGAGCGCCGCAGCGGCGTGCTGCCGCCGCTGTTTGGCTATGGCTCGAATTCGGGTTTCGACCTGACGGTCCCTTACTACTTCAATCTGGCGCCGAACCGCGACCTGACACTCTATCCGCGCATCCTGTCGTCGCGTGGCGTGCAGCTTGGCGAAGACTTCCGCTACATTGGCAGCGGCTATAGCGGCCGTATCCGTGGCGAATTCCTGCCCGACGACAAGAAGGCCGGCCGCGACCGCTGGGCCTACTCGGTCCAGCACAACCAGCTGATCATCCCGGGCATGACGGCGTACGTGAACCTCAACAAGGTCTCGGACGACAAGTATCCCGATGACCTGACGCGTTCCGTGTCGCAGTCCACCCTGCGCCAGTACACGCAGGAAGCCGGCGTGGTCTATGCGTGGCAGGACTGGGTCTTCGTGGCGCGCGTGCAGAAGTTCCAGACCCTGGCGCCGAGCGAGCCTTCGTACCAGCGCGAGCCGCAGTTGAATGCCAGGTACACGCGCTACGACTTCCACGGCTTCGATATTGCCCTCGAAACCGACTACACGCGCTTCCGGATTCCGCTGACGACGACCGGCGTCCAGCAGCCAGAGGGCAACCGCGCATTCATCCAGCCGACGATCAGCTACCCGATCGTCCATCCGGGCTGGTACGTGACGCCGAAGGTCATCTTCAACGCGGCGCAGTACAACATGGACGCGGGCACCAATACGGTTGGCGCGCCGAACACGCTGAACCGCGCGATTCCGACCGTGAGTTTCGACTCGGGCATGACGTTCGAGCGTGATGCGCCCAGCGCGAGCAAGCTGTTTGGCGTGAAGTACACACAGACGCTCGAGCCGCGCCTGTTTTACGTCTACACGCCGTTCCACGACCAGAGCCAGTTCCCGCTGTTCGATACGGTGCAGTCGGACTTCGGATACGGCCAGATCTTCACCGAGAACCCGTTCACGGGTAACGACCGCATCGCGGACAACAACAAGCTGACGCTGGGTCTGACCACGCGCCTGATCGAATCGGAAACCGGTGTCGAGCGGTTCCGTGGCACGATTGCGCAGCGCGTCGATTTCACGGGCCAGCGCGTGCAGCTCAATGGAACGCTGCAGGACGCAAAACCGAGCTATTCTGACCTGCTGGCTGCCACCACGATCCAGCTTTTCCGCGGCTACTATCTCGATGCCGGGATCCAGTGGAACCCGGACGAGGACAAGGTCAACTACTCGAATGTGTCGTTCGCGTACCGCCCGGAATCGCGCAAGCTGATCAACGTCGGCTACCGGTACCGCCGGCCGACTTCGGTGACGGACAATACCGCGATCGACCAGTTCGAGGTCTCCGGCCAGTGGCCGGTGACGCAACGCACCTACGGCATCGGCCGGGTGGCGTTCGACAAGGCGGCCAACCAGCTCGTGGATGCCTTGGCGGGCTTCGAGTACGCCGCCGATTGCTGGGTGGGGCGCTTTGTGTACCAGCGCTTCCGCAATACCTCAAACGGCTACACCGGCCGGATCTTCTTCCAGGTGGAATTCCGCGGGTTGTCGAAGGTCGGTTCCAACCCGTTGGACATGCTGCGCCTGAATGTTCCTGGCTACGAGCCCGTAACCGCACGTCCGGTGCCGACGACGCCGTACGATCACTATGAATGACGGACCAAGATGAAACGTCAAGCCTCTTCCATGTTGTCCCGCCTGAATCCCTGGCAACAGCTTCTGCTGTCCGCCGTGCTCGTGACGCTGGCCGCGCCGGCCGCCGCGCAACTGCGCGCGCCCGGCACCCGCACGCAGGGCATTTTCGTGCCGGGCAGCCAGGCCGCCAGCCAGGGAAGCACGGTGGCGCCAAGCCAGCCGCAGCTGGGCGTGCCGCAGCCATCGTCCCAGCCGCGCTCGCAGCTGGTGGACGAGGTCGTGGCTGTCGTCAACAACAGCGTGATCACGCGCCGGGAACTGCTTGATCGCGCCGACGAGATCGAGAACCAGCTTCGCGCCGCCAAGCGCGATGTTCCGCCGCGGGCCGATCTGCTCGGCGAGGTGCTGGAGCGCCTGATCATTGAACGCGTGCAGACGCAGGCCGCGCAGGAAGCCGGGATCAAGGTGACCGACCAGGAAGTCGATCGCGCGATCGAATCCGTGGCCCAGCAGAACAAGATGTCGGCGACGGAACTGCGCAGCCGCGTGGAAGCCAGCGGCATGACGTGGACCAAGTACCGGGACGAACTGCGCAAGCAGGTTCAGGTGATTCGCCTGCGCGAGCGCGAGGTCGATTCCAAGGTGCAGGTCTACGACGGCGAGATCGACAACTACCTTGCCGCACGCAACGGCCAGGCCGCCGCCACGGGGCCGACGGAATACAACGTGGCCCAGATCCTCGTGCGCGTGCCGGAAGATGCGTCCGAAGCACAAAAGGCGCAGCTCAAGACCAAGGCCGAAGGCCTGCTCAAGCAGGCGCAGGGCGGGGCGGACTTTGCGGACCTGGCAAAGGCCAACTCCGAAGGGCCGGAAGCCTCGCAGGGCGGCTCGCTCGGTTTCCGTGAAATCGGCCGGCTGCCGGCGGTTTTTGCCAATGCGGTGGTTGACCTGCAGCCTGGTGCCGTCGTGCCCGATGTTCTCGAATCGGCCAACGGTTTCCATGTGCTCAAGCTCGTGTCCAAGCGTACGGCTCCCACGCAACCTGCGGCCAGCGATCGCATCGCCCAGACGCAGGTGCGTCACATCCTGATCCGAACCGGCCCGAACATGCCGGAGGCCGAAGCCAAGCGCCAGATGGCGACGATTCGGGACCGCATCACGCACGGCGTCGATTTTGCCGATGCGGCGCGCCGGTATTCGCAGGACGGTTCGGCTTCGCAAGGCGGCGAACTGGGCTGGGTCTCGCCGGGCGAACTGGTGCCCGAGTTCGAGCAGGCCATGAACCGTCTGCGTCCGGGCGAAATCTCCGACCCGGTGGTCACGCAGTTTGGCGTGCATCTGATCCAGGTCGAGAATCGCCGCGAGACGGAAGTGTCACCCGAGAAGCAACGCGACTTTGCCCGTTCCGAAGTCCGCGAGCAGAAGCTGCGCGCCGCCTATGATGACTGGGTGCGCCAGCTGCGCAGTGCGGCGTACGTCGAATACCGGATCAACCGCCAGCGCTGATGCGCTGGCCCGTACCATGCCTGACCCCGCGCCACTCGACCTCGCCATCACGACCGGTGAACCTGCCGGTATCGGGCCCGATATCACGATCGGTGCCCTGCTGCAGCTTGCGGCCAACCATGTCGGCAGTGTCGGGCATGTCGGCAGTGGCGAGCACGGCGTCCGGTGCCGCTTTCATGTGATCGGCGATGCGCGTCTGCTTGACCGCCGCGCCGCGGCGCTTGGCGTGGGGCATGCGTGGGCACGGCGGATTGCCGATGGCGACGTCATCGTGGAAGACATCGCACTTGGCGTGACCTGCGAGCCGGGCCGGCTGGACGCGCGCAACGGCCGCTATGTGCTGGCCCTGCTCGATGCCGCCATCGACGGGCTGCGGGCGGGCCGCTATGCGGCGATGATCACCGCGCCGGTGCAGAAGAGCACGATCAACGACGCCGGCGTGCCTTTCACGGGGCATACCGAGTACCTGGCCGAACGCGCCGGCGTGCCGCGCGTGGTGATGATGCTGGCCGGGCCGCAACCGGCGCACGACAATGCGATGTTGCGCGTGGCACTGGCCACCACGCACTTGCCACTGCGCGCGGTGCCCGATGCGCTCGACATCCCGATGCTGGTCGACACGCTCAGGATCGTCGATGCCGACCTGCGCCGCAATTTCGGCATCGCGCGGCCGCGCATCCTGGTGACCGGCCTGAACCCGCACGCGGGCGAATCCGGCCACATGGGGCGCGAGGAGATCGACGTCATCTCGCCCGCGCTCGAAGCAGCCCGCGACGCCGATATCGATGCGCGCGGGCCGTACCCGGCCGACACGCTGTTCCAGCCGCGCCATCTGCGCGACGCCGACTGCGTGCTGGCGATGTACCATGACCAGGGGCTGGCGCCGCTCAAGTACGGCACCTTCGGCCACGGCGTCAATATCACGCTGGGCCTTCCCTTTATCCGCACATCGGTGGACCATGGCACCGCGCTCGACCTGGCCGGTACCGGCCGCGCCGAGCACGGCAGCATGATCGAAGCCATCCGTTGTGCCATTACCATGGCCGAGCATGCCACGGGGCGCCACAAGAACGGGCGCAACGGTAGCGGCATTGCCAACGGCCGGCACTGACTTATGCGTTCAAATGTGCACCAGGGCCATGTGGCCCGCAAACGGTTCGGACAGAACTTCCTTGTCGACGACGGCATCATCCACGGCATCGTCAGCGCTATCGACCCACAGCCGACCGACATCGTGGTCGAGATCGGCCCGGGGCTCGGCGCGCTGACCGATCCGCTGCTCGAGCGTCTGCCTGGCATGCAGGTCGTGGAACTCGACCGCGATCTCGTGGCACGGCTGCGCCGCCGCTATGGCGATCGCCTGGTGGTGCATGCCGGCGACGCGCTGGCGTTCGATTTCGGCACGCTGCAGCAGCCGGGCCGTGCGCTGCGCATCGTTGGCAACCTGCCGTACAACATTTCCAGCCCGCTGCTGTTCCACCTGGTGGATTTCGCGGACCACGTGCGCGACCAGCATTTCATGCTGCAGAAGGAAGTGGTCGAGCGCATGGTGGCCGAGCCCGGCAGCAAGGCCTATGGCCGGCTGTCGATCATGCTGCAGGTCCGATATCACATGGAACATGTACTCGACGTGCCGCCTGCCTCGTTCAATCCGCCGCCCAAGGTCGATTCCGCCGTGGTGCGTATGATTCCGTGGCCGCGCGGTGAAGACGGCGCGTTGCGGTCGCCGTATCCCGCTTGCGATGCGAGCGTGCTCGGCGACGTGGTGACGGCCGCGTTCTCGCAGCGCCGCAAGGTGCTGCGCAATACGCTGTCGTTCCTGCGCGACCAGGTCGATTTTGACGCGCTCGGGTTCGACCTCGGCCGCCGTGCCGAGGAAGTGCCCGTTGCAGAGTATGTCGAACTGGCGCGTATCGTCGGCGGCAGTGCGGTGCCGCCCGCCCGCGTGGCCTGACCCCTTTCTCACTGAATACCCTGAAGTCTTTTGCGACGCCCATGACTGACCAGACCAACCTCGACAAGCGTCCCGTCATCCTGACCGGCGACCGTCCCACCGGCCCGCTTCACCTTGGCCACTACGTCGGCTCGCTGAAGAGCCGCGTCGCGCTGCAGGAAACGCACAAGCAGTACGTGCTGCTGGCCGATACGCAGGCGATGACCGATAACGCGCACGATCCGGACAAGGTGCGCCGCAACGTGCTGGAAGTCGCGCTCGACTACCTGGCCGTGGGCATCGACCCAGCCAAGACCACGATCTCGGTGCAGTCGCACCTGCCGGCGCTGGCCGAGCTGACGC
>JAFAJB010000155.1 GCA_019236395.1 Cupriavidus sp.
CAGCATCCAGTTGTCGAGGGCGATCAGCCCCGGCTTCCACTCCGCGGGTACCATCGCAGCCGAGTTCAGTGCCATGACAGCCACGAATCCAAGTGCGAACCACGGCACGGAGCGAAGCAGACCGCGCAGGTTGCGCGAACCGCCGGAAGCCTGCGACCAGCTCGTGCGCGGCCACAGCGCCATGATCAGCAGCAGCGGACCCAGTGCCAGCACGCGCACCATCTTCGCCACCACGGCCGCATCCGCGGTGGTGTCGCTGACCATCTTGCCCGAGGCGATGACCTGAGCCACTTCGTGCAGCGTGGCGCCCGTGAAAATGCCAAAGCCCCGCTCGCTCACAGCAATGTGCAAATGTTGCGTGGCCAGCTCATAGAGCCACGGGTACAGCAGCATGCCCATCGTGCCGAACAACACCACGGTTGCCACCGCTACAGCCGTCTGCTTGTCGTCGGTACGCACGACCGACGACACCGCAATAGCCGCCGCCGCACCGCACACCGCACTACCGGCGCTGACCAGGATGGCTTCGCGGCGGCTGAGCCCGAAGAACGACGAACCGACCCACGTGCCAAACAGCAGCGTGGCGACCAGCATGATCAGCGGCACCACCACGCCGCCGATGCCCAGTGCCGCAATCGCACCGAACGTCAGGCGAAGGCCGTACAGGGCGACACCGAGACGCAGCAGGTGGTGGCGTGCGAACTGCATGCCGGGCGCGAGCGGCTCAAGCCAGTGTTTCGGCATGGTGTTTGCCGCGACCATCCCGGCACCCATCGCCAGCGTCAGGGCGGACAGGCCGTACCGCGAGATGGCCGGGTGATCCGCCAGCACCATGGACAGCCAGGCAATCGCACCGAGCGGCAGCAGCGTCACAAGCCGCATGCGCCAGAGCGTCAGCGCCGACTGCGGAACGGTGGAGATGGTGGGAGTAACGGGAGTCGAGGACATGGTAGCGGCCGATACTGAGCAGGTGCCTCGTAGCGTAGTCATCCACACCTAACCCGTAAAACGGGTAATATCGCTAGCCATTACCGAGTGCATCGATAGATCATGGACCAACGACCGCTTCGCCTGACCCTGCGCCAGCTGCAGGTATTTGTCTCAGTCGCGCAGCACGGCAGCACGATTGCCGCGGCAGACGCGTTGGCCATGTCGCAATCGGCGGTCAGCGCATCGCTGGCGGAGCTGGAGCGCGCCCTGAACGGGCCGCTTTTCGACCGTGTGGCCCGGCGCTTGGCGATCAACGAGGCGGGGAGACAGTTCTTCCCCCGTGCGCTGTCATTGCTCGATCAGGCCCAGGAACTGGAACGCTTTGCGTCGGAGGGCGGGGTGCAACTGCGCATCGCAGCCAGCAATACGATCGGCAGCTACATCCTGCCCGCCCTGCTGGCGGGATTCCGCAATGCCCAGACCGGCCCCTGCGCGCTTGATATGCGCATCGGCAATACGCTGGACGTGCTGCAGGCACTTTTGAAGTTCGAGGCAGACATCGGCCTGATCGAAGGCACCAGCCATGAGCGCGATCTGCGCAGCGTGCATTGGTGCGACGACGAAATGGTGGTCGTGGTTGGCCCCACGCATCCGCTGGCACTGGTGGGAGAACAGTCCGAGCAACTCCATGACATGCTGTGCGACGCTGACTGGATCGTGCGCGAACCCGGCTCCGGCACACGCGAAATCATCGAGGCCCGCCTCGTACCCGAACTGGGCGCATTACGATTCGCGCTGGAGCTTGGCAACGCCGAAGCCATCAAGCGGGCGGTCATGAGCGGCTTTGGCGTCAGTTGCCTGTCGCTCCATGTGGTGCGCGACGAGATCGAGCGCGGTCAGCTGGTGGCACTGCGAAACGGGCTGCCCCGCGTGATTCGCCCGCTCCAGCTGGTTGTCCATCAGGACAAGTTTCCCACGCAGGGCCTGCTGGCGTTCACGGAATACCTGCGCGGGGCGGCACCCGGGATAGGCGCCTGACGGCGATCAGGCCGGCTGCGGATTTCCTCGCCCGTCTTCACGCGCAGTGTAGCGGTCCAGCAGATGGAACAGCACTGGGTTGAGCAGAATCGACAGTAGCGCGCCCGCCAGGATCAACGCCTGGCCGCGCTCGGGCAGAATCTTGAGATAGACTCCCAGGCTGGCCAGAATGAACGAGAACTCGCCGATCTGCGCCAGGCTCACCGCAATCGTCAGTCCGGTCCGGTTGTTGTGGCCGAATACGCGCACGATACCCAGCGCGGCTACCGATTTTCCGACGACGATGATCAATAGCGTCGCCAGCACGCCCCACGGGTCATTGACGAGAACCATCGGGTCGAACAGCATGCCGACCGAGACGAAGAAGAGCACGGCGAAGGCATCGCGCAGCGGCAGTGATTCTTCGGCAGCACGGTGGCTGAACTCGGACTCCGCCAACACCATGCCGGCAAAGAAGGCACCCAGCGCAAACGAGACACCGAACAGCGAATAGGCCCCGAAGGCCACGCCCAGCGCGGTGGCCAGCACCCCGAGGCGGAACAGTTCGCGGCTACCCGTCCAGACAATGCGCTCGAGCATCCACGGAATGAAGCGGCGGCCGATCACCAGCATCACCGCCACGAAGGCAGCCACCTTGCCGAGCGTCGAGAAGATTTCAATCAACACGTCCATGGTGCCCAGCGCCGAGGCACCTGGATTGTCACTGCCACCAATCAGCCCAGCCATTGCCGGCAGCAGCACCAGCGTCAGCACCATCGCCAGGTCTTCGACAATCAGCCAGCCCACGGCGATGCGCCCCTGGGGCGACTCGAGCAGATCACGTTCCTGCAGCGCACGCAGCAGCACCACGGTGCTGGCCACCGAAAGCGCCAGGCCGTACACGAGCCCCTGCCCCCACGACCAGTCGAAGCCCCACGCCACCAGCATGCCGAGCGCCGTGGCAATGCCGATCTGCACAATCGCGCCCGGAATCGCAATCTTCTTCACGGCCATCAGGTCCTTGACCGAGAAATGCAGGCCGACACCGAACATCAGCAGGATCACCCCAAGCTCAGCCAACTCCGGCGCCAGGGCCTGATCTGCCGTGTAGCCCGGCGTGTGCGGACCTACCACGATGCCCGCACAGAGATAGCCAATCAACGGCGGTAGCCTGAACTTGTTGGCGATCGCACCCAGAATGAACGCCAGCACGATACCGCCGACGATTGTGCTGATGAGCGGGGTGGCGTGATGCATTCGTCTGGGGTTCCTTTCCGGTTATCGCTATGTTTTGAGGACCACTCGTCCCTCGCGCGCGCCCTTTGGCAGGCATCGCACGACGAGAGCACGCTCTTGAAGAGCATGACTGATTGACGAGTGGTACGGGAAGAACGGCCGCGAACCGCGGGCGCGAAATGCTGCGCAACGCTCCACGGCAGGGGAATGCATCGGAATACGACTTTCGCGAGGTGGCTTGCCACGCCCGGCGCCGCCCAGATGCGTACGGCATGGAGTAATGTAACACGCGCACCACGTGGGCCAAGGTGAGAAAAATCGCAAAAAACTAGGCGATATTTTCCGATGCGGGGATGCTGCGACAGAGAACCACAGAAAACAAAACGGCGCCCGATTGGGCGCCGCTTGCTTGAGACTGGAGGCGGAGGTCGGAATCGAACCGGCGTACACGGCTTTGCAGGCCGCTGCATAACCACTCTGCCACCCCGCCAGGTGACGTGCTGGATTGTATCCGGATTCGCTGCGGCCGTCGTAACCGATGGTGCCGCAACGCGGAGGCAATCCCGAGAAAGAAAAAGGGAAGCGCTGCTTCCCTTTGGGATTGGAGCGGGAGACGAGTCTCGAACTCGCGACCTCAACCTTGGCAAGGTTGCGCTCTACCAACTGAGCTACTCCCGCGTACAACTTTTACTGCTGTGGCAGCGTCGCTGCCGATCCGATGACTTGCACCAACTTCGTCATGTCACCGGATGCATTTAACCTGGAGCGGGAGACGAGTCTCGAACTCGCGACCTCAACCTTGGCAAGGTTGCGCTCTACCAACTGAGCTACTCCCGCAGGGTCCTGCATCTTACCGAAAAGCAGACTATCGCGCAACTTCTTTTAAACACGCAGCTTTATGCCGGCATTTCGCGCTAAGTACCGCTTATCTTGCTGCTTTCGATTGCGTCGTCAGCAGCGAGAACGAGATTATTGCAAACGACGATTGGGCTCGTCAACAACTTTTTGCATCAATTTTCATTTTTGTGTACGTGCCCCGCCGATGACCTCGCTGCGCTCGCGGATCTGTGGCCACGCGAGCTTCATGTAATAGAACATCGACCACAACGTGAGCACAGCCGCCAGATAGATCATCCAGCCACCAAGCAGCGATGCATCGATGCCGAACAGCGCGTCATTGAAGAGCAGCAACGGGATGGCAATCATCTGCACGGTGGTTTTCAGTTTCCCGAGGAAGTTCACGGCCACGCTCTTCGATGCGCCAATCTGGGCCATCCATTCACGCAATGCGGAAATCGTGATCTCGCGCCCGATAATGATCAGCGCGATCAGGTCGGGCACACGCCCCAGCGCCAGCAGCGAGAGCAGCGCCGCCGTCACCATGAGTTTGTCGGCCACCGGATCGAGGAAGGCGCCGAACGCCGAAGTCTGGTTCCAGCGCCGCGCCAGAAAGCCATCCAGCCAATCCGTCACCGCAGCAATGACGAAGAACGATGCCGCCGTGACGTTCTTGGTGTGCATCGGCAACCAGGCCTCGGGCAGGTAAAAGACCCCGACAACTAGCGGGATCATGGCCACGCGAAGCCAGGTCAGCAGGATGGGGATGTTCAGAGGCATGGGCAGGGCAAGGGGCAGTGCGTTCCCGGGCAGACAAGACCGGTTGGCGATGTCGGATGGCGAGATTGTCGCCGATTTCGGCCCGGACCCGTCAATTCGGGCCGAAAACCGCCCAATTCGTCAAAATGCGAGATTCAATGCAACTGGCGGTAGATCTCTTCGGCTAGTGTCCGCGAGATGCCTTCGACACTGGCAAGCTCATCGATGCTGGCCGCCATCACGCCCCGCAACCCTCCGAAACGCGTGAGAAGCTTCTGCCGGCGGCGGGCCCCAACGCCCTCTATTTCCTCCAGCCGCGAGGTCGTCCGCGTCTTGGCCCGGCGCGCACGCATACCGGTGATCGCAAAGCGGTGTGCTTCGTCGCGAATCTGCGCCACCAGCATCAGCGCCGCGCTGCCCTGCCCCAGTTCGAGTGACGGCCGCCCGTCCGCGAACACCAGCGTCTCGAGCCCGACCTTGCGCCCCTCGCCTTTGGCCACACCAACCAGCAGGCCGATATCGAGACCAAGCTCCTCGAACACCTGCCGCGCCACCTCCACCTGGCCACGGCCGCCGTCGATCAGCACCACTCGCGGCATGCGGGGGACACCGTCGCCGCTATCGGCATTCGGATCCCCGCCATCCTCCTGGAGTTGCTCGACGAGCTTCTGGTACCGCCGCGTCAGCACCTGACGCATGGCAGCGTAGTCGTCGCCGGGCGTGATATCGGCGATGTTGTAGCGGCGATATTCGCTGTTCTGCATCTCGTGATGGTGGAACACCACGCACGAAGCCTGCGTCGCCTCACCTGCCGTGTGGCTGATATCGAAGCACTCGATGCGAAGTTGCGCGAGGTCTTCCATGTCCAGAGCGATCGTCTCGGCCAGTGCCCGTGTACGCGCCTCCTGACTGCCCTGCTCCGCCAGCCGGCGCGCCAGCGCCAGGTCCGCGCCTTGCGCGGCCATCTCCAGCCAGATCTTGCGCTGCCCCTGCGGCTGACGCACCAGCGCAATCTTGCGGCCCGCCTGCATCGACAGTGCCTCCACCACGGCGCCGTCGGCCGGCATGTGGCTGACCACGACGATTGGCGGCGGCGCCTGATCAAGGTAGTGCTGCACCATGAAGGCGGAAAGCACACGTGCGGCAATACGATCCACCGGAAGCGGGCCGGACTCCGCGGTCGCGCCAGGTTCCTCTGTCTCGTCACTTTCCTCGACGATCATCGCGGCCTCATCCACGTGGGCCGGAAAGTACGCCTTGTCGCCCAGATGCCGGCCGCCGCGCACCATCGCCAGATTCACGCAGGCGCGACCGCCCTGCACCGCCACGGCGAGGATATCGATATCGCGCGTCTGCCCGACTTCCTCCACGGCCTGACGTTTGAGCACGGTGGACAGCGCGCCAATCTGGTCACGCACCGCCGCGGCCTGCTCGAATTCGAGCCGCACCGCATGGGCTTCCATCTTGGACTGCAGGGCCTCCAGCACCTCGGTCTCGCGGCCCTGGAGGAAGCTCGCCGCGTTGTTGACGTCGCGCGCGTAATCGTCCTCGCTGATCGCCGCGACGCACGGTGCCGTGCAGCGGTGGATCTGATGCAGCAGGCACGGGCGCGTCCGATTGTTGAAGACCGTGTCCTCGCAGGTCCGCAACTGGAACACCTTCTGCAGGATCTGCATGCTCTCACGCACTGCGTGAGCGCTCGGGAACGGGCCGAAGTACTGGTGCTTGCGATCGGTCGCGCCCCGGTAGTACGCCATGCGCGGGAACTTGTGCCCGGTCAGCTTCAGGAATGGATACGATTTGTCGTCGCGAAACAGGATGTTGTAACGCGGCGCCAGCGCCTTGATGAGATTGTTCTCAAGCAGCAGCGCCTCGGCCTCGGTCCGCACCACCGTGGTCTCGATCCGCACGATCTTGCCGACCATCATCGCGATGCGCGGCGACAGCTGCGTCTTGTTGAAGTAGCTCGACACCCGCTTCTTCAGGTCCCGCGCCTTGCCGACGTAGAGCACGTTGCCGTCGGCATCGAAATAGCGATAGACACCCGGCAGACCGGGCATGCGCGCGAGGATCGGGCGCGGATCGAACGCCGGTGCTTCGGGGGATTCCGGGGCGCCGGAATCGGGCGGCGGTGCGTCGGTCGGTGGGACGGGTTCCTGCTCGGGCATCGGTGGATGGAAAGTGTCACGCACTGCGCCAACGGGGCGCTGGCTCTAGAATCGCAAGTTTAGAGCAATTCGCCCGCCGGACTCTTCACCCCGCGGCGGGCCGTCACCGTCATGCAAATCCGCTCCTGGGACATCTTCTGCACTGTCATCGACAACTTTGGCGACATCGGCGTCTGCTGGCGCCTGGCGCGCCAACTGGCGGCAGAGCGTGGCCTGACGGTGCGCCTTTGGGTTGATGAGATGCGTGCCTTCCACGTGCTCTGCCCGACTGCGGACACCACCGCCCCAGCCCAGCTTGTCG
>JAFAJB010000161.1 GCA_019236395.1 Cupriavidus sp.
TGTTGCCGACCATCGGCGCTTTCCCGGTCACTTGACAGACGCGTGCCATGAAGCACTCCTAAATCTTATTCGTGGACAATGTTCGCAACAGATCAACAAAAGGCGCGCGGGCCCGGACTGCAGCGGATTGGTACTTCAGCGAAACGAACATTATAGCCCGGAAACGAGCGGCGAATCAACGCCTTCCGGTAGATTCGGAAGTGGAGTGTTGCGCCGTGCTGCTTGCGTCACGTTTCGGGGCTGACGGGAGGGCCGTCATGTTCTGCCATCGACTGGACATCGATGCGGCCCACAATGTACTGGCGTGGCCGTGCGCTGTCTAGTGCCTTCGGTCTGCGTTTTCTCAAGCTTTTCCGACATGCGGGCGTGGGCGCGCCGACGGCGGATGCCTCAGTCGAATACAATGGCGGCTGTTGACCGGTTGATTCCCATGACTTTGCAAACTACAGCGGCTCAAGCCGACCGCGGCGCCGCGCCTGCGCGCAAGACCGTCCAGGCGGACTCCTTCCTGACGCTTCATTACAGCATCGCCCTCGAGAACGGCACCGAAGTGGTGAGCACGTTCGAGGAAAAGCCCGCCACGCTGCTGCTTGGCCAGGGCCAGCTTGCGCCCACGCTGGAGCAGGCCCTGCTGGACATGCCCGAAGGGGAGCGCACCACGTACCGCCTGGCGCCCGAACATGCGTTCGGCCCGCGCAATCCTGAACTGCTGCAGTGGGTCTCGCTGGCCACGCTGCGCGAGAACAGCTCGTTCGAGGAAGACTACGCCCCGGGGGACCTCGTCGAGTTCAATGCGCCCGGCGGCGGCAAGTACGCCGGCGTGCTCAAGGAGTGCAGCGAGACGGCGGCCCTCTTCGACTTCAACCACCCGCTGGCCGGACAGACGATCCTGTTCGATGTCCAGCTGATCGGAATTCTCTGATGTCTGCCGTTGTAATGGAACGCAGCATGACCGAAAGCACTATCCCTTCCGACGCCGAGATCCTGATGGCGCAACCGCGCGGCTTCTGCGCCGGTGTGGATCGCGCGATTGAAATCGTCGAGCGTGCGCTGTCGCGCTTCGGCGCGCCGATCTACGTGCGCCACGAAATCGTCCACAACGCCTATGTGGTGGACGATCTGCGCAAGAAGGGCGCGATCTTCGTCGACGAACTCGATGAAGTGCCGCCTGGCTCGACGGTCATCTTCAGCGCCCACGGTGTGTCGAAGGAGGTCCGTGCCGACGCCACCGCGCGCGGCCTGACCGTGTTCGACGCCACCTGCCCGCTCGTGACCAAGGTGCACGTGGAAGTGGGCAAGATGCGCGGCGAGGGCTGCGAGATCATCATGATCGGCCACAAGGGGCACCCCGAAGTGGAAGGCACGATGGGCCAGTCCGAACAGGGCATGCTGCTCGTGGAGTCGGTCGACGATGTCAACCGCCTGACCGTGTCCGATCCGACGCAACTGGCCTATGTCACGCAGACCACGCTGTCGGTGGACGAAACCGCGGAGATCGTGGCGGCGCTGAAGGCCCGCTTCCCGCAGATCCGCGAGCCGAAGAAGCAGGATATCTGCTATGCCACGCAGAACCGCCAGGACGCCGTGAAGTTCATGGTGCCGCAGGTGGAAGTGGTGATCGTGGTGGGCAGCCCGAACAGCTCGAACTCGAGCCGCCTGCGCGAACTGGCTGACCGCCTGGGCGTGCCGGCCTACATGGTCGACGATCCGGACCAGCTCAAGCCTGAATGGGTCTCCGGCAAGCGCCGCATCGGCCTGACCGCCGGCGCCTCGGCGCCCGAGGCGCTGGCACAGGCAATCGTCGAACGCCTGCGTACCTTCGGTGTGAAGAACGTGCGTGCGCTGGAAGGCGTGGAAGAGAACATGTCGTTCCCGCTGCCGCGCGGCCTGGCCAGCGTGTCGGTCCAGTCCTAGTCCTGGTCCTGAGCTGCGCTTCACTGCGTTGATCCAGTCTGATCGGCGCCTGATTCAGTCCTGAGGCCCTGCCTCTCTCCCGGGCACCGTTCCGCAGTTGCGTGACGGTGCCCGCGTCCAGAATCTCCTCTCCCTGAAATGCGTTGCATATCTTATGCACCTTGATGGTGCGCGAGATCGTTTCTGCTGCACGCATTTCCTGCATGCATTTGTCTTGATGCAATGTCATTGCAGTCCGCATTCCATTATTAATACACATCCTACGTGTCTTAACACACAGACAATTCAGGGTAATCCCCCGGGGTGGGGTTTTCCCTATTATGGTGCGGCTCTATATTCTGCACATTAGAGAGGTCACCCGGCATTTGAAATGAAATGCCTAATTAATAGTGGGGCATTATGGGTGGCGTCGGCAATGCTTATACGATGGCGCTGACGCTGCAACGGGGGTGCCGGGCATGATTCTTGTAAGGGATGTGACGGGTCTGCCAAGTGGGCGGAGATTGCCCCATTCTGTGCATTGGGGAAATTCCCTAGCTCATTTGGCGGGTAAATGGTTCAGGTTGTTGCGTCGCGTATTGCATCTGCAAAGAAAGGGGATACAATTCGCGCGTTTCAAATTGAAACTAAACAAAGGCGGTACAGGGAAAGCGTCCGGGAGGCGGGTTTATTTCCCTGTTTTTGTGAATCCTAGGAGATCACTCATGCAATTCACGTTTGCCAAGATTCTGCCGATCGCGGCCGCTGTGGCGCTGGTCACCGCATGTGGCAAGAAAGAAGAAAAGCCGGCTGAGTCGGCCGCACCGGCACCTGCTGCCACGGCGGCAGCCGACACGAGCGGCGGCGAGACCATCGTCAAGATCGGTCATGCTGCGCCTCTGACCGGCGGCATTGCCCACCTTGGCAAGGACAACGAGAACGGCGCCCGCCTGGCCGTGGAAGAGGTCAACAAGGAAGGCCTGGTCATCAACGGCAAGAAGATCAAGCTGGAACTGATCGGCGAAGACGACGCCGCCGATCCGAAGACCGGTACCGCCGTGGCCCAGAAGCTGGTGGACGCCAAGGTCGTTGCCGTGGTGGGTCACCTGAACTCGGGCGTCTCGATCCCGGCCTCGAAGATCTATAGCGATGCGGGCATCACCCAGATCTCGCCGTCGTCGACCAACCCGGACTACACCAAGCAAGGCTTCAAGACCACCTATCGCGTGGTGGCTACCGACGCCCAGCAAGGTCCGGCCCTGGCCAACTACGCCGCCAAGACCCTGCACGCCAAGAGCGTGGCCATCGTTGACGATGCCACCGCCTACGGCAAGGGCCTGGCCGACGAGTTCGAGAAGACCGCGAAGGCCGATGGCGTGAACGTTGTGGCACGTGAAGCCACCAACGACAAGGCCACCGACTTCAAGGCCATTCTGACCAAGATCAAGGGCAAGAAGCCTGACGTGATCATGTACGGCGGCATGGACGCCACCGGCGGCCCGTTCGCCAAGCAGGCCAAGGAACTCGGCATCACCGCCAAGATCGTCGGCGGCGATGGCGTCTGTACCGACAAGGTGGCCGAGCTGGCTGGCGATGCCGTGTCCAACATCATCTGCTCGGAAGCCGGTCTGGCTCTGTCGAAGATGGAGAAGGGCGCCGACTTCGACAAGCGTTACCAGGCACGTTTCAACGCCCCGGTGCAGATCTACGCGCCGTTCACCTATGACGCCGTCATGGTGATCGTCGACGCGATGAAGCGCGCCAATTCGACCGACGCGGCTGCCATCCTGGCGGAAATGCCGAAGACGAACTACAAGGGCGTGATCGGCAACATCGCCTTTGACGAAAAGGGCGACATGAAGGAAGGCACCATTACGTTGTACGACTACAAGGACAAGAAGAAGTCTGTCCTCGACGTCGTGAAGATGTAATCAGGGGCTTACCGGCCCAGACGAACGGCACCGTAAATACATTGCGGTGCCGTTCTTTTTAGTCTCGCCAACGTGTTAACAGCATCCTTACCATGGGTGGAACAGGGCGGGCAGCACACCAGCAGAGCAACACCACTACCCGACCTATCAAACATTACCGTCCCGCCCAAGGCATCCACACCATGCCTGCCGGATCGGGGCTGAAGCAGGAGTTTTCATGGATATCTTTATCCAGCAGATCGTGAACGGTCTGGTGCTCGGCAGCATCTACGCGCTGATTGCACTGGGCTACACCATGGTCTACGGCATTCTGGGCATCATCAACTTCGCCCACGGCGATGTGCTGATGATTGGCGCGCTGACCGCTTTGTCGGCAATTCTTGGGCTGCAGAAATACGCACCCGGCCTGCCCGAATGGCTGACGCTGGTGATCGCCACACTGATCGCCATGCCCGTCTGTGCAGTTCTGGCCTATACGATTGAACGCGTGGCCTACCGACCGTTGCGCAATGCGCCGCGACTGGCCCCGCTGATTACCGCGATCGGTGTCTCGATCATCCTCCAGACCATGGGGATGCTGATCTGGTCGCGCAACCCGATGACGTTCCCGCAACTGCTGCCCTCCGAGCCGATCGACATCGGTTCCACCGGCGCCACGATCACCGGCAAGGAGATGGTCATCATCGGCCTGGCCGTGATGGTGATGGCGGGCCTGCTGGCCCTGGTGAACCGCACCAAGCTCGGCCGCGCGATGCGCGCCACCGCCGAGAACCAGAAGGTGGCGGGCCTGATGGGCGTCAACCCGAACTTCGTGATTTCGGCCACGTTCATGATCGGCGCCACGCTCGCGGCGCTGGCCGGCGTGATGATGGCCACCAACTACGGCAACGCCCACTTCTACATGGGCTTCATCCCGGGCCTGAAGGCGTTCACCGCCGCAGTGCTCGGTGGCATCGGCAACCTGGCCGGCGCCATGGTCGGTGGCATGCTGCTGGGCCTGATCGAAGCGCTTGGCGCGGGCTATATCGGCGACCTGACCAACGGTGTGTTCGGCTCGAACTACCAGGACGTGTTCGCCTTTATCGTGCTGATTACCGTACTCGTGTTCCGTCCGTCCGGCATCATGGGCGAACGTGTCGCAGACCGCGCCTGAGGGGAGAGAATCCATGAATACTCCGATTCCATCCACGGCTGTCGCGGCGCCGTCGCGCGTGCCGGCCAAGACGCTGGCCGCGCTGGTCGGCTTCCTTGTTGTGGCGCTGTGCGCGCCGTTCTTCGTCCAGACCTTCGGCGGCAACTACTGGGTACGCGTGCTCGACTTCGCGCTGCTCTACATCATGCTGGCGCTGGGCCTGAACATCGTGGTCGGCTTTGCCGGCCTGCTCGACCTGGGCTATATCGCGTTCTACGCGGTAGGGGCCTACATGATGGCGCTGCTCGGCTCGCCGCACCTGTCCAACCAGTTCGAGTGGATTCACCAGTTGTTCCCGCACGGGCTGCACCTGACGATGTGGCTGGTGTTACCGATCGCGGTGCTGGTGGCGGCCACGTTCGGCGTGCTGCTAGGGGCGCCGACGCTGAAGTTGCGCGGTGACTACCTGGCCATCGTGACACTGGGGTTCGGCGAGATCATCCGGATCTTCATGAACAACCTGGACCGCCCGCTCAACATCACGAACGGTCCAAAGGGCGTCACGGCGGTGGACCCGGTGCATATCTTCGGCTTCGATTTCTCGAAGTCGCACGAGATCTTCGGGCTCAAGTTCACGCCGGTGTTCATGTACTACTACCTGCTGGTCGCGCTGGTGATCGTCATCGTGTTCATCTGCATCCGCCTGCAGAATTCGCGTATCGGCCGTGCTTTCGTGGCGATTCGCGAAGACGAGATCGCCGCCAAGGCGATGGGCATCAACACCCGCAACATCAAGCTGCTGGCGTTTGCCATGGGCGCATCGTTCGGCGGCGCCTCGGGCGCGGTGTTCGGTTCGTTCCAGGGCTTCGTCTCGCCGGAATCGTTCACGCTGTGGGAATCGATCTACGTTCTGGCCATCGTGGTGCTGGGCGGCATGGGCCATATCCCGGGCGTGATCCTGGGGGGCATCCTGCTGGTGGGCTTCCAGGAACTGCTGCGTGCCGTGGCGGAACCGATCCAGACCGGCATCTTCGGCCAGGTCATCGTCGACGCCGAAGTGCTGCGCCAGCTGCTGTTCGGCCTGGCGCTGGTGGGCGTGATGCTGTATCGCCCGGCAGGCCTGTGGCCGTCACCGCGCAAGGAAGATCGCCCGGTGGCGCGTCGCGCTGGCAGCGTGGGCCGTTTCTGAACAGGAGGACACTATGAGCAAT
>JAFAJB010000038.1 GCA_019236395.1 Cupriavidus sp.
CGACAAGCCGCTGCTGAACCGCCCGCTGCGCGGTACCTATCCGCCCGGCTCGACGTACAAGCCGTTCATGGCACTTGCGGCGTTGACCACGGGCAAGCGCACCGCGGCGTGGGGCATGCACGACCCGGGCTCCTTCACGCTCGGCAACCACACGTTCCGCGACGACAAGCCCGGCGGCCACGGCTGGGTGGACATGCAGGCGTCGATCGTCCAGTCGTGCGACACCTATTACTACATGCTGGCGCGCGACATGGGCGTCAATGCGATCCACGATTTCATGAAGCCGCTCGGCTTCGGCCAGATCACCGGCATCGACATCGAGGGCGAGAACCGCGGCATCCTGCCGTCCATGGAATGGAAGCGAAAGACGTATCGCAAGCCGGAGCAGCAGAAGTGGTATGACGGCGAAACCATTTCGCTGGGGATCGGGCAGGGCTACAACAGCTTCACGATCCTGCAGCTTGCCAATGCGGTGTCGATCCTGGTCAACGACGGTGTGGCGATGAAGCCTCACCTGGTCAAGGCCGTCGAGGACGCGGTCACGCGCAAGCGGGCGCTGACCGTACCCAAGGAGAGCTACCGCATTCCGCTCAAGCAGGCCGATATCGACGTCATCAAGCGCGCGATGGTGGCCGTGACGCACACCGGTACCGCCGCCAGGGCGTTCGCCGGCGCCGGCTATGAATCGGCGGGCAAGACCGGTACGGCGCAGACCTACACGCTGGGCAAGAACGAGAAGTACAACCACCACGCGCTCGACGAGCGCAAGCGTGACCACTCGCTCTACACCGCGTTCGCCCCGGCCGACCATCCGAAGATCGCGCTGGCGCTGATCGTCGAGAACGCGGGCTTCGGTGCCGCGGTGGCCGCGCCGATCGCACGCAAGGTGATGGACTATTACCTGCTCGGCAAGTGGCCCGAGGAACTGGCCGACACGGCCCCGCCCGCCGCGGAGCGCCAACGCGCCGGTGGCCGCCCGCCCGTGGATACGCCGAGCGTGTTCACCACCGGCCTGACCGCCAACGCGGCCAGCGCCACGGTGATGCAGACGGCTCCGGCGGCTGCCTCCGATGCCGTGGCCGCGGCCAGCGGCGCGGGCGCGAGCGCAGTGGCGGCTTCGGTGCCGACGGCGCGTTCGGCATCGGACACGATAGCCAAACAGCTCGATCCCGAGGCCATCGCGCCGGCTTCGGCCGAGGTGACGCTCGATGCGCGCATGCTGCAGGCACTTGGCCACAGCAAGCCCGGGTCGGCGCCGCCAGCCGCACCGGCCCGCGCCGCGCAGGCTTCGGCCCCCGCGCCGGCCAAGCCGAAGACCCAGCCGGCCAAGCCCGCCAATGTGGCGGGTACGGGCGCGGCCCGCAACAACGTTTCAGAGTAACAAGGAGACGCGCATGGACCGACGCCGCGTCGTATCGATCATCAAGACGGCCCTGACCGGCTTCGACAAGCCGCTGGCGCTGATCGTCTTCCTGCTGTTCGCCACCGGCATCATCGCGCTGTATTCGGCGGCGATCGACATGCCCGGCCGGGTCGAGGACCAGCTTCGCAACATCCTGCTGTCGTACGTGGTGATGCTGGTGATCGCCTACATGCCGACCCAGCTGCTGATGCGGATCGCCGTGCCGCTCTACACCGTGGGGGTGGCGTTGCTGATTGCGGTGGCCATGTTCGGCCTGATCCGCAAGGGCGCGCGGCGCTGGCTCAATGTGGGCATGGTGATCCAGCCGTCCGAGATCATGAAGATCGCGATGCCGCTGATGCTGGCCTGGTACTTCCAGAAGCGGGAGGGCGTGATCAAATGGTTCGACTTCGTCGTCGCGCTGATCATGCTCGGCATTCCGGTCGGCCTGATCGCCAAGCAGCCTGACCTGGGCACCGCACTGCTGGTGCTGGCCGCCGGCATCTACGTGATCTACTTCGCGGGCCTGACGTGGAAGATCATCCTGCCAGTGCTTGGCGCCGGCGTGGTGGTGATCACGCTTATCGTTTCCTACCAGAACCAGATCTGCGCGCCGGGCGTGACCTGGCCGGTCCTGCACGACTACCAGCAGCACCGGGTCTGCACGCTGCTTGACCCGACCACCGACCCGCTCGGCAAGGGCTTCCACACGATCCAGTCGATCATCGCGATCGGCTCGGGCGGGGTGACCGGCAAGGGCTGGCTCAAGGGCACGCAGACGCACCTCGAATTCATCCCCGAGAAGCACACCGACTTCATCTTTGCCGTGTTCTCCGAGGAGTTCGGTCTGATCGGCAACGCCGTGTTGCTGGTGCTGTACCTGATGCTGATCTTCCGCGGGCTTTATATCGCGGCGAACGCGCCGACATTGTTCTCGCGGCTGCTGGCCGGGTCTATCACGCTGATCTTCTTCACCTACGCCTTCGTGAACATGGGCATGGTGAGCGGCATTCTGCCGGTGGTTGGCGTACCGCTGCCGCTGATGAGCTACGGAGGGACCGCGCTGGTCACGCTGGGGATGGGTATAGGTATCCTGATGAGCATTTCCCGCCAGAAGCGATTGATTCAGACGTAGCGGGCCGCTTTGCTACACTGCCACCCAAAATTGTTCGGTAAAAGCTCATGAACGCTCAAGACGTCGCCGCTTACCTGCAGGGCCATCCGCAGTTTTTCGAAGAACACGCCGAGCTGCTGGCCACGGTGCAACTGACCAGCCCGCACAGCCACCGCGCCGTGTCGCTGCAGGAGCGCCAGATGGAAATCCTGCGCGAGAAGAACAAGGGCCTCGAGCTCAAGCTGGCTGACCTCGTCCGCCACGGTCACGACAACGATCGCACGCAGCAGCGCATGCATGCGTGGCAACTGCGCCTGCTGGCGGAGGCCGATTCCCACGCGCTGCCCTATGCGGTGCAGGATGGCCTGCAGCAGGTGTTCGATGTGCCCGCCGTGGCGCTGCGCCTGTGGAACGTCGGCGAGGCCTTCGCGCACATGGAAGTGGCGCAGGGTGCCAGCGACGACCTGCGTCTGTTCGCCGAGGGCCTGCGCGCACCGTTCTGCGGCGCGAATGCCGGCTTTGAGGCCGCGCGGCTGCTTGAGCGCGACGATATCGCGTCGCTGGCCATGGTGACGCTGCGCGTGCCGGCAAAGTCGGCCGAAGAGGGCCCGGGGGCCGCGTTCGGCCTGCTGGTGCTCGGTTCGCCCGAGGCACGTCGCTTCCACGACGGCATGGGCACGGCCTACCTGTCCCAGATCGGCGAAGTGGCTGGCGCCGCGCTGAACCGTCTGCGCGACTGAGTCGCGACCGGGACGCGACAGCCGACCAAGCGGCCAGGCGACCGAATCCCCCATGCGCACGCGCCAGCCGGCACGCAACGAGGCCGATGAGGCGTCGACTGAAAAGCCGGCGCCGGACCCGCTGGTGGTGCGCTATCTCGACTGGCTGGCCACCAGCCGCAAGCTCGCCGCGCATACGCTGACCAGCTACGCGCACGATCTGTCCGTGCTGCAGTCCCAGGCGTTGCGCCAGGCGCCCGGCGTGGCGCTGCTGGCGCTGGAAACCCGCCACATCCGTTCGTTTGCGGCGCGCCTGCATGGCAGCGGCCTGTCGGCCCGCACCATCGCGCGCACGCTATCGGCATGGCGCGGCTTCTATCTCTGGGCGGCGCGCCACGGCCATGGTGTGCAAGCCAATCCCGTCGATGGTGTCCGCGCACCGAAGCGCGGCAGGCCGTTGCCGAAGGCGCTGTCGGTCGAGCATGCGGTGGCCCTGGTCGCCCATCGGCAGGGCGACACGGACGAATCCCTGCGCGACCAGGCGGTCTTTGAGCTGTTCTATTCAAGCGGCCTGCGCCTGTCGGAGTTGATCCAGCTCGATGTGCGTTATACCGAGGACGGTGACTACCGTTCGGCTGGCTGGCTCGACCTCGATGGCGCCGAGGTGACCGTGCTCGGCAAGGGCTCGCGCCGGCGCACGGTGCCGGTGGGCAGCAAGGCGATCGAGGCGCTGCGGGCCTGGCTCAAGGTACGCGACGCCATGCTGCGCCCTGGCGCGTTGCCCGAGGACGCCCACGCACTATTCCTCGGCACGAGGGGGCGGCGCCTGCCCGTCAGCACGGTGCAGCAGCGCATCAAGCGGCAAGCTCTGGCTGCCGGCGTGCCCAGCGATGTCCATCCGCATATGCTGCGCCACTCGTTCGCCACGCACCTGCTGCAGTCTTCCGGCGACCTGCGCGCCGTGCAGGAAATGCTCGGGCACGCCAGCATCGCCACTACGCAGATCTATACCTCGCTCGATTTCCAGCATCTGGCCAAGGTCTACGACCAGGCCCATCCTCGCGCCGGCCGGGCGGGCAAGGCGGCTCCGGATGTGTCAAAGGAAGCGCCCCCCAAAACGCCACCCAAGGCGCCTCCCGACGAGTCCGGGGAAGACTAGTTCCACTGCGACAGGATGTTGCGGAAGCGCTCCATCTCGGGCAGCAGCCATTGCCGGAATGCCTGGACCTTGGGTCTCTCAAGGCTGGCGTGCGTGCAGACGAAATGGAGCAGCCAGGGGCACGGGATACTGACGTCGAACAACCGCACCACGCGGCCGGACAGCAGGTCGTTGTAGGCCAGCGATGAGCGGATCAGCGCCACGCCTTGCCCCTCGGCGGCGGCCTGCAGCAGCAGCGATGAATCCTGCAGCATCAGGCCACGCGTGGGTTCGGGCCAGTCGAGCCCTGCGGCTTCGAACCACGGCTTCCACGGATCGCCTTCGCCGCGCAGCAGCGGCATGCCGGCCATGTGCGCCGGCTGCTCGGGCAGGCGTCCGCCGTTGAAGTCCGGGCTGCAGACCGGGAAGAACACGTCGTCCAGCAGCCGCTCGACGTACAGGCCCGGATAAATTCCGCTGCCCATGCGCAGGGCGATGTCGACCTCTTCGTTGGTGAAGTCGACGAGCGAGTTCGACGACAGCAACTCCACCTCCAGCTCCGGGTGCCGTTCGATAAAGCTGCCGATGCGCGGCGTGAGCCAGCGCGCGGCGAACGACGGCATGGTGCTGATGGTCAGGCGTTTGTCGCGATTGCCGGCCTGCAGCGCGCGCGTGGCGTCGGCAATCTGCAGTAGCGCGTCGCGCACGCGCTCGGCATAGAGGCGGCCGTTGGCGGTCAGCATCACACGCTTGCCACGGCGCTCGAACAGCGCCTGGCCCAGTTCTTCCTCCAGCGCTCGAATCTGGTGGCTGACAGCGCCGTGCGTGACGAACAGTTCGGCGGCGGCGCGAGAGAAGCTTTCGTGGCGCGCGGCGGCCTCGAAGGTACGTAGCGCCGCCAGCGCCGGGAGTCGCGGAAACTCGCGCTTCCAGCTTCGTGGCTCGTCAGGATTCCAGGCACCACTCCAGACCATGATGACCTCGTCTATGTGAGATTTGCTAACAAGACACAAGAATATATATCGTTTTGATAGTGGCAGGGCAATCACTAGAATTCACTTCACCGGATCCTTCTGGATGCATGACAAAACTGGCCCGGTCCAATGACCAAGCCAGTTTCGGGAATGCTGACCACACAGACGGCACCCGGACTCACGGAGAAGCCATCATGAAAGCCTTGCTCACAACGACCGTCTTCACCCTTGCCCCCGGCGAAGTCACCGCGCTGTCGCTGCACGCGGCTCAACGCCTGTTTGTGGAAGAAGCGAAAGGCGTGGACGTATGGGTAACCCGCGAGAACGACTCCGAGGATTACTGGCTGCGCTGTGGCGGTAGTTTGCTGCTGCGGCGTGGTGATGAGATCGTGCTCAGTATCGACCCGCGCGCCCCGGGCCCGGTGCGCCTCGCGCTGATTGCCGAAGCGCGCCGTCCGGTGCCGACGCTGGCCGATGTTCCGCACCTCGTGTATCGCGCCCTGAGGCGTCTGGTTCGAGGTACCGAGTGGACGCCTGCGGAAAACAACGTCGCCGCCTCCTGAGAACCCTGAAGGCGCGGCACCCGAGCGGCGGCTCGGACTCGTCTGGCCGCCGCGCGATGATCACCGGTAATTGGGCCGGCTTCGCGTTCTGCGTAGGTCGGCCCTTTTCGTTACACTCTCGGGCATGCATCCGATCCAAGTCATCGATCAGGGCCGCCAGCCGTACGAGCCCTGTTTCGACGCCATGCGGGACTTCACTGCCACCCGCACGCCCGAGACGCCCGACCAGATCTGGCTGGTTGAACACCCGCCGGTCTACACGCTCGGCCAGGCCGGCGATCCCGCACACCTGCTGGCTCCCGATGAAGCGATTCCGGTCGTGAAGATCGACCGTGGCGGACAGATCACTTATCACGGACCGGGCCAGGTTGTGGCCTATCTGCTGCTGGACCTGCGCCGCCGCCACCTGATGGTGCGCGAGCTTGTGCACGATATCGAGCAGGCGGTGCTGGACACGCTCGCGGCGTATAATCTCGCAGCCGAACGCAAGGCCGGCGCCCCGGGCATCTACCTGTCAGACGGTGCGCACCAGGGCGCGAAGATTGCCGCGCTCGGTCTCAAGATCCGCAACGGCTGCAGCTATCACGGCGTCAGCCTCAACGTGCAGATGGACCTGTCGCCGTTCCTGCGCATCAATCCCTGCGGCTATGCCGGACTGGAAACGGTCGACATGGCCACTGCGGGCGCCACCTTTACGGCGGCGGACGATGCCGGCGGCGCAGCGCCTCGGCCCGTCACTGCGAC
>JAFAJB010000132.1 GCA_019236395.1 Cupriavidus sp.
CTGATCCGCGACCTGAAGGCATACGCCCCCATGTTCTGACCGGCGACGGCAGCAGAAACAAAAAACGGCGAGGTCCTTGCGGGCCTCGCCGTTTCTCTTGGTGCGTGCGCCGCGCTCAGACCAGCACGAGGTTGTCGCGATGGATCAGTTCAGGCTCGTTCAGATGACCGAGCACCGATTCGATCTCCGATGACGGCTTGCGCGCAATCAGACGCGCCTCGGCGCTGGAATAGTTGGTAATTCCGCGCGCCACTTCCTGCCCGGCCGGACTGACGCATGCAATCACCTCGCCCCGGGCAAATTCTCCCTGCACCTCCACCACGCCGATCGGCAGCAACGATTTGCCACCGCCGGTGAGCTTCTCCACGGCGCCCGCGTCGATCACGACCCGGCCACGAAGCTGCAGGTGATCGGCCATCCACTGCTTGCGCGCCGTCAGTCGGCCGGTAGGTGCCAGCAGCTGCGTACCAATTGCCTCGCCGGCTGCCAGCCTGCCGAGCACATCCGTTTCGCGACCCGAGGCAATCGTCGTGTGTGCGCCCGACTTCGCCGCCCGCTTGGCCGCCAGAATCTTGGTCAGCATGCCGCCACGGCCGATGGACGTGCCAGCACCGCCCGCCATCGCTTCAAGCTCGGGCGCGCCGGCCAGCGCTTCGTGGACGAATTCAGCGTTCGGGTCTTTTCGCGGATCCGCCGTGTACAGGCCGCGCTGGTCGGTCAGGATCACCAGCGCGTCGCCTTCGATCAGGTTGGTCACCAGCGCGCCAAGCGTGTCGTTGTCACCAAACTTGATTTCGTCGGTGACGACCGTGTCGTTCTCATTGATGATCGGCACCACGCCGAGCGACAGCAGCGTCAGCAGCGTGGAACGAGCGTTGAGATAGCGCTCGCGGTCGGCCAGGTCGGCGTGCGTCAGCAACACCTGTGCCGTGCGGATGCCATAGCGGCCAAACTGGCTCTCATAAACCTGCGCCAGACCCATCTGGCCCACGGCCGCCGCAGCCTGCAACTCGTGGATTTCCTTCGGCCGGCGCGCCCAGCCCAGCCGCTGCATGCCCTCGGCAATCGCGCCCGAGCTGACCAGCACGACTTCCTTGCCCGTGCCCCGCAGCTTGGCGATCTGTGCCGCCCAGCGCGCGATGGCGTCGTGGTCGAGCCCCTTGCCGTCGTTGGTGACCAGGCTTGAGCCCACTTTGACGACGATACGTTTTGCCTGGGCGATGACCGATTGCATGGCGGGAATCCTGTCTCCGTGGTGCCTTGGTTGGGGTTGCGTTACGCTTCGCTGCCGTCGCGATCGACGTTATGGAGCCGGTCGTCGAGGCGAATATCGGGATCGGCCAGCGCGGCGGCTTCCTCGGCTTTCAACGCGGCCAGGTGATCCTTGATCGCGTAGACGAGTTCGCGGCAGCCTTCGCCGGTCAGGGCCGAGATGTGGAACACCGGGCCTTTCCACTTGAAGCGCTTGAGGAAGTCCTTCACGCGCGCGGCACGTTCCTCCTCCGGAACCATGTCGAGCTTGTTCAGCACCAGCCAGCGTGTTTTGTCGTGAAGCTCTTCGTCGTACTTCTTCAGTTCGCCCACGATGGCACGCGCTTCGGCCACCGGGTCGACGTTCTCGTCGAACGGTGCGATATCGACGATATGCAGCAGCAGGCCGGTGCGCTGCAGGTGGCGCAGGAACTGGTGACCGAGGCCGGCGCCTTCCGCCGCGCCTTCGATCAGACCGGGGATGTCCGCGACCACGAACGACTGCTCGTGGTCCACACGCACCACGCCGAGGTTCGGGTGGAGCGTCGTGAACGGATAGTCCGCCACCTTCGGGCGCGCATTCGACACGTGCGAGATGAACGTCGACTTGCCCGCGTTGGGCATGCCCAGCAGACCCACGTCGGCCAGCACCTTCAGTTCGAGCTTGAGCATGCGGCGCTCGCCCGGCTTGCCATCGACCTGCTGGCGCGGCGCACGGTTGGTACTCGACTTGAAGTGGAGGTTGCCCCAGCCGCCCATGCCGCCCTCGGCCAGGCAAACCTGCTGGCCGTGCTCGGTCAGGTCGGCAATGACCTCGCCGGTATCCATGTCGGTGATCAGCGTGCCCACCGGCATGCGCAGCGTGACGTCCTCGCCCGCCGCGCCATAGCAGTCGGAGCCACGGCCGTTCTCGCCGTTCCGGGCCACATGCTTCTTGGCGTAGCGGAAATCGATCAGCGTATTGATATTGCGATCGGCCTGCGCGAACACGCTACCGCCGCGGCCGCCGTCACCGCCATCGGGGCCACCAAAGGGCACAAATTTCTCGCGCCGGAACGAAGCGCTTCCGTTGCCGCCATTGCCGGCGATCGCTTCGATACGGGCTTCGTCAATGAACTTCATGTTGGTTTTCCGTGGTGGTTCCGGCGGGTGGTCGCCAGCCAATGTGGCCGCAACGATTATATTCGCCAGGAATAAAAAAAGCCCCGCATGCGTGCGGGGCCTTCGTGCTGCAAAGGCTGTTATCAGGCCGCCGGAACGACGCTGACTTGCTGCTTCTTGGCAGCGCCCTTGACGGCGAACTGCACGTGGCCGTCCACCAGCGCGAACAGGGTATGGTCCTTGCCGATACCGACGTTCTCGCCAGCGTGCACGCGCGTGCCGCGTTGACGAACGATGATGCCGCCGGCGTTGATGGCCTGGCCACCGTACACCTTCACGCCCAGACGCTTCGATTCCGAATCACGGCCGTTCCGCGTGGAACCGCCGCCTTTTTTCTGTGCCATGTCTTAACTCCTGTTGACCTATTGCGATTGAGCCTGTGTCCGAGCCGATGCTCAGGCAACGATGGCTTCGATGCGCAGTTCGGTGTAATTCTGACGATGGCCCTGACGCTTCTGGTAGTGCTTGCGACGGCGCATCTTGAAGATCTTCACCTTGTCGTGACGACCTTGGGCGATAACGGTAGCCTTGACGGAAGCCCCGCTAACCAGCGGCGTACCAAACTTGATTTGGTCGCCAGCGCCCACTGCGAGCACCTGGTCCAGCGTGATTTCTGCGCCAATGTCAGCCGGTATCTGTTCTACTTTCAGTTTTTCGCCAGCAGCAACCTTGTATTGCTTGCCGCCGGTTTTTACGACCGCGTACATTGTCGAACCTCTCGATATTGAATGAAACGTCGAATGCTGCCCCGGAAGACCGGGGCCGGCGCCGTTTCGTGCGCCGCAGACGGTACACGCAGGAAAGCGCGACCGAAGGAACCGGCAATTGTAGACCAGTTCCAGGAAATCTGCAAAGAAAACAACGAGATAGCCCGCCGAGGCACTTCCAGCGGCGACCGGGTCACTTCCCGCTCGCGGAGTGTCAGGTCAGGTCTGCCAGCAGGAACCCGGCCAGGGCGGCAAAGGCAACCCACCAGGCGGTGCGGCGGGCGCGTCGGCGGGAATCGCGAGGCTCGTTCATGGCGGCATTATAGATATGTCGAATGCGCACTGCGCCATGGGCCACGTGTGCCAAGCCGCCACACACCCTGACATTCCCTTCCAGCTTGCTACCCACAACAGCCATGCGCACACGCGCATCGCATATAATCCACCGGTTTTGGTGCGACACGCACACTCGTGTCCGGGTAGCTCCAACGTAAGGAGCATCGACCTTTCGTTGAGACAAGGGGAAAGCTTCGGCCTGAACCGTCCAATCTCAACCATTTATTGCTTTGACAAGCCCAGCCGGAAGGCTGGAGCGAGTCCATGTGTTGTGGGAAGGCCAGCGTATCGGCTAACACACAGCTTGCTTTCTGCTGGATGGATTTCCAGCCATTGCCCAAAGGCGGGGACGCTTGCCTTTGGGCAGGTGTCTTTGCAGTACGCGCTCTCCCCGGAGGGTGCGGATGGACATGGAGCGGCAGTTTCGCTGCGTGTTCGCTACATAGCATTTAAACCGGCCCAACAGGGTCGGCGCTACGTTCTTTGGGACACAGGCCATGCGCTCACAAGAGCCCGTCTGTCGTCAAGCGCCTGCCAGCACGGAGGCACTGAAGTAATGAAGTGAGGTTTCCCGGAGCGTATAGCTCTGCGCGTTATGGTTCGGTCGAGTACACCCGCGAGGGTGCCTCGATAGAGAACCTGCTATGCGACTAGCAGTAGCCTATGGAGACATGCGTCACTGGTAACGGTGGGGTGTGAAGCTCTCCTGACAACGCTGCCCCCGTAAGGGTGCGTCCATGCCGTGAGGCCGGGATGTAAAGGCTCCTAGCAGCAAAGGGGTCAAGGTGCGGGCTGGCTGGTATGGGTAACGTAGTGAACTGCTGATAAACGTCGTAAGGATTGCGGTGCCAAAGCTGCTGATAGGCACTAACCAAAAGGTACGTGGTCGGATGCCCCGCTCAAAACTCGGGGCACGTCGCTAATACGACCACCGGCGGAGAGGCAGGCCCTAACCCAGTCGTGTAACGCGCAGGGAACGTGGTAAGCCCGTATGGCTGCCGGAGTGCAATTTGACTCAGGCAGGCGAACCGCAAGGAACGCTGTTGGCTGTGCGGGTATGGGAGGTTGGAGAAAGCGAACGCCAGGCTGTAATGGTCCGGATAGGGGTTGAAACATCATCCCACGCGAAAGCGAGCAGACTTCCAACTGGTCTTTCGTCGCAAGACGGCTGACTGAACTCGCTTGTTTAATTTTCTTCCCTTTGGGGGGTGACATGCCCCCCAAGGGGGCATGTTGTCTCTGCTGTTTGGGGAAGTCCTCAAGATAGGAGAGCAGCATGGAAGTATTGATCCGAGAGGATGAATCTGCGCCCTCCGGCATCCCGCAACGATGGGGCGACATCAATTGGCGCCGCGTCGATCGGAATGTTCGGGCAATGCAGATTCGAATTGCGAAGGCAACACAGGAAGGGGATTGGCGCCGGGTGAAAGCCCTGCAACGATCCCTGACCCGCTCGTTTTCCGCCAAAGCATCGGCGGTGAGGCGAGTGGCGATGAACCAAGGTGCGCGGACGGCAGGAGTCGACCGCGAAAAGTGGAAATCGCCTGAAGCCCGATGGGAAGCCATCGGGCGGTTGAAGCACCGGGGGTACCGCCCGCTGCCGTTAAGGCGGGTTTACATCCCCAAGGCCAACGGAAAGGAACGCCCTCTGGGCATCCCGACCATGTTGGACAGAGCCATGCAGGCGTTGTATCTGCTGGCGCTGGAACCAGTGTCCGAAGGGACGAGCGATCCGAACTCCTATGGGTTCCGGATCAATCGATCCACGGCGGATGCCATGTCCCAGCTATTCGTCAATTTGTCCAGAAAGGCTTCGGCCCAATGGATCCTAGAAGCGGATATCAAAGGGTGTTTCGACCATATCAGTCACGACTGGCTGGAGCGCAATGTCCCGATGGACAAAGCAATCCTACGGAAGTGGCTGAACGCTGGCGTGGTATTTCAAGGCCAGTTTCAGGCGACCGACGCTGGAACACCACAGGGGGGCATCATTTCCCCGACCTTGGCTAACGTGGCACTGAATGGTTTGGAACAACAACTGGTCGAGTCCCTACGGGCAAAGCTGGGAGTAACCAACACGAAGAAGCTGAAAGTGAATGTCGTACGGTATGCGGATGACTTCGTGATCACCGGCAACACGCCGGAAGTCCTAGAAAACGAAGTGAAGCCGTGGGTGGAACAGTTCCTAGCAACAAGGGGGCTTTCGCTGTCCACGGAGAAAACGCGAATCGTCAACATCGCCGAAGGCTTTGACTTCCTTGGGTGGAATTTCCGGAAGTACTCGGGAACCCTGCTCATCAAACCAAGCAAGAAGAACGCACAAACGTTTTATTGCAAGGTCAAGGAGGTCATCAGTGCTCACAGCGGGCGAAAGCAGGCGGACCTAGTCCAAACGCTGAACCCGATGCTCAGGGGCTGGGCGCAGTATCACAGCCCAGTGGTTGCGAAGGCGACGTTCACCCGAATGGAGCACCTGATATTTAGGGCGCTGTGGAGGTGGGCAAAACGGCGACATCGAAGAAAGAAAGTTGAATGGGTGCGAAAGAAATACTTCGCATCAATCGATGATCGGAATTGGGTGTTCGGTTCCACGGAAGTGAACAAGGCTGGCGAACGCTACTGGAAAGGACTGTATTCGATCCCGAGTACGCCTATCCGGAGGCACAAGAAGGTGCGGGGGGACTACAACCCTTTCGACCCAGCGCAGGAAATGTATGGCGAAGCGCTGCGACAGGAACGCATGGCAGAAAGCATGGCGTACCGGAAGCAGTGGGCAAAGCTGTTCATGTCCCAGCGAGGCTTGTGCGCGGTGTGCCACAGCGCGATAAGCAAAGAGACCGGGTGGCATGACCACCACATCGAACCCAGAGTAGTAGGCGGGTCCGACGCTCTAAGCAATCGTGTACTGGTACATCCCGACTGCCATGTCCAGGTTCATCACTACGGCAGAGTCGCAGTGAAGCCGGTGTTTGAGTAACTCATACATTTTGTAGAGGCTTGAGCCGTATGCGGGGAAACTCGCACGTACGGTTCTTAGGGGGGAGGGATCCAGCAATGGGTTCCTCCTACCCTCCCGAAACGGTGATTCATCTTGTCCCAGTCTTCCGCCACTGCCTTGCTTGCCCCGGTCGCTGCCGACATGCGCGCCGTTGACGCAGTCATCCGCCGACGCCTGTCGTCGGAGGTGCCGCTGATCGAACAGATCGGCGAATACATCATCGGCGCGGGCGGCAAGCGCCTGCGCCCGGTCATCCTGCTGCTGTCGGCGCGCGCGTTCGGCTATGAAGGCCATCGCCACCATGAGCTGGCCGCCGTGGTCGAGTTCATCCACACCGCCACGCTGCTGCATGACGACGTCGTGGACGAATCCGAACTGCGCCGGGGCCGCGATACCGCCAATGCGGTCTTCGGCAATGCCGCCAGCGTGCTGGTAGGCGATTTCCTCTATTCGCGCGCGTTCCAGATGATGGTGGAAGCCGGCAGCATGCGCATCATGGAGATTCTCTCCAACGCCACGAACGTGATTGCCGAAGGCGAGGTGCTGCAGCTCCTGAACATGCACGACCCCGAAGTCACGGTGGAGCGCTACCTGCAGGTGATCCGCTACAAGACCGCCAAGCTGTTCGAGGCCTCGGCGCAACTGGGCGCGGTACTCGCCGGCGCCGAACCGGAGATGGAGGAAGCCGCGGCCGAATACGGCCGTCGCATCGGCACGGCGTTCCAGTTGATCGACGACATGCTCGACTACACGGCCAGCGCCGAGCAAATGGGCAAGAACGCCGGCGACGACCTGCGCGAAGGCAAGCCGACGCTGCCGCTGCTGCACCTGCTGGAGCACGGCACGGCCCAGCAGCGCGAACTGGCGCGCGACGCCATCGTGCAAGGCGGCACCGAGCACTTCGACGCCGTATTCTCGGCCATCCACGCCAGCGGCGCGCTCGAAGTGACTTTCGCAGCCGCCCAGCGCGAAGCGGAAGCCGCCGAGAAAGCGGCCATGCAATTCCCGGATTCGCCGCTCAAGCAGACGCTGATCGACCTTTGCGCGTTCTCGCTGCAACGGCAAAGCTGAGGGAGACGGTGCAAATCTTCTTGCACCCTCTTCCCAACCCGATGAAACGCTGCTAAACTTTTGTTCTTTGCTGCTGGCGACGTCGAGTTCCAGCAACAAACCAGAAATCGGGGTGTAGCTTAGCCTGGTAGAGCGCTACGTTCGGGACGTAGAGGCCGGAGGTTCGAATCCTCTCACCCCGA
>JAFAJB010000223.1 GCA_019236395.1 Cupriavidus sp.
GCCCTCTCCCCCGGCCCCTCTCCCGCCATGCGGGAGAGGGGCGCAACCAATCACCCCTTCCAAGGCATCCGAATAGCCCGGCCAATCGCGCCGGTCCGCAACGCAATCTTCGCCGCATCCTCACGCAACGCCCGCAGGCGACGCTCCAGCACCGCATTGGCGGCACGCCCTGAAGCACTCGCCGTCGTCCCGGCATGCTGATCCTGCGATCGCTGCAGCGGCTCCTTCGTGCCGATCTCGCCCGCGGCTGCTGCCTGGGCCAGTACATCGGCCTTGCGCCGATCTGCCGAATCGGCGATGCGGGCGCGGCGCTCGCTTGCATCGTCATCATCGGGATCGGCCGCCGAGGACTGTAGGCTCTGGTGCACCAGCCCTACCCCTGCCACGGCCGCTTCGGCCGGCGTGCGGATGAACCCCGCGCCGCGCGCCCCATGACGTTCCTCGCCCGCCAGCCGCTCGCTGGCCAGCGTTAGCGAACGCATGGCCGCATCGGTGGCCTGTTCGATCGACGCCTCCGCCGCGGGAATATCGAGTTCGCCATAGTGCTGCCGCACCTGGATGCGGGCTCCCGCCACGTGTGCGGCCACCAGGTAGTTCTGCACGATAAAGCGGCTCAGGTTGTCCACCGCGCGCTGCCGGCTGCGCGGTTCGTCGAGCATGCGCTGGAACGACGAGATCAGTGCCGACAACGCATCCATGAACTGCTTGCGTTGCACGCGATAGGCGAAGTCGTCCTTGGCCTTGCGCGTCAGCAAATCCCGCGTGGCGCCGATATAGCGGCGGTAGCCCTGCAGCACGTTCTCGACCAGATTCGGGATGCCGCGGTGCTCCCAGCTCGGCAGCACGAAACTGAACACCGAGGCGATGATCCCGCCGATCACGGTATCGACGAGCCGCTCGCCCACCACCGTCTGGCTGCCCGGCATCAGCAGGTTAATCTGGATCAGCACCTGCACGCAGGCTGCGATCGCGGTATAGCGGTACTTGATCGTGGAGAACGCCGCGCTCGCCACCAGCGCCAGGTAGAGCACACCTAGCAAAACCAACGGCGCGTGAATCCAGTGCAGGATGCCGACGCTGATGATGCAGCCGATCAGCGTGCCGATCAGGCGGTCGTTGTATCGCTGCCTGGTCATGCTGAAATTCGGCTTCAGGATCACCACGATCGTCAGCAAGATCCAGTAGCTGTGCGACGCGTAAGGCAGGTGATCGCCAAGCCAGAGCCCCGTTGCCACCGCCAGCGTGATGCGCACCGCGAACCGGAACGCGGGCGAGCGCCAGTTCAGGCTGTCGAACACCACGCCAAGCTCGTATTTCTGCCGTGTCAGAAACGGCGTCATGTCCGAGCCGGGCAGCACTTGCGCCGGCTCCACCGGCGTACGCGACGCCTCGTGCAACTGGCCCATCAGCGTGATCGCGCCGCGGATCATGTCGAAGGTTTCGGCCAGCGCGGTCATCGCCGTCGCGGACACATGATGGTGGCGAAGCTGGGCGATTTCAGCCTCGACCGTGCGCAGGTCCGACGCATAGTCGTACGCGCTGTACGACGGCCGCCCGCGCGTGATGTCGTAGGCCACCTCCTCCAGATCCTTGCACAGCCCTAGCACCAGCCGGCGCAGGCCGTCGAGCACCGGCGTGCCGCCGAACGTCTGCCGCAGCAACGGGTAGTCGGTATTGGTCGACAGCAGGTACTCGTAAAGCTCCAGCATGCGCAGATGCACCCGGATGAGCAACCCGTCATAGGGCGTCTTGTTGCCGCGCAGCACCATGTCGCGCGCGGCCTGCTGGCGCTCCGCCACCACGATCTGTTGCCGCACCAGCTGGTTGAACAGTACGTCGTAGTCGGTGCCGGCATCGTAGAACCCGGCCTTGATGTCGAGATAGGCGGCCATCTCGTAGAGCGACTCGGCCAGAATTTGCTGTCGTGTACGCCGCTCCATGATCCAGCCCACGACGATCGCATAGAGCATGTAGCCCAGCGCGCCCACGCCGTACAGGGCCGCGTGCGATAGCGCCGTGCGCACCACGAACTCCTCGTTCACCGTCAACGTCATGACGAACAGCATCGAGAACTGCAGCGACATGGTCTTGTTGCCATAGACCGTCAGCATGCCCGCCAGGAACGTGACAAGCACCAGCACGAACGGCATCACGCGCGGGAACGGCGTGGCCAGTGCAACTGCCGCGGTCACCACCGTGCACAGCAGCACGCTGGCCAGCATCTCGTTGATCTTGTGGTTCAACGGACTCGGCAGGTCCATCAGGCTGGTACAGAGCGCGCCGATCGAGACAACCATCGCGCTGGGCAGATCCATGAACTGCATGGCCAGCAGCGTCATGCCGATGACGCCCGTGGCCGAGCGCAGGCCGCGGTAGAGATAGTGCGAGTAAAGGAACGTGCGGGGGTCGTGCGCGTATTCCATGGGGCGGATTGGAGTACCGGAACGAAGGGACGCTGCCGTCACCAGTATGGCGACGGCGCTGTGACAGACAGGTTACTGGCCAAGCCAGCGCGTTCGCCCGGCATGCTTGCCCGCTTCCACGGACACCTTGTACTGCACCGCCGGCTCGCGCGCCAGCGTGACCCGCAGTACCTGCAGCTCGTCACGCCGGAACACATGCAACTCGGTACGGTCGCCGGCCCGGTATCGCGCCAGTAGCTTGTCGAGCTGGCCCGGCGCCACGCGCAGGCCGTCGACGGCTGCCAGCAGGTCACCGGCCGACAGCCCTGCCGCCTGCCCCGCCCCGCCATCGAGCACCTGGCTCACGCGAACCCAGCCATCCTGCGTGGCGGTCTTGATGCCGAGCGCCGCGGCACCGTCCGGCTTCTGGACTTCGGCCTTGACGCCGAACGTGCGCAGCAGCGGCACAAGGCCGATCTCGCCCATGCCTTCGGTCAGCGTGTGCAGCAGATTGCCGAGCCGCAGGCCCGTCACCTCATCGAACAGCGCGTGAATCTCGGCTTCGGTCACGCCTCGCTGCACGGCGCCGGGCGCGTAGAAGTCACGCCCATAGCGCTGCCACAGCGCACGCATGATGTCGTCGAGCGACTTGCGGCCGCGCGTCTTCTCGCGGATCGTCAGGTCCAGCGCCAGCGCCACCAGCGACCCCTTCGTGTAGTAGCTGACGATCGCGTTCGGCGCATTCTCGTCCTGGCGGTAGTACTTGGTCCAGGCATCGAACGCGCTGTCAGCCACGCTCTGCTTGGTGCGGCCGCTGCCGCGCAGCACGCCGTTCCAGGTCTTGCCCAACATCTCGACATACTGCTGGCCGGTCACCAGCCCGGTGCGCACCAGGATCAGGTCGTCGTAGTAGCTTGTGAACCCCTCGAACAGCCACAGCAGTGGCGTATAGGTTTCACGGTCGAGCTGATACGGCACGAACGCCGCGGGCTTGATCCGCTTGACGTTCCACGTGTGGAAATACTCGTGGCTGCACAGGCCGAGGAACGTGCGATAGCCCTCGCTGGTATCGCTGTTGCCGCGCGCGGGCAGATCGTTGCGCGCGCACATCAGCGCCGTACTGGCGCGGTGTTCCAGGCCGCCGTAACCGTCGGTCGTGACCATCGTCATGAACACGTAGCGGCGATTGCTGTCGAGCATCGGCGCGCGCGCCGAGCGTGGCTCAAACAGTTTGATCTGCGCTTCGCAGATCTTCTTCAGGTCGCGGCACACGCGCTGCAGGTCGAGCTGCGGCACCTTGCCCGTGAAGACCACGTCATGCTGCACGCCGCAGGCGCGGAAGCTGGCCAGCGCGAACGTGCCCATCTCGACGGGGTGGTCGATCAGTTCGTCGTAGTCGGCGGCCTGGTAACGCCCGAAGCCATAGCGGCGCGCGCCACCGGGCCCGCGCGCCTCGGGCAGCGCCGTGGCCACGCGCCAGCCGGCGTAGGATTCGCCCGCAGGCGGATGGATATCGACCGTGCAGGGCCCGTCGTCCTGCCCGACCACACGCAGGAACACCGAGCTGCCGTTGTAGAAGCCATGCGTGGTGTCGAGATGGGCGGCACGCACGGAAAGATCCCACGCGTAGACCTCGTAGCTGATCACCAGCGGGCCAGCATCGGCGGCCAGCGGCGCGGCCTGCCAGCTCTGCTTGTCGATCTTCGTCAGTGGAACCTGCACGCCGCCCGCATCGGCACGGATACGGACGATGTTGCGCGCGAAGTCGCGAATCATGTAGCTGCCCGGAATCCACGCAGGGAGCGTGAACACCTGGCCAGCGGAATCGGGAACATCCACCGTCACGGTGACGGCGAACAGATGGGCTTCCGGATGAAGCGGGGCGATGGCGTAGCGGATCGGCGTCATGGTCTCGATTGTAGCGTCACGTCCCGGACCGTCCCGGGATGCCCGGTTTGGCTTGCGGCAATCGGCCCGGTCAGCCGTTCACATCAACCACCACGCGCCCGCGCATGCCACCTTCGACGATCTTGCGCCCGGCGTCGATCGCCTCGGCAAGCTTGATCTCTCGGGTGATGGCCTCCAGGCGATCGGGCGCCAGGTCCTGGGCCAGACGCTTCCAGGCGGTCTCGCGCAGCGGCATTGCGGCCATCACGCTGTCGATGCCAGCCAATGTCACGCCACGCAGGATGAACGGCGCCACCGAGGAGGGGAAGTCCATCCCCTGCGCCAGCCCGCACGCGGTGACCACCCCGCCATACCGCATCTGCGCGCAGGCGTTGACGAGCGTGTGCGAGCCGACGGAGTCAATCACGGCGGCCCAGCGTTCCTTCTGCAGAGGCTTTCCCGGTGCGCTCAGTTCGGCGCGGTCGATCACGTCGGCGGCCCCAAGCGCACGCAGGAAATCGGCCTCCGAAGTCTTGCCCGTGGATGCGGTCACGCGATAGCCAAGCTTGGACAGGATCGCAATCGCCACCGAGCCGACACCACCCGAGGCACCAGTCACGAGCACGTCGCCATCGCCAGGACGCACCGGGCCGTTCACACCGCCGCGTTCGAGCCCCAGCACCGACAGCATCGCCGTATAGCCGGCCGTGCCGATCGCCATCGCCTGCCGCGTGGTGAACGCGTCGGGCAGCCTGACCAGCCAATCGCCCTTGAGCCGCGCACGCTGCGCCAGGCAGCCCCAATGCGTCTCGCCAACGCCAAAGCCGTTCAGCACCACGCGATCGCCGGGCTTCCAGCGCGGGTCGGCGGATTCGAGCACGGTGCCCGCACCATCGATACCGGCCACCATCGGCCATTTGCGCACCACCGGCGAACGGCCCGTGATCGCCAGGCCATCCTTGAAGTTGATCGTGGAGTAGTCGACCGCAACCAGCACGTTGCCATCGGCGGGCAACTGGCTCTCGTCAAGCTGCGCAATCTCCGCCTGCGTCTTGCCGTCGGCCTGGGTCAGCAGCAATGCCTGGAAAGTCATGATCGATGTCTCCCGTTTCGTATGCGTTTCGTATGCGTTGTTCGGTGCGGAAATGCAAAGCGGCCGGTTTGTACCGGCCGCTTCAGACAGCCGGATGGGGTCCGGCCTCGGATTTACTTCTTCAGGCTCGCTAGCTTGCGCTCGATCGTGGCTGCATCGGCGGCACCCGGGATTCGCGTGCCATCGGTAAAGAAGACCGCCGGCGTACCGGTGATGTTCAGGCTCTGGCCGAGCGCCAGGTTGTCATCGACCGGCGTCTTGCAACCGCCGTTGCCGGTCAGCGCCACGTGGTTCAGCATCCAGTCGCGCCAGACCTTGGTGCGATCGGTGGCGCACCAGACCTGCTTCGCCTTGACCGTCGAATCGGGCGACAGCACCGGGTACAGGAAGGTGTAGACCGTGATGTTGTCCATCTGCTGGAAGGTCTGCTCGATCTTCTTGCAGTAACCGCAGTTAGGGTCCGAGAACACCGCGACCGTACGGCTGCCGTCACCCTTGGTCCACTTGATGGCACGCGACAGCGGCAGATCCGACCACTTGATCTTGTTGAGCTCGGCCAGGCGCTCCTCGGTCAGGTTCGTGTTGGTCTTGGTATCGATCAGCTCGCCATTGATGATGTAGCGACCGGTGGTGTCGGTATAGACAATCTGGCCGCTGACATTGACTTCATAGAGGCCCGGCACCGGCGCCTTGGTCACGCTCTTGACCTCGGCACGGTCGCCCAGCATTTTCTGGATCGACGCCTTGATACGGTCCGCGCCCGGCTCGTCCGCGGCCATCGCGTGCAGGGCATAGCCGGCGGCAGCCACGCCGCCGGCCAGTGTGGCAATGGCAGCGATGCGGGCGGAACGGCGGCGAAACAGTTGCAACATATTGACTCCAGGAAAGCGATGCACCGGTCAGTGTGCCGGCTTGTTCGTCATCGGTAAATCGTTAAAGGTTGGATTGACCTCGCAGGTGTTGACCTCGCAGTCTTACCCAAGCGCGTGGCCGATCAGGAAGCGCTTGAGCAGCCCCTGACTGCCCACGGCGCGCATCCCCAGGTTGCGCACCACGCGCGCAGGCATGCCGGGCAGCGAGAACAGGCGATGCAGGCCGTCCGTGGCGGCCGTCAGCGAAAGCAGATCGGTGGCGCGAGCACGCTCGTAGCGGCGCAACAGGCGCAAATCGCCCTCGGAGCGGAACGTCTCTTTGTCGGCCATCACACGGCCGAGTTCCACGACATCGCGCAACCCCAGATTCATACCCTGCCCGGCCAGCGGATGGACCACATGCGCCGCATCGCCCACCAGCGCCACATGGGGCTGGACGAACTGCTCGGCGCGTTGCAGCACCAGCGGGAAGCCCTGCGCGGGCGTAATGCAGCGCAAGGTGCCAAAGCGCGCGCCGACTGCGCCGCTTGCCACCTGGGCGACGGTTGCCGCCAGCGCCTCCGGCGAGAGTGCCAGCAAATCACGCGCGTGGGCTTCGTCGGCCGACCACACCATCGACAAGCGATTGCCCGGCAACGGCAGCATCGCCAGGATTTCGCCGTTGGCAGGTTCCTCGTCGGCCATCAGCTTCTCGGGTGCGCCAAGGAACCACTGCCAGGCAGTTTCCTGATGCGGCAGTTCGCATTCGAAATTGGCCACCACGCCAAGCTGGCGATAGCGGCGCTGGGTGGTGCCGATATGACACTGCTGACGCACCCAGGAACGCGCCCCGTCGGCGCCGACCAGCAGATTGGCCCGGAGACGGGCGCCACTGGCGAGCGTCAACGTCACGCCACCGATATCGCGCTCAAGCGTCGTGGCTGTATCGTCGAACCATTGCACCTGCGGCTGGAAACGCAGCGCGGTATCGAGCAGCCGTTCAACATGGCCCGATTCAGCGATCCACGCGAGCTGCGGCACCGCGGCGGCATAGGCCGAGAAGTGCAGGTCACCATCGAGCGTCGGATTGGTCTCCGCCGCGCTTTCGTCGCCGAACACGCGCATGTCGCGCACTGGCTGGACGCGGGCCGGATCGAGCGCCTCCCAGACGCGCAGCCGCTCCAGAAGCGCCTGCGAACTGGCCGAAAACGCGTAGATGCGGGTATCCCAGTCGTCCTGCCCGATGCGCGCGGCGGCGTCGACTGCGGGCCGGGGCGCCACCAGCGCCACCTGCATGCCCTGCTGGGCCAGCAACAGCGCGCAGGCCTTGCCAACAAGGCCACCGCCGACCACGGCGATCTGGAAGCGGGAGGAAGGATTCGAGGACATGAAAGAGGTGACGGCGCGTGGCACCGATGCGGCAGGTCCGGACATGCCTGGATTATAGCTAGGTGACGAGGGCGGCATTGCTGACCCAACGCATGCCCGCCAGCAGGATTGCCACCCCGGTTGGCCACGCCCATCCGCTAGAATACGGGTTTCGCAATTTTCCGCCTGACACCATGAGCCTCAAATGCGGCATCGTCGGCCTGCCCAACGTCGGCAAGTCCACGCTGTTCAATGCCCTGACGAAAGCCGGCATCGCCGCCGAAAACTATCCGTTCTGCACCATCGAGCCCAATGTGGGCGTGGTGGAAGTGCCGGATCCGAGGCTTGGCAAGCTGGCCGAGATCGTCAAGCCCGAGCGTATCCTGCCGGCGACGGTCGAGTTCGTCGACATCGCCGGCCTGGTGGCCGGTGCGTCCAAGGGTGAAGGCCTGGGCAACCAGTTCCTGGCCAATATCCGCGAAACCGACGCCATCACCCACGTGGTGCGCTGCTTCGAGGACGACAACGTGATCCACGTGGCCGGCAAGGTCGACCCGCTGTCGGACATCGAAGTCATCAACACCGAACTGGCGCTGGCCGACCTGGCCACCGTCGAAAAGGCCCTGGCCCGCTACATCAAGCCGGCCCGCGCCGGCGACAAGGAAGCGCTACGCCTGGTGGCCGTGCTGGAAAAGACCCAGGCGGTGCTCGATCAAGCCAAGGCCGTGCGCACCCTGGACCTGGCCCCGGAAGAGTGGGATGCCCTGCGCCCGTTCTGCCTGATCACGGCCAAGCCGACCATGTACGTGGCCAACGTGCGTGAAGATGGTTTCGAGAACAATCCGCACCTGGACGCCGTGCGCGAATACGCCAAGACGACCGGCTCGCCGGTGGTGGCAGTCTGCGCCGCGATCGAAGCGGAGATCGCCGATCTGGACGACGCCGACAAGGCCGAGTTCCTGGCCGACCTGGGCATGGAAGAGCCGGGCCTGGACCGCGTGATTCGCGCGGGCTTCAAGCTGCTGGGTCTGCAGACCTACTTCACCGCTGGCGTGAAGGAAGTGCGCGCCTGGACGATCCACGTGGGCGACACCGCCCCGAAGGCCGCCGGCGTGATCCACACCGACTTCGAACGCGGCTTCATCCGCGCACAGACGATCGCCTTCGACGATTTCATCGCGTTCAAGGGCGAAACCGGCGCCAAGGAAGCCGGCAAGATGCGCGCGGAAGGCAAGGAATACGTGGTGCACGACGGCGACGTGATGAACTTCCTGTTCAACGTCTGACCGCGAACGGTTGCTCCGGGTCTGACCCGGCCTCCCGAAAAAGCCCGCCTCACCCGGCGGGCTTTTTGTTTTCCTGACTGGCCAATCGCCCAGCAAACCGGGGGCTGGCCACTACATCGCCCCCAACCGCTCATCCCGCATCCCCACCAGCAACGCCTGCCCGCTCGCATCCACACGGAACTCGCCGAATTTCGCCTTCGCGAAGCGATCCGCCTTCCCTTCCTGGAAGAACCATGCGTCGGTCGATACCTGCACCATCGACCGTCCCCAGCGCGACGGCACATTCTGCACACGCAGCAACTGTTCGCCGGCGGCCAGCGCCTCGCCCTTGTGCAGGCGGACGAAGTGCCCTTCGTTATTGGCGTCGCGGCGGATGACGACGACCTCCTCGCGGCGAAGCTTCGTCTCTTCCTGACCATGGGCGGCCGCCACTTCCAGACCGATGGCGAAGTTCAGGGCCATATAGTCGCCCTGCATCAGCGATCGCGGATCGACCGGCGCCAGACGCAGGTAGACCACATCGCCTGTTGAGATCACGTGCTCGCGGCCGACGATGCCCGCCACCGCGACGCCGATGGCCAGCAGCCAGCCAATAACGATCCAGCGTTTCATGCGATGACCTCCTTGCGCGGCATGCGGGTCAGCGCGATGCGTGCGGCCAGCAGCAGCGCCCCAGCGGCCGCCAGCGTGGCCGATTTGGCGAGCAGCGTCCATTGCAGCGTGCTGTAGTACCAGATGAAGCCCAGCACGATCGCGGCGATGGCCAGGCCCAGCCAGGGCAGCGACGCGCGCCGCAGGGCCAGTGCGAGCGCGAGTACCCCGGCCGTCACGGCCGGCGCCATCAGCATCAGGGCACTGAATGCGATCGACACCAGCAGCAAGGCACCCCGGACGCGCGCCTCACAGCCTGTGCGAGCGCATTCGATCAGCGCGAAGGCGGCCAGTCCTATGCCAAGCAGAACACCGGGCAACCACGCGCCGTGCATCTGCCACGGCCTCGCATCGTCGAACAGGATCGAAAACGGATGCGTGGCGCCAGTGACGATCAGCGCCGCGGCCAGGCCAAACAGCAGCGTGGCGTCGGCGGCCGGCTCCCACAGCCCATGCCGCCGCTGTGCCGCGATACGCCCTTCGACCAGCACGAATGCCGTCACGGCCGCCATGGCCAGCGCCCCCGGAATCCCCACCGAAAACGGCATCGCAAGGAACGGATGGCGAATCGAGCCGCCCAGCGCAACATATAGCGCGACGGTCGCCGCCGCCCAGGCGCCGAGCGCCGCCACGAATCGATGGAGGCGATTCGGGACGATCGCAAACAGCACGACTTCCAATGCAGCCACGCCCAGCCAGAACGGCGCGGTTTGCATCAGCCGGTCGATACCGAGGGTCTCCCCCACGCCGACGATCAGCATGCCCTGCCCGCCGAGGCTCGCGGCCAGCGCGAACTGGCCCAGCGCGATCCGTGCGCTGTCGTGCCCGGTGAGGCGATACATCAGGATGGCCGCGCTGATCATCAATACCCCGGTGATGGCGATGGCCGGCCCGTTGCCACGCGTCACGGCAAAAACGGACCCGAGCAGGAACAATTGCGCAAACAGCGCGCCCAGCCAGCCCGCCGCGCCCATCAGCAGGCGAATCGGCCATGGCGTGCGCAGGGTGGCGGCGTACTCGCCATGCACCGCGCCCCGGGCCGCCAGTTGCTGCCAGAGCAGGCGTTCGATCTGTTCGGTACTCATGCCGTCCTCCCGGTTTCCTCGCGCCACGCCCGCAGCAGCCACGTGGCGGCGACCACGGCCAGGCCGATCGTCAGCATCGCCAGCAACAGGAACGAGCCGAAGTCGCCATGGAGGTCGATCAGCCAGCGGCCGGCAGCCGTGATGATGACGCCGATGCCGGTCAGGCAAACCAGGCTCAGCACGACGATGTCGAACGCACGCCAGCGGAACCAGGCCCCCAGCCCGACCAGGGCCGCCCCGCAGACCAGCAGGCCCACACCTTCGACCTGGCTTGTCAGCAGGCTCATCAGGCCGACCCAGCCCGCGTACGCGCACGCCAGGATGCCGATCAGCCGTGGGCCCGTGACGCCGCGGAAGCCCCAGCTACCCGCGCGGGCCGCCAGCACGTACCAGAGCGCGAGCTGGATCACGGAGCCTCCAAGCAGGAACATCATGGTTTCGCGTGCGTACCTGGCCGAGAACAGCAGCTCGAACATGCCGCCCACGCCGAGCCGCACGCTGCCATAGCGCAGCAGCGCCACATTCCCCACGACCAGCACGATCCACCAATGTGGCGCGGCGCGCGCGGCCAATGCCCAGGGCATCGCCAGCAGCGTCCAGAGCGCAAAGAGCTGCCATGCGTCGGCACCGGTCTGGTAGGTCTGGCCCATCACGGCCATCAGCATGCCGGACACGATCTGCGCGCCGGCCAGCGCGGCGCGCCCTGCCATGTCGCCGGGCGGACGCAACGACGCGAAGCCTGCCAGCAGCGTCAGCAATGCGGCGAGCAATCCAAACTTCGTGAACTTGTGCAGCGCCGCCCAGTTGAAGGCGAAGAAGACGATGACACCGGCGCAGAGCAGCGCGGTGCCGAGGATAAGCAGCGCGCGGTCGAGCCAGCGGCGCCAGTCAGTGCGATCCGGGAGCGTCGGCGCCCAGGCGGTGGCCACGCCATCCGCGTCAAGTCGCCCCTGGGCACGCCAGTCGGCCAGGGCCTGCTGCGCGGTGCGACGATGTGAGAAGGTTTCCACCCGGCGATCTCCGGAATGTCGGCATGCCTCGCAATGTAGCAAAAACGGCACCCAGAAGTGACGGAATCGCCGGCCGGCCCTTACCCGCTCTTACCCATCGCGGGGCTTCCGCCCCCGACGTCGCATCGGTATGCTGGCGCTCTCTCCGTTCCAGGCCACACCCATCATGACCCTCGGCATCCTTGCCGCCCTGCACGACGAAGTCGACGGCCTGATCGCCGCCATGCGCCATGAGGACGCGCGCGCCACAAGGCGCACGATCGGTATGCGCGATTACTACAGCGGCACGCTGCACGGCCAGCCGGTGGTGCTGGTGCTCGCGCGCGTCGGAAAGGTGGCCGCGGCTGCCACCACTGTCACGTTGATCCGCGAATTCGGTGTGAACGAGATCGTGTTCACCGGCCTGGCCGGTGGCGTGGGGCCCGGCGTGCGCGTGGGGGATATCGTGGTGGCGGACCGCACGGTCCAGCACGACATGGACGCCCGGCCGCTGTTTCCGCGCCACGAGGTACCACTGCTCGACCGGACCGAATTCCCGGCCGATCCCGTACTCACCGCTGCGTTGCGCCGCGCCGCCGAGGACTTCCTGCGGCTGGACCTGGCCACCGAGGTACCCGACGGCGTCCTGGCCCGCTTCGGCGTACACGACCCGCGCCTGCACGTCGGCATGATCGCGAGCGGCGACCAGTTCATCAATTCGCCAGCGGCGGTTGGCGCCCTGCGCGACCAGTTGCCGGCACTGCAGGCCGTGGAAATGGAAGGCGCCGCGCTGGCGCAGATCTGCTACGAGTACGGCGTGCGCTATGCGCTGCTGCGCACGGTCTCTGACCGCGCCGATGACACCGCGCACGTGGATTTTTCGTCATTTTTGCGCGACGTCGCCAGCCATTACTCGGCCGCCATCCTGCGTCGATTCCTGGACGCAAGGGCTTGAATCCCGAAAAAACTGGTTGGGATTCCTGACTTTTGCGTCAATTCACCCGTTACCGACGCGGCCGCACAACACCCCAGAGCGCGACGAGCGCGGCCGATCCGGTGATCGCCGCGCCCCAGCCGAGCAGTTGGCCATCTGAGAACAGATGCATCGCGCGGCCCGCGTAGAAAGCGGCCAGGGCACCGGTCACGCCCAGCAATAGCGCGGCCGGCAGGCTGACGACCCGTCCGGACGGATGCATCAGCCGCCCGGCCAGTCCGACGATCGCCCCTACCAGTGCCATGCCGAGCATCCGCTCCTCCCGTGTTCTCTGTGTGCTGTCCGCCACACCGTGTGACGCAGGCCATAACAATACTTCAGTTGGAACAAAACACCCCGATCTCCTGCAACTCTGCAACCGGGCGGTATAATGACCAGCGCTTCCGGTTGCGATCCGGATGGCATCAGAACCCCACAAATGCAACTGCTCGCGATCGGTATCAATCACACCACGGCACCCGTCTCGCTCCGCGAACGTGTGGCGTTTCCGCTTGAGCAGATCAAACCCGCACTTGGCACGCTGCGAACCCACCTGTCGGGACGCAACGGCACCGAGGCCGCCATTCTTTCCACCTGCAACCGTACCGAGATCTACTGCGCCACCGATGTGCTGCAGCCGGGCTCGGAAGGTTTCGAGCACACGCTGCGCTGGCTGGCGCAGCATCACAATGTGCCCGCATCGGAACTGGCGCCGCATTTGTACGCCCTGCCGCAGTCCGAAGCCGTGCGCCATGCGTTCCGCGTGGCCAGCGGGCTCGATTCGATGGTGCTCGGCGAAACGCAGATCCTGGGGCAGTTGAAGGACGCCGTACGCACCGCTGGCGAAGCCGGCGCGCTCGGCACGTACCTGAACCAGCTGTTCCAGCGCACCTTCGCCGTGGCCAAGGAGGTGCGCGGCCAGACCGAGATCGGCGCCCATTCGGTATCGATGGCAGCCGCGGCGGTTCGCCTGGCGCAACGCATTTTTGAAAGCGTCTCCACGCAGCGCGTGCTGTTCATCGGCGCGGGCGAGATGATCGAACTCTGCGCCACGCACTTTGCCGCGCAGATGCCGCGTCAGATCGTGGTGGCCAACCGGACCATCGAGCGCGGCGAAAGACTGGCCGAGCAGCTTGCCGAACAGGGCCTGACCACGCAGGCGATCCGCCTGCAGGACCTGGGCGACCGCCTGCACGAGTTCGACATCGTGGTGTCCTGCACCGCGAGTTCGCTGCCGATCATCGGCCTGGGCGCCGTGGAGCGCGCGGTCAAGCGCCGCAAGCACCGCCCGATCATGATGGTGGACCTGGCCGTGCCGCGCGACGTCGAACCCGAAGTGGCGCGCCTGAACGACGTGTTCCTGTACACCGTCGATGACCTTGGCGCCATCGTGCGCGAAGGCAACGCGATGCGTCAGGCCGCCGTGGCGCAGGCCGAGGCCATCATCGAGTCGCGCGTGCAGAACTTCATGCACTGGCTGGAAACGCGCAGCGTGGTGCCCGTCATCCGCGACCTGCAAACGCAGGGCGAAGCCATCCGCCAGGCCGAACTCGAACGTGCGCGGCGCATGCTGGCGCGCGGCGACGACCCCGCCGCGGTGCTCGAAGCGCTCTCCGGCGGCCTGACCCGCAAGTTCCTGCACGGCCCGACGCACGCGCTCAATCACAGCCAGGGCGAAAACCGCGAGGCGCTGCTGCGCCTGGTGCCGGGCCTG
>JAFAJB010000259.1 GCA_019236395.1 Cupriavidus sp.
CACGCTAGGACTTCTCCCGAACATATCCTGCTGGTCTTTGGATTGGCATCCCCTACAGTGAATAGGCGCGGTGCGGGTCGCACGAGGGGGGCCGACATGAAGTTAATAAACGCCATGCCAGCATTGCTGGCTGTTTTTTTGTGCGCCGCCTGTACGGACATGTTCGTCGCCAAGGCGCCGCCCGTCTATCAGGGCCCGCTTCCGGCGCCCTACCCGACGAAGGCGCCCGAGATGGCGGTACGCGCCACGCCGATCGCCCCGCATGAGATCGACATCGCTGGCAGCTGCAAGCGCACGGAGGAAGACGGCTTCCGGGAAGATGCCACGGTACGCGTTTCGCACAACGCCGTGCAGACGCTGACCTGGAAACTCTGGGTATCGCGCCGCGGCTGGTGCCATTTCGACCTGACGGAGTTCAAGCAGGTACAGCAGACGCCACACATCGAGCTGCATGCGATCGACGGCAGCGGCTGCACGCTGATGGTCTGGCAGGACCCGCGCCGCATCACGCTGGCCCATGCCCGTTGCGAGAAGCACTGCACCCCCGGCATCTACGACGAAGCGTGGCCAGTGCTGTTCGACCCCAGGAGCGGCGGCTGCGCGCAGATCCGCTGAACGCCCCTGCTTGGCCATACTTGCCCCTATTTGGCTTTTGGCACGCGCCCCATCAGGAAGAACTCGTCGTTGGGGCGCATGCTGATCGTGTTGGCCATACGGTTGGACAAGCCGAAGAACGCCGTGATGGCGGCGATGTCCCATGCGTCCTCATCGTCGAAACCGTGTGCGCGCAGCGCGTCGAAGTCAGCCTCGCCGACCGTGTGAGAGGCCTCGCAGACTTTCATGGCGAAATCGAGCATCGCACGCTGACGCGGCGTGATATCGGCCTTGCGGTAGTTGACGGCCACCTGGTCGGCCACCAGCGGCTTTTTCTCGTAGATGCGCAGGATGGCGCCGTGGGCCACCACGCAATATAAGCACTGGTTCACACCTGACGTGGCCACCACGATCATCTCGCGGTCGCCCTTGGTCAGATTGCCCGTCTCCTTGAGCATCAGCGCATCGTGATACGCGAAGAACGCGCGGCACTCGTCCGGCCGATGGGCCAGCGCAAGGAATACATTGGGAACGAAGCCGGCTTTCTCCTGGACTTCAAGGACACGCTGCCGGATGTCGTCCGGCAGGTTCTCGATGGCGGGAACCGGATAGCGGCTGATCGACGCTTGTGGCTGGGTCATGTCTGTCTCCTCGGGGTATCTTCCCCTGTTGGTACATGCCCGGCCGTGGCACGCCGCCACGGCCGTTGGATCTCTCGAATCTTATTCCTGTGACCTTATGCCTGTGACGTTATGCCTGTGACGCAAACTGGATGCGATGCAGGCCCGCGTACAGGCCATTCTTCTCGAGCAGTTCGGCATGGCTGCCGTGCTCGGCCACCCGGCCCTGCTCCAGCACCACGATCCGGTCGGCGTTCTCGATCGTCGACAGGCGGTGCGCAATCACCAGCGTGGTGCGGCCGACCATCAGGGATTCCAGTGCCGCCTGAACCTGGCGTTCCGATTCGGAGTCGAGCGCCGAGGTAGCCTCATCGAGGATCAGGATCGGCGCGTCCTTGTAGATCGCGCGCGCGATGGCCAGGCGCTGGCGCTGTCCGCCGGACAGCTTCATGCCGTTGTCGCCGATGTTGGTCTCAAGCCCTTCGGGCAGGCCCTTGATCACGTCGGTCAGGTGGGCTGCCGCCAGCGCGCGTTCCACGCGGGCCATGTCGATTTTCTCGCGCGGATGCACGCCATAGGCCACGTTGGCGGCCACGGTATCGTTGAACAACACCACGTCCTGGCTGACGAAGGCAATCTGGCGGCGCAGCTCGGACAGGGTGAAGTGATTGATCGACTGGCCGTCGAGCAGGATACGCCCCTCGGTCGGATCGAAGAAGCGCGGCACCAGGTTCACGAGCGTGGTCTTGCCACTACCCGACGGGCCCACCAGCGCCACCACCTCTCCCGGCGCGGCTCGGAGACTGACATGGTTCAGCGCGGCACGCCCGGCATCGCCATAGCGGAAACCGACGTTGTCGAACACCAGATCGCCGCGGGCACGCTCGAGCGGCAGGCCACCGATCTGCGGCTCGATCGGTTCGTCGATGAGCCGGAAGATCATCTCGGCAGCGGTCAGGCCACGCTGCAGCGGCTGGTTCAGGTCGGCCAGGTGCTTGAGCGGCGAGATCAGCAGCAGCATCGCCATCACGAAACCGGTGAAGCCGCCGATCGTGGTCTGGTTGCCCTGCGCCTGGATCATCGCGATCGACAGGATCACGGACAGCGCCAGCGATGCCAGGAACGCCGTCACCGGCTGGTTCAGGCCGCCGGCCACCGCCATGCGCATCGAGTAACCGCGCAGCCGGTCGGCCATCGCCTCGAAACGCGACATCTCGTACGCTTCGCCGCCGTGAAGCTTTACCACCTTGAAGCCACCCACGGCTTCCTCCACGACGTAGGCGGCGGTATTGGTCAGCGTCTGGTGTTCGCGGTTCAGGCGGCGCAGGCGGCGGTTGACCTTCGACATCACGAAGCCGATCGCAGGCAGCAGCACCGCCACCACCAGCGTGAGCTTCCAGTTCGTGTAGAACAGGTAGATCAGCAGCGCCACCACGGTCAACGAATCGCGCACCAGCGTGATCAGCACCCCAGTGAGGATCTGCATCACCTGGTTCACCTCGAAGATCACGGCATTGATCAGCGATGCGGCGGTATTGCGGTGAAAGAAGAGTGCCGGCGCGTGCAGCATACGGTCGAACATCTGCATGCGCATCTTCATCAACACGCGGTTCGAGATCAGCGCAAGCAGGTAGCCCGAGGCGAACTGCGCCAGGCCACGCACCAGCGCCACGCCCACCAGCAGCGCGGGCACATGCCAGAGCTTGCCGGCGTAGCTGCCGCCGAAGCCCTTGTCGAGCAGGTCGTTGACGACCTTCGGAATAATCCCCTCGCTGGCTGCCACCAGGGCCATGGCGATGATGGCCAGCACGAAATTGCGCTTTTCGGGCTTCAGATAGGCCCAGACGCGCTTGAGAGTATCGGATTCCTGAGGCGTTTGCTGTTTGTTGTCGTTCACGTTCACTCCACCTGCCAACGGGAAAGGGACGCCGGGGCGACTGCCGCTAGAATGGCGGGCAGCGTCGGCGAGCGGAATCCCATTGCAAGCATCTCTATGAAAATCTCTGTCGTACTGATTACCAAAAACGAGGCACACAATATCCGGGAGTGCCTCGAGAGCGTCTCCTGGTGCGACCGCGCGATTATAGTGGACTCCGGCAGCACGGACGGCACCTTGGAGACCGCCCGCGCGATGGGCGCCGAGGTCTTCGAGACCGCCACATGGCCCGGCTTCGGCCCACAAAAGAACCTTGCGCTGTCCAAGGCCCAAAGTGAGTGGGTACTCTCCATCGACGCCGACGAACGCGTCACGCCAGAACTGCGCGACGAGATCCTGGCCGCCATCGCTTCGGGCCAGGCCGACGCCTACGACATGCCGCGCCTGTCACGCTTCTGCGGCCGCTTCATCCGGCACAGCGGCTGGTACCCTGACCGCCTGACCCGCCTGTTCCGCGTGGGCAAGGCCAGGTTCACTGACGACCTCGTGCACGAAAACGTCGTGACCGATGGCCCGGTCGCCCATCTGCAAAACCCGCTGCTGCACTACACCTACGACGACTTTTCGCAGGTGCTGCGCAAGGTCGACCAATATTCGACGCTGGGCGCCCAGCAGGCCTTTCAGCGTGGCAAGACCGCAACGCCAGCCAGCGCGTGGCTACATGGGAGCTGGGCGTTCCTGCGCACCTATCTCGTGCGCCGCGGCTTCCTGGACGGCCCTCAGGGCGTGGCCATCGCCCTGATGAACGGCCAGGCCAGCTACTACAAGTACATCAAGCTGTGGTTGCTGCAGCAGCAGGCGCGCCAGCCCGTCGCATCAGGCGATCCGCAAGCGCGCTGAACGCCTGGGCAGTCGGCCCGAAGCCCATCTGCTCGACGTGTTGCGCGGCATGCGCCAGCAGCGCTTCGCGCAATGGCACGTCCTGCAAGCCACGCCGGATCGCCGCCGCCATTTGCGCGGCGTCGCCTACCGGCACCAGCAGCCCGGCGCGGCCATCGTCGAGAATCTCGCGCGGCCCCGTCGGGCAATCGGTACTGACTACCACCTGCCCCAAGGCCAGCCCTTCGAGCAGCACATTGGGCAGACCTTCCATCTTTGAGCTAAAGGCCAGCAGCCGGGCACGACGAATCCAGGCATGCGGATTCGACTGAAAACCGGCGAAGATCACGCGCCCGCCGATGCCGAGGGAGCGCGCCAGCGCTTCCAGTTGCGGGCGCGATGCCCCGTCGCCCACCAGTACCAGTTGCTCCTCGATCCCTTCCTTCACCAGTTGCGCATAGGCACGCAACAGCGTGGTGAAGTCCTTCTGGCTTTCCTCAAGCCGGCCCACGGATACGATGTACGGCCCTGAAGGCGCCACCGCGGCGTCGAGCGGCGCGTTTCCCTTGGCGCGGATGCTGTCGAGGTCGATCGTGTTATAGAGCCGCACGAGCTTGTCAGCCGCCTCGGGGATCAGCGCGCGCGCATCGTTCAGCATGGTTTCGGTCAGCATCACCACGGCATCGTAGTCGGTCCGGCACTGGTGCCGCAGCTTGCGCAGCTTGCGCTGATGGCCCCGGTCGAGGTGTGCCACGCTGAAGTGCTGGTAGCCGATCATTGGCACCGGCAGCGGCCCGGTGAGACGCGACAGCGACATGTCGTAGTCGACCACCACATCGTAGCCCTGCGCCAGAATCCGCTGGAAACGGCGCTTCATCAGCGGCTTGCGCACCGGCGGCAGCAACACTTCCTCATAGATCTTGCCGAGCGGCCCGAGCTTGCGCGCTTTCTTCAACTGGCGAAAATGCGACAGCCAGCGCTCGGGCGCCAGCACGTGCAGCTTCACGTTGCCCGGCAGCCGCGCCCGAAAATGGGATTCGAGCGCCTCCGACGGGTACGTGACGGTCAGGCCGATCTCGAAGTGTTCGCGATCGAGCGCGGCAAGTAGCGACACCAGCGATGTCTCGATGCCGCCGTGCAGGAAATGCGTCACATGGAACAGGATGCGAGGCTTGTGCACGTCCGGCGCGCCGGGCGAGCTCGCATGCTCAGTCATAGACCATGCGCACACTGTCGCCCAGCGCGCTGCGCAGGGTCGTCAGCGCTTCTTCGGAAGGCGTGATCTGCCACTGGTCTCCCAGCATCGCCTCGCATTGCGCGGTCTTGTTGGCATAGCTGATGCGCACCGGCACGCCCGGGGTCTTCGCGACATTGGCCAGATACGGCGTCAGCAGTTCGCGCAGCCGCTCCGTCGATGCATTACCATTGAAGCCGAGGCATACAGCGTCGGCATAGCGCGCACGCGCGGCAACGAGATCCAGCACCGAATCAGCGGTGAAACGCACGCCGCCCGTGAATGTGTCATGACGCGCGTTGCCCTGCGCGATCAACAGCTCGTCTTCGCGGAACATGTGCCGATTGGCATCGAACAGCTCGTTGAACACCGTCATTTCGATCTGTGCAGTGCCGTCGTCGATCATGACGATGATCAGCTTGCCGCGCTGCGTCATCTGCGTACGGACGCCCATGATGACGCCGGCAATCACCTTGCCGCGCACGTCGCGCCCATAACCGCCGCCGTTGCCCTGCACTTCCTTTTCGAGCGCGGCCAGCGTGCCCTTGACGAACTTGCGCACCTCGTCACGCGACGCATCGAACAGGTGGCCCGAGAAGTAGTAGCCGAGCGCCTGCTTCTCTTCCTGCAGCGTGCGCTTGGGCGACCAGCGCGGCTCGTCCACCAGTTCCGGACGATGCGACTCGCCTGCGTCGTCCATCAGGTCAAACAAGGACACCTGGTTGGCCGATTCGGCCTTCTGGTCGGCCGCTTCCATCGCGATCGACACCGAGGCCAGCATCTGGGCGCGATTGTCGTTCAGGCTGTCGAACGCACCCGCGCGGATCAGCGCCTCGATCGTGCGGCGATTGACCTGACGGCGGTCCACGCGCTCGCAGAAATCGAACAGGTCGTCGAATGGCCGTTCTTCGCGCGCGCGCAGGATATCCTCGATTGCACCCTGACCCGAGCCCTTGATGCCACCCAGGCCGTAGCGGATCGTCTTCGCGTCAGTCGGCGCGAAACGGTACTCGCTGGCGTTGACGTCGGGCGGCAGCACCGCGATCTTGTTCAGGCGGCAGTCCTCGTAGAGGATCTTGACCTTGTCGGTATCGTCCATGGCCAGCGACATGTTGGCTGCCATGAATTCGGCCGGATGGTGCGCCTTGAGCCAGGCTGTGTAGTAGGCCAGCAGCGCGTACGCAGCGGCGTGCGACTTGTTGAAGCCGTAGCCCGCGAATTTCTCCATCAGGTCGAAGATGTCGTCGGCCTGTTGTGCGGTCAGCCCGTTCTTGTCCGCGCCTACGCGGAACAGTTCGCGGTGCTGGGCCATTTCCTCAGCCTTCTTCTTGCCCATGGCACGGCGCAGCAGATCGGCGCCACCGAGCGAGTAACCGCCGATGATCTGCGCCATCTGCATCACCTGCTCCTGGTAGACCATGATGCCGTAGGTCTCCTTGAGCACGGGCTCGACGCGCGGATCGGGGTACTCGACCTTCTCGCGGCCGTGCTTGCGGGCGCAGAAGCTCGGGATCAGGTCCATCGGGCCGGGACGATACAGCGCCACGAGCGCGATGATGTCCTCGAAGCGGTCAGGCTTGGCGTCCTTGAGCATGCCCTGCATGCCGCGACTTTCCAGCTGGAACACCGCCACCGTGTTGGCGCTCTTGAGAATCTCGAAAGCCGGGCCGTCGTCGAGCGGAATCTGGCTGCAGTTCCAGTCGGCCTTGCTCGGGTCGAGCCGGCGGATATAGCGCTCGGCCCAGTCGAGGATCGTCAGCGTGGTCAGGCCCAGAAAGTCGAACTTGACCAGGCCCGCGGCTTCCACGTCGTCCTTGTCGTACTGACTGACGACGCCGCTCATGCCGTCGGTGCCTTGTGTATAGAGCGGGCAGAAATCGGTCAGGCGGCCCGGTGCAATCAGGACGCCGCCGGCGTGCATGCCGACGTTACGCGTCATGCCCTCCACGCGCTGCGCCAGTTCGAGCAACTGGCGCACTTCTTCCTCGTTGCGCTCACGTTCTGCCAGCGCGGGCTCTTCCTTCTTTGCTTCCTCGAGCGTGACCAGCTTGCCCGGCTTGAACGGAATCAGCTTGGCCACGCTGTCGACAAAGCCATAGCCGAGGTCGAGCACGCGGCCCACATCGCGCACAGCCGCCTTGGCGGCCATGGTGCCGAACGTGGCGATCTGCGACACGGCGTCCTTGCCGTACTTCTCCTTTACGTACGTGATCACGCGATCGCGGCCGTGCTGGCAGAAGTCGATATCGAAGTCGGGCATCGAGACCCGCTCCGGATTCAGGAAACGCTCGAACAGCAGCGCGTACTTGAGCGGGTCGAGATCGGTAATGCCAAGCGCGTAGGCCACCAGCGATCCGGCGCCGGAGCCCCGGCCCGGGCCCACCGGCACGCCATTGTTCTTGGCCCAGTTGATAAAGTCCGCCACGATCAGGAAGTAGCCGGGGAAGCCCATCTTGATGATGGTGCCGGTCTCGAATTCCAGCCGTGCGTAGTACTCGGCGCGCTTCTGCTCTCGCTCGGCCTCGTCGGGGAACAGGACGGCCATGCGCTTCTCAAGGCCATCCTTGGCCATGAATACGAGGTAGTCGTCGAGCGACATGCCGTCGGGCGTCGGGAACAGCGGCAGGCGCGGCTTGCCCAGCTCAAGCGTCAGATTGCATCGCTTTGCGATCTCCACCGAGTTCTGCAGCGCAGACGGGATATCGGCAAAAAGCGCGCACATCTCGTCCTGGCTCTTGAAGTACTGGTCGGTGGTGAACTTGCGCGTGCGGCGCGGGTTGGCCAGCAGTTCGCCCTCTGCGATACAGACGCGGGCCTCGTGCGCCGTGAAATCGTCCGGTGTCATGAACTGCACGGGGTGGGTGGCCACCACGGGCAGCTGCATCGAAGCCGCAAGTTGCACGGCCTGCGGCACGTAGGCATCGGTGCCGGGATGACCGGCACGTTGAAGCTCGATGTAGTAACGCTTCGGGAACACCCTGGCCCAGTGCTCGGCGGCACGGCGCGCGGCGTCGGCATTGCCGTTGGCCAGCGCCAGGCCGACATCTCCGCCCATCGCCCCCGACAGCGCGATCAGGCCGGTGGCCAGCGGCAGGCCCTCCTCGCCCGGCTCCTCGAACCAGCCGGGCTCGAGCTCGGCGCGGCCACGGTGCTGGTTGCCGAGCCACGCACGTGACAGCAATGTGCACAGGTTCAGGTAACCGATGCGGTCCTGCACGAGCAATTGCATGCGCGACGGCTTCTCTCGATCGTCGGCGTTGGTCAGCCAGACGTCGGCGCCCACCACCGGCTTGACGCCACCGCCACGCGCCTCTTTGTAGAAGCGGATCAGGCCGAAGGCGTTGGCAAGGTCGGTCAGGGCGAGCGCGCCCATCCCGTCTCGGGCGGCGGCCTTGACGGCGTCGTCGAGGCGGACGATGCCATCCACGATCGAGTATTCGGAGTGCAGGCGGAGGTGTACGAAGCGGGGTGCAGACATAGGGCGCCATTGTACCGGCTCCCCTAGCGCCGCACTCTGAGAGTTTTCTGAAACGTCTGGCGCCAAACAGGCGTCGGCGGGTGTCCGGAAACGCTTTGAGGGGCTATAATTTCGCCTTTCCAATCAGGCAGTTACCGAGCGCCTTGTGCGCCCGGCCCGGCAGCGTCGCCCATGCAGATCGTCAACATATCCGCTTACAAGTTCGTCACGCTCGAAGACATCGAGACCTTGCGCCCCGCCATGCGCGAGCGCTGCGAGGCGGCTGGCCTGAAAGGCACGATCCTGCTCGCGCCGGAAGGCATCAACATGTTCCTGGCCGGTACGCGTGCACAGATCGACGAGTTCATGGCCTGGCTGCACGCCGACGCCCGCTTCGCGGACATCGCCCCGAAGGAAAGCCTGTCGGATCACCAGCCCTTCAAGCGCATGCTGGTGCGCGCCAAGAAGGAGATCATCACGATGAAGATGCCGCTGATCCGCCCCGAGGCCGGACGCGCGCCGTCGGTGCGCCCCGTGGACCTGAAGCGCTGGCTCGATCAGGGCCATGATGACGAGGGGCGGCCGGTGGTGATGCTCGATACGCGCAATGCGTTCGAAGTGGCGGTGGGTACGTTCGACAACGCGGTGGAATACGACATCGCCAAATTCAGCGACTTCCCGCCGGCAGTGGCCGAGAACAGGGCAGAACTCGAGGGCAAGACCGTCGTGTCGTTCTGCACCGGGGGCATCCGCTGCGAGAAAGCGGCCATCCACATGCAGGAAGTGGGGATCGAGCGCGTCTACCAGCTCGAAGGCGGCATCCTGAAGTATTTCGAGGAAGTGGGCGGCAGCCACTACAACGGCGACTGCTTCGTGTTCGACTACCGCACCGCGCTGAACCCGAACCTGGAGCCGGCTGGGCCGGTGCAGTGTTTTGCGTGCCGTGCGGTGGTCACGCCGGAGGAACAGCAGCACCCGAAGTACGTGGTGGGCAAGAGCTGCCCGCATTGCGCGGAAGTGCAGGCACCGGCTGCTGCCTGAGCCTGCGGGCGCGGGCGCCGGTCAGGCGGCAAGCAGATGGTAGAGATTGCGCAGCATGCCCGCCGTCGCGCCCCAGATGAAGCGCTGACCACCCTCTTCGCGCGGATAAGGCATCGCGTAGAACAGGCGCTCGCCGCCTTCCCAGCGGAACAGCCTGCGCTCGTGCCGCGACGGGTCCATCAGGAATGCCAGCGGCACCTCGAAGATCTCCGCCACTTCCCGCTCATCGGCATGCAGCGTGAAACCGGTGTGTACCAGCCCGACCACCGGGCTGACGTGATAGCCGGTGCCCGTGATGTAATCGGGTAGCGACCCCAGCACCTCGATAAAGTCCCGGCCCAGGCCAATTTCTTCCTCGGTCTCGCGCAGAGCCGTGGCAATGCGGTCAGCGTCGAAGGTTTCATGGCCTCCGCCCGGAAAACTGATCTGCCCAGCGTGTGCATTCAGATTGGCATTGCGCTGGGTAAGCAGCACCGTCAAGCCATCCGGTCGTTCCACCAGTGGCACCAGTACCGCGGCTTCGCGCAGTCCGCGCGTCCGGTCGTAGACACGCGACTCATCGGTCAACTCAGCCTCCCAGGCCGGCGGAGAAAGCAGCCGGTGCCGGATGAAGTCGGGTTGCATGCGCGGCGCGGAGAGCGGCGCGCGGCGGCTATCGGTCTCGATGATCGGTAGCGCTTCGGGATCGAATTTGGGGCGCATAACGCCATCAAGTATGACAGATGCGCAAGATGTCGCATCGCAGCATGATCGCGCCCATGTTGCGGAACGGACAAAAGAAAAAGGACACCCGAGGGTGTCCTTCGCAATCCGGCACGGCACCGGTTACCCGGCGCCTGGCAGGAAAAGCTTACTCCGCAGCGACGGCGGCCGGCTTGGCCTTCATCACCAACTTTTCCTTGATACGTGCCGACTTGCCCGAGCGCTCGCGCAGGTAGTACAGCTTCGCGCGACGCACGTCACCGCGACGCTTCACTTCGATGCCGGCGATCAGCGGCGAGTACAGCTGGAACGTACGTTCCACGCCTTCACCCGACGAGATCTTGCGCACGATGAAGGACGAATTCAGGCCACGGTTACGGCGGGCGATCACCACGCCTTCGTAAGCCTGCACGCGCTTGCGGTTACCTTCCACCACGTTCACGTTGACGATAACGGTATCGCCAGGCGCGAATTCGGGGATGGTCTTGTTCGCCGTCAGACGCGCGATTTCTTCCTTCTCGATTTGCTCGATGATGTTCATCGTTTTCTCCGTAACCATCGTGCCGGCGTTGAATGCCCCAGAACGATCTGGGCCCCGGCAGAGGATGGGGATTTCATTTGGCGGGAGCGAACTCCTGCCCTGCTTTCGCCGCCCACTCCGACAAAAACTTCTCATCGGCCTTGGACAACAATCCTTGCTCGCGCGCGGCCACGATCAGGTCGGGACGCTTGCGCACGGTATTGGCCAGCGCCTGCTGGCGCCGCCACTTCTCGATCTCGGCGTGATGGCCCCCGAGCAGTACATCGGGTACCCGCACGCCTTCATATTCCTCCGGCCGCGTGTAATGCGGACAATCGAGCAGGCCATTGACGAAACTGTCCTGGACTGCTGACTGCGCATCACCCAGCACGCCGGGCAGATGCCGCACCACTGCATCGATCAGCGCCATGGCCGGCAATTCGCCGCCCGACAGCACAAAATCGCCGAGGCTGATTTCCTCGTCCACGCGACGATCGATCAGACGCTGGTCGATCGCCTCATACCGCCCGCACAACAGCACCAGACCGGGCTGCTGTGACAACGCCATGACCTTTTCATGGGTCAGCGGCGCACCTTGCGGCGACATCAGCACGACGTGCGGCCTGCCAACACCCGCTTCCGACTGCGCCACCGCGGCAGCGTCTATCGCATCCTCGAGCGGCTTGGCCAGCATCACCATGCCAGGGCCACCACCGTAGGGGCGATCGTCAATCGTGCGGTAATTGTCGACGGTAAAGTCGCGCGGATTCCAGGTCCGCAGCGCATAGCGCTGCTGCTTGGCCGCCCGGCTGGTGATACCCCAGTCGGTCAGCGCACGAAACATCTCGGGAAACAGCGTGATTACATCGAACTGCATCGCGCCTCCCTTGGCACTTCAGTAGTCGAGCCCCCAGTCCACCACGATCCGCCGGGCCGATGTATCCACCGCCCGCAGGAAAGCGTCGACAAACGGGATCAGCCGCTCCGCGGCCTTGCCGTCCGGTAGCTCGTAGGCCACCTGAAGGATCTGATGGGCGCCATTGTCGATCAGGCCGGTCACGTCGCCGAGCGCTTCGCCCTGCTCGTTGACCACGGCACAACCGATCAGGTCGACCCAGTAAAACTCACCCTCTTCCGGCACGGGGAAATCCGCACGCCGGATCCAGACGCGGCGCCCCCTGAGCAGTTCGGCCATATTGCGGTCCGAAACGCCGGCAGGCTGCGCAACCACGGTACCGCTGTGTTCACGCGACTGGGAGATCTTGACGCTCACCGCGTCGGCCGGTTGGGCCGGCGCCGATACCACGCCTGCCGGCGGCGCACGCAGCAACCACCAGCGACGGGCGTGGAGCAATGCGGAGGCGTCGTCCGCATGCGGCTGGACCTTGATCCAGCCCCGGATACCGTAAGCTGCGCCCACATAGCCCACCTCGACCAGATCGTCGGGCAGGCTGTCCGTGAACGACAGCGCGGCGGGCAGTGTTGACTGCCGGCCAGAAGCACCGCCTTGCGTGGCGGCCAGGTTCAGCGGCTTGCGGCCGGAGGCGTTGCCAGTCACTTCAGCGGGGCGTCAATATTGCTTCAGGCGCACGCCATGCATGGCGTGCCGCGCAAAGCTTATCAGGCAGCAGCCTTGGCGGCTTGCTTGACCAGGCGGGCAACGGTCGGCGACAGTTGAGCGCCAACGCCTTGCCAGTAGGCCAGACGGTCCTGCACCAGGCGCAGGCCTTCTTCCTTTTCGGAAGCCAGCGGGTTGTAGAAGCCAACGCGCTCGATGAAACGGCCATCGCGACGGTTGCGCGAATCGGTAGCAACGATATTGAAGAACGGGCGCTTCTTGCTGCCGCCGCGAGCCAGACGGATTACGACCATGTTTATTCCTCGAAAAAACGGGGGTGTGCGAACACGAAACGCAAGAGTATAGCCCACTTCCCGAGTCCAAACAAACACTTAGAGCTTTCCTGCCTCGAGTGGCACGTCCGGTGCGCCGTTGACGCAACACGCGCCGGGTGGGACCGTGGCAAAAATCGCGAACCGGAGACATGTCATGCGCCTGAATCAGCACAATGCAAGATTCGTCAGCAACGTGGTCCTGCTTGGTGCCGTGTGGTCGGCTACCGTCGCGCTGGCCGCCCCGCCGATCGACCAGATCCGGCTGCCGCCAGGGTTCAGGATCGAAGTGCTTAGCGACGAGGTGCCCGGCGCGCGCGGCATGACGTTCTCGCCGGGCGGCACGCTGTTCGTTGGCAGCCGCGGCGAGGGCAAGGTGTATGCACTGACATCGCCGCTAGAACCGCATCCGAAAACACGCGTGATTGCGTCGGGGCTCACGATGCCGGTCGGCGTGGCCTTCCGGGACGGCGCATTGTACGCGTCGTCAACCTCGCGCATCGTGCGCTTCGATAACATCGAGACACGGCTCGACAACCCGCCACAACCTGTCACGGTCAGTGACAAGTTTCCGACCGAAACCCATCACGGCTGGAAGTTCATCGCGTTCGGTCCCGATGGCTATCTCTATGTGCCGGTGGGCGCGCCATGCAACATCTGCGCGCCCGACGAGAATCGCTACGCCAACATCATGAAGATGAAGCCGGATGGCTCCGATCTTCAGGTGGTGGCCAAAGGCGTACGCAACTCGGTCGGCTTCGACTGGAATCCGGCCACGCACGAACTCTGGTTCACCGACAACGGGCGCGACTGGCTTGGCGACGACCAGCCCGACGACGAACTCAACCGGCTGACACACCAGGGTGAGCACTTTGGCTACCCCTATTGTCACGCCGGCACGATCCCCGATCCCGAGTTCGGGAAACAGCGGCCGTGTTCGGCATTCGTACCACCAGCCGCCAAGCTCGGACCGCATGTCGCGGCACTTGGCATGCGCTTCTACACGGGCCGCCAGTTTCCACCTGAATATCGGAAGAACAACATCTTCATCGCCGAGCACGGCAGCTGGAATCGCTCGGTACCGATCGGCTACCGGATCGCACGGGTGGTGCTCGATGATGCCGGGCATGTCGTACGCCAGGAGATCTTTGCAGAAGGCTGGCTGCAGAACGGCAAGGCCTGGGGCCGTCCGGTCGACGTGCAGGTTGCTCCCGACGGTTCGCTGTTGGTCAGCGACGACATGGCCAATACGATCTATCGCATCCGCTACGCGCCTTGACGCGTCATCAAAAAACCCGCTGAAGCAGGCCTGGCGCGGAATTGCCGCAGACGCGCCAAAGCTGGCAAAAATGACGAAACAATCCGTTACACCGGTAACGGGATTGGCATAGGCGGTCACAAGACCCCTGCGTACCATGAACCCAACGCCTGACTTATCTCTGCTACAGGATCTTGGGATTCCGCATGCTTACCCGCCCCCACCTGCGCCTTTTGGTGGCTGGTACCGTGGCCGTTTTCGGCCTTGTCGGCAGTATTGCCGCCAGCCACGCGCAAGTCGCCTTCTGGCAGCACAACCGCATCGATCATCCGGTGCGTGCGGGGCGCTTTGGCAGCGGCTGGGAAATGGCCAGTGTACGGGCCGAGAATCGTGACCATGTGCAGGCTCAGATCGACCGCATGGAGGCGCGCGCCCGTAACGACGATCGCCTGAGCGGGCGGCCGCCCAGCGCTGGCGGACGCGAAGAGGAACGCGCGCACCAGCCTGGCGGCGACCGCAACAACTCCGGGGAAGCCTCGCTGCGCGGCAACGAGGGGCGACCGGGCAATGTTGGCCCGGGCTGGCAGGCACGCGGGCGCGATGGCGGGCGCTAGACACGTCAACACACGCCAATCGAGCGGCCGGAACTTCCGGCCGTTTTTCTTTGTCTCTACATTCGTGCGCGCGAACTAGCGTTGCACAGGCTGCCGCCCGGCGCTGTCCGGGGTCGTACAGCGTGCCGTCGTTGCGCAGACGGCAATCGACCTGACCTGCCTCTGTCCGGCACCCACTGCATGGCCTCCGTGGCCGGGCGCAGCCTCCACAAGAAGAACTTGTCGAGGTTTCATCATGTCTCCGCTTTTCACCGAACTGGCCCGGCTTATGGGCCATTTGTCGTTGTCATTGCTGTTCATGCTGCTGCTCACGATCGTGCTGTACAGCGAAACGCATATTTCCGTCCTGGCGTCGAACGCCATCGCTTCCGTCTGGCCCTTCTGACGGCTGCGGAATCGCCCGGGCGCAGGCGTACAATGTGCGACCCACTGCCCGCCTCCGATTCCATACGATGACCGCTGCCAGCCAAGCCCCCGCCATCGCCACCGATGCCCGCGACAAACGCGACAAACGCGACAAACGCGACACACGCGGCAAATCGAAACTGGTCACCGTTGCACTGGCGTTCCTGTTCGGCAGCCTGGGCGCGCATCGCTTCTATTTGAAGGGGCCGGGCGACAAATTCGGCTGGGCTCACCTGATAGGCACCGTGGCTGGCGCCATCGGCATCGCATCGCTGATGGTCGGCGCCGGCAACACCGTCCTGAACTGGGTCTTCGCCGTCGCCGGCGGTATTTCGCTGACCAGCGCGTTCCTGACGGCCATCGTGTTCGGCCTTCGTCCCGACGAGAAATGGGACGAACGCTACAACCCGCATGGCGCACCCACGCGTTCGGGCTGGCCCGTCGTGATCCTGATCATCCTTTCGCTGATGATCGGTACGGGCCTGCTGATGGCGGGGCTCGCGATCAGCTTCCAGACGTTCTTCGAATCGCAGGTCGAAGCCGCGAAAGCGCTCTCGCAGGAATAAAGGGCACCCGGCGTTTCGCGCTTCGCGCCCGGCGATGCACTTCGACCTGATCGATATCGCGGTATTCGTGCGCGCGGCGGCGCTCGGCAACCTGTCGGCGGCGGCGCGCGATCTTGCATTGTCGACCTCGACCGCCAGCGCCCGCCTCCAGCGGCTTGAGGATCAACTCGGCACGCGACTGCTACATCGCACGACACGCCGCCTGTCCCTGACCGGCGACGGCGAGCGCTTCCTCGAACATGCCGAGCAACTGCTGGCCACATCGGAACTTGCCGCGCAGTCGGTAGGCCGGGGCGCGGAAGCGCCGCACGGCCCGCTTCGCGTGACGGCGCCGGCATCGTTTGGCCGCCAGCATGTCTCCCCCGCGATTCCCGCATTCCTGGCCACGTATCCCGGCATCACCCTGGACCTGCGCCTGACCGACCAGATCGTCAGTCTTGTCGACAGTGGTATCGACGTCGCGCTGCGCATGGGGGCGCTGCCAGACTCCACGCTTGTGGCACGGCCGCTCGCGCCAAGTCTTCGCGTGATCTGTGCGTCGCCAGCCTACCTTGCCCGCCACGGCGTCCCGCGCCACCCGGAAGACCTGCGCCGGCACAACTGCCTGATCCTTGGCGATCAGTCGACCTGGCGCTTCGACACCCCGGTGGGCGAGACCTCGGTGGGTGTGCGCGGCAACCTGCGCGTCGACAATGGCGAAGTGATTCGCGATGCGATCCTCGCAGGCATGGGCATCGCGCTGAAGTCGACCTGGGATGTCGCGCCATATCTGCGCGGCGGCGAACTGGTCACGGTGCTCGACGAATATCCGGTCCTGCCAGCGGTCTCGATCTGGGCGGTGTACCCCAGCCGCCATCTGGTACCCGCCAAGACGCGAGCGTTCGTCGAATTCTTCGCCGACCGTTTCGGCTCGCCGCCCTACTGGGATCGCGGCGATTGTCCCCTTCGTCCGCATATCGCCCATACTGGTTAAATTGACACGCGGCGCCAGCTCCGGCGCGGCAAAGGGGGAAGAGATGGAGCATCCAAGTTACGAGGAAGGACGCCTGGCGGCGATCGCCGTGCGGCTGGCCATGTCGTCGGGCCTGCCGCCAGCCAATGCAAGAGCGGCACTGGAACTGGCTTGCCACATGATCGACGACGCCATGACCCAGAAAAGCGAACCTTGCCTGCCGTCGGCCATTCGAGGTCACACCTTCGGTCTCGGCGGAGGACGGAACCGCGACGTATCGGGTTCAAAGCATTTGTAGCAACGCCCGGGTATTCCGGCCCGGCACAGTTGGGGAAATGCGCCTGCATGGGATGCTGGAACGGCGGGCGCACTTCCCATCAAGGGACAGCCGTCATGCAAAAAGTACTGTATATTTATACAGTGCTTGAATTGAGCAGACGGGAGGCTCCCCATGGCGTCATTGGCAGATGGTTTCCGCAAGGGACGAGGCGCGCTGTCCAACACGGAGTCGCGTTTTGACAGCTTTTCCCGCGAGGCGGATGCGGCCATTCTGGCCGACCTGGAGGCCCTGCACGGCGAGCAGCCCCCGCCCAAAACGACGGTAGCGATAGAACCCGCGAAGTCGATCATCTCGCGCAATCAATCCCCCGACGTACCGTTCGACCAATCGATCAATGCCTATCGGGGCTGCGAACACGGGTGTTCATACTGCTTCGCGCGCCCGACCCATGCATACCTGGGCCTGTCGCCCGGGCTCGACTTCGAGACGAAGTTGTTCGCCAAGCCGAATGCCGCTCAGCTGCTTGAACAGGAACTTCGCAAAAGGACATACAAGCCAAGCGTCATTGCACTCGGCACGAATACCGACCCCTACCAGCCGATCGAAAAGAAGTATCAGCTCACGCGCGGCATCCTGGAGGTGCTGGAGCGGTTCAACCACCCGGTGGCGATCACGACCAAGTCTTTCCTGGTGACACGTGACATCGACATCCTCGCCCGGATGGCGGCGAAGGGCCTGGCTCGCGTGTTTGTCTCCGTCACGACGCTCGACGCTGATCTCGCCCGAAAGATGGAACCACGCGCCAGCACGCCGATAAGGAGAATCGAAGGCATCAGGATGCTGGCCGAGGCTGGCGTGCCTGCTGGAGTACTTTTTGCTCCGGTCATTCCTGCCCTGAACGACTACGAGCTGGAGAACGTCCTCAAGGCCTGCCGCGAAGCTGGGGCAACGTCCGCCGGGTTCGTCATGCTGCGATTACCGCTCGAGGTTCACGATATCTTCATCGATTGGCTTGGCGAGCACTTCCCCGGGCGGAAGCAGCATGTGCTGAGCATCATCGAGAATATGCGTGACGGAAAGCACAACGATGCCGAATTCACGCGGCGCATGCGTGGCACCGGCATTTTCGCGGAGCTTGTGCGAAAGCGGTTCGATCTGGCCTGCAGACGGCTTGGGCTGAACCAGGAGCGGCACGCGCTCCGCACCGATCTTTTCAATGTGCCACCCGAGGACGGGCCGCAGGGCAGTCTGTTCTGAGCGCTTC
>JAFAJB010000007.1 GCA_019236395.1 Cupriavidus sp.
GGCGCGCGGCATGGCGCAGATCTTCCGCCTGGACAATCCGATGCTGGGCCGCGGCCTGTCGCTGTTCCAGCGGCTTTGCTACAGCAACGCGATGCTGCATTTCTTCTACGGCATTCCACGGCTGATCTTCCTGACCATGCCGATCGCGTACCTGTACTTCGGGCTGCACGTGATCAACACATCGGCGTTGATGATCATGGCCTACGTGCTGCCATACCTGATCATCGCCAACGTCACCAACTCGCGACTCCAGGGCCGCTATCGGCATTCGTTCTGGGCCGAGGTCTATGAGTCGGTGCTGGCGTGGTACATCGTGCTGCCAACCACCGTGGCCTTCATCAATCCGCGCGCCGGCAAGTTCAACGTGACCGCCAAGGGCGGCCAGATCGCCGACGACTACCTGGACTGGACCATCTCCAAGCCCTATCTGGTGCTGCTGGCACTCAACGTACTGGGCCTTGGCATCGGTGTGGTACGCCTGCTGTTCTGGGGCACCGAGGAACCGGCCACGGTACTGATGAACATGGGGTGGGCAATGTTCAACCTGATCATGCTTGGTGCGGCCGTGGGTGTGGCGCGCGAGGCGCGGCAGGTGCGTGTATCGCATCGCATCCCGATGCGGGTGCCCGCCACGCTGCTGTTGCCCGACGGGCGTACGCTCGCCTGCAAGACCGAGAACTATTCGATCGGCGGTCTGGGTGTGGTGCTGCCGATCGACTTGCCGCTGGAAGAAGGCGCACACCTGGGCGTGTGCCTGTCGCGTGGCACGCGGACCTATCACTTCCCGGCCGTGGTCACCCGCAATGTCAACCGTCACCTTGGCGTACGCATGGACGACCTCGCCATGGAACGTGAGACGCAATTGATCCAGTGCACGTTCGGCCGCGCCGACGCATGGATCGACTGGCTCGACGACGAACGCACCGACGCACCGCTACGCAGCCTCAAGGAAGTCATCGAGATGGGCTACCAGGGCCTGCTGCGGCTCTACGACGCCTTCATGGACGCAGTCGAACTGGTCATCGCGCGACGCCGGTCGCGCATGCCCTGATCGCCCCGAACCGGCCCGAACCGTTAGCGAGACCCCATGGGACTCTGGAACCTCTACTTCCTCGCCAAGCTCTACCTGTTCCATACCGGGCAGATGCATCCGATATGGATCCTGAACCTGGGCTTTGCGCTGCTGCTGGTGGTGCCGATGGAATCGCGCATCCTCGCCGTGCTGCGGCAGGTGCTGGCCATCTTCATCGGTGCGGCGCTGGCCTGGCGGGAATCGGCGCTGCCGCCCTTCGAGCGCCTGATCTCGCAGTTCTCGAACATCCAGGCCTTTACCCCGGCCTATCTGCTGGAGCTGTTCCAGCGGGTGGTATCGGTGCAGATGGTGGTGGCCGTAGTGGTGACGTTACTGGCCTACCTGATGGTCAATCGCTGGATCCGCACCACGACGTTCGTACTGATTGCACTGATCGCCGCGCCGTTCTGGTTTGGCCTCGGCATCACCATACCGGGCGCGAACGCCAACCAGGGAGGCACCCAGGCTGCCGATTCGCCGCGTGCGGACATCAACGCGACCAGCGACTACGACGCCATCCTGGCGGCTTTCCGCCAGCAGGAGGCGCAACGGTCGGCCACCGTGGCGCCGTTGACCGCGACCCCCGACGCCCAGTTCGACATCATCGTGCTGCATATCTGCTCGCTGTCGTGGGACGACCTTGACGCCGCCAAGAGCCTCAATCACCCGCTGCTGTCGCGCTTCGACTTCCTGCTCAAGAACTTCAGCTCCGCCGCCAGCTATAGCGGCCCGGCGGCGATCCGGCTGCTGCGCGCTTCGTGCGGCCAGCAACCTCACAAGGACCTGTATGATCCCGCGCCGCCCGAATGCCATCTGTTCGCCGATCTCGCGCAGGCCGGCTTCGCGCCGCGCATCCTGATGAACCACGACGGCCGCTTCGACAATTTCCGCGGCTATGTGGAGGGCGAGATCGGTGCGCCAGGCATCAAGATGGAGCCCACCGACGGCGTGCCTGTGGCCATGCGCGCGTTCGACGACTCCCCTGTGCTGAGCGACTTCGACACCTTTGACCACTGGTACAAGCAGCACCTGGCGCGGGACAAGACGCCCGTGGCGCTCTACTACAACACGGTCTCGCTGCACGATGGCAATCGCCTGCCCGGCAAGCGGCTGACCAGCATCGAGTCATACCCGCTGCGGCTGAAGACGCTGCTCGACGACGTCGACCGGATCATCGACACCATCAACAAGTCCGGCCGCCGCGCCGTGGTGATCTTCGTGCCCGAGCACGGTGCGGCGCTGCGCGGTGACAAGAACCAGATCTCGGGCCTGCGAGAGATTCCCACGCCCAACATCATCCACGTCCCCGTCGGCGTGAAACTGGTGGGGCTGCCCACCACGGCAACGCCCGAGCCGGTGACGATCGACGCGCCGATGAGCTTCCTCGGGCTATCCCAACTGCTGTTCAACCTCGTCGCCGACAGCCCGTTCCGCCAAGGTGCACCCGCGCTGTCGCAGTATGTCCAGGATCTGCCGCAAACACAGATGGTCGGGGAAAACGAAGGTACGCTGACGATGAAGCGTACCAAGGGCTATGTGATTCATACGCCGGACGGCGTCTGGGTGGAGCAGCAATGAGCAAGCCGATTGGCTCCCGCAAGGTGGCCGCTGCCTACAGCGATATCGATGCACTGGCGCAGCATGTCGATGGATTCGACGCCCGGCATTACTTCGACCAGCAGGGCGAGGTGGAAACCAGCGCCGCCGTTCAGCGCTGGCCGTTGCTGGCCAGCGTGATGGGGTTGAGCATGGACTTGGGCACTACAGCGTCAATTGATTTGCCTCCACTCGTTGCCATGCCCTCGCCTCTCCCATGAAATAGGAGAGGGGTCGGGGGAGAGGGTGCCGAGGTTCAAACTGCGGCATCACGTCTTGATAACCCGGCCCTCTCCCCCAGCCCCTCTCCCGCGTTGCGGGAGAGGGGAGCGAATCGGCGGCACACTCAGCTCGAAATGCGTTTGAAACGCTGCGCCCGCCACCCCTCGCGAGTGGGGCTCAAACCTTTGCATCCCGAGGCAAAACGTCACGGAGTCGACATAAAGCTTGCCTAGACTCGGGGCCACTTTCCATCCACGTGTCCCAATCGTCATGCCCGGCGTTCTGGTCGATCCCTCCGCTGCCCGCCCGCGCTTCCGGCAGCCATGTGCCGAGGATCTGGCCATGCCGACGCCATCGGTCACCACCGACCAGACGAACCAGGACGTGCTGGAAGTCTTCGCCTCGCACCGCGACCTGGCCTGCCTGCCCGTCACCGAGCAAGGCCGGCCGATCGGCCTGATCAACCGATCGATCTTCCTGTCGCAGATGAGCAAGCCCTACCATCGCGAGCTCTACAACCGCAAGAGCTGCATCGCGTTCATGGACAAGGAGCCGCTCATCGTCGACGCGGCCATGAGCATCGACGCCCTGACCTTCCGCACCGTGGAATATGGCGAGAAGGCGCTGGCCGATGGCTTCATCATCGCGCGCGACGGGCAGTTCATCGGACTCGGGCAAGGCCTGCAACTGATGCGCGTGGTCGCCGACATGCAGGCCGAGCGCAATCGCCAGATCATGCACAGCATCGACTACGCGAGTACGATCCAGCGCGCCATGCTGCGCACCTCGCGCGAGACGCTGACCGCCACGCTACCCGATGCCGCACTCGTCTGGGAGCCGCGCGACGTGGTCGGTGGCGACTTCTACCACTTCGCCGCCTTCGAGGATGGCTGGTTTGCCGCGCTGGCCGACTGCACGGGGCACGGCGTGCCTGGCGCCTTCATGACGCTGATTGCTACGTCGCTGCTCACGCAAGGCATCGAGCAGCTCGGCCCGCGTGACCCCGGCGCGCTGCTGATGACCGTGAATCGCGGGATCAAGCAGATGCTCGGCCAGAACGGCCGGGAGCCGCACCAGTCGCCAAGTACATCGAATACATCGGAATCGGACGACGGCATGGATGCCGCGTTCTTCTGGTACGACAACACCACGCGCCAACTGACCTTTGCGGGTGCGAAGTCGTCGCTGTTCGTGCTGCAGCCCGGCGACGCGCAGGGCGAAATGATCAACGGCGCACGCATGGGTGTCGGCTACGTCGACACCGACATGGCGTTCACGTGGCAAAACAATGTCGTACCAGCGACCACCGGCACGCTCGTGTTCGTCACCACCGACGGGCTGATCGACCAGATCGGCGGCCCGAAGGAAATCGCCTTTGGCAAGCGCCGCATGCGCGAGGCGATCTGCGCCAACCGCAGTGCATCGGCAGCGCAGATCAGCCAGTCCGTGCAGGATGCACACCGCATCTGGCAAGGCGCGCAGCGCCGCCGCGACGACCTGACCTTCTTCTGTTTCCGCGCGCCGTGACTTCACGTGACGCCATCGCGCACCCACTCGCCAGCACATGACCGCCGCACTACCGATTGACAAGGAATATGAGCCGTTCTTCGCAATGGCTCGGGAACGCAACGTGATCTTCTACTACGTCGGCTATTTTTCGCAGAACATCATCGCCGCCATGTCCGACGCGGTGCGCCTGCAGCTTACCGTCAGCGGCGTGGACGGCGCCACGCGCCGCAAGCTGTTCTCGTCGTTCGTGGAGATGGCGCAGAACATCGTGCACTACTCGTCGGATTCCCTGACATCGCCATCGCAGACCGAAGGTCACCTGCGGCATGGGTCGGTGTGCATCAGCATGCTCGACGAGCACTACCGCCTGATGTGCTCGAACCCGGTTTCGACCGCCCGCGTGGAACAGCTGCGCGGCACGCTGGAACGCGTACGGACCATGACGCTCGACGAGATCAAGCGGGCCTACAAGGAAACCCTGCGTGCCGACGTGCCGGAAGGCAGCAAGGGGGCCGGGCTCGGGATCCTGACGATGGCGCGCGATGCCAGCGCGCCCCTGGAGTACAACTTTCAGCCGATCGACTCCGATCCAGTCTCGACGATGTTCCAGCTCGTCGCCACCATCTGAGGCCATCGGGAAGAGCCAGCCATGGAAAACCTGTTCATCGCCGCCACGCCAAGCTCGCCCGAAGTGAGCTTCGATTTCGAGCGGCACATCCTTTCGCTCAAGGGCGAGTCCTATCCCGAGAATGCCGCCGTGTTCTACGGCGAAGCCATCGCCCGCCTGCGCAAATACCTGGCCGCATGCCAGAACGCCGCCGTGACGGTCAACGTGGCGCTGACCTACTTCAACAGCTCCAGCACCAAGATGCTGTTCAGCATGTTCGATGCCCTGAACGAGGCGGCCGAACGCGGCCACCGCATCCGCCTGCACTGGTTCCACGACGAAGACGACGACACGATCCTGGAATTCGGACAGGAACTGCACGCCGATTTTCCCGCCATCGAGTTTGTTGACGAAGTGACGACCAGCAGTTGAATCCGCCGCTCGCCACCGCTGCTGCCATGCCCGAACCCGACCTGTTCGAATCGGAGAACAGCGTACTGGCTCATGCCAGATCGGTGTTCTGCGATGTCGAAGCGGGCGAGGAGGCGTACCGCCATACGCTCGGCCAGCTCATCAGCTACTACGAGCGCCTGATGCGCGAGACACGCCGCCTGATACGGCGCAGCGACCGCGAAGAGCTGGAGATGAACCGGCTCAACCACCGGCTGCAGGAACTGGCCCAGGAACTCGAATACCGCGCCACGCACGACACGCTTTGCGGCGCCCTGAACCGCGGAGCGGTCATCGATCGCGCCACCGCCGCGCTGGCGCGTGGCAACCTGGCCCTGATCGTGCTCGACATTGACCACTTCAAGCGCGTCAACGACGATTTTGGCCACCCCGCGGGCGACGCCGTGATCTGCGGCGTCACGGCCTGCCTGAAGGACACGGTCCGCGCGGAAGGCGTGATCGGCCGCGTGGGCGGCGAGGAATTCACCGCGCTGCTGCCCGGCTTCACGATCGACGAGGCCTGCGCTCTGGCCGAAAGAATGCGCGACGCCATCGCCGAGTATCGTTTTCCCGCCCCTATCAACCGGCAAGTCACGGCCAGCTTCGGTGTGAGTTGGTCTCCTCAGGGACGCACGTTCGAATACGCCTACGGCCGCGCCGACGAGGCGCTGTACGACGCCAAGCGTAGAGGACGCAATCGCGTGGTGCAGGCCATCGGGGCCTGAGAGCGCCAGGCACTCATCCGGAAGATCAGATCTACCGGGTACGAGTGCATCTTCCAGCGGGCAATCGCATACAACTCGCGAAAAAATATAGGTCAATAACTATATTTACAACGATACCTTAGGACTTGTCTTATATCTAGACCACATAGCAATATTTAGAATACTTTAGAAGGCACTCTTCTACAGTCGCCTTATTCGCTAGACGTTCGATAATCTTCGATATACACGCGATTATTGCCGATCTCGTAGAACGGCTATATAGCCACACTCATCACCATACTTCACAGCCACATAAATCCATACAATCCAGAGATCGTATGCAGAATTTCAGCATCAGAACTATATTTGCCGGTGACAGGCCGCTGGTTCGGGTCGGAGTCGAGCATATAGCCGAGAGCAACAGCGCCATCGAGCTTGTCAGCATTCAAGACAACGTTGAGGACTTCATTGCGTCACTGGCGACCGGGAGATGCGACGTCATGCTCATCGACTACGCCATACGGAGCAAGGGCGCGCTTTTTGGCATCACCCTACTGGAATATTTGCGACGCACCTATCCGAAAATCGGCATAGTCGTGCTGCTCACGCATGAAAATCCTGTCATTATTCGGTCGATTCATTTTCGCAATATTTCCGGCATTGTCAGCAAATTTGACGAAGTTGAGCATATCGTCAAGGCCATCCACTCGGCCTACGGAGGCGGGCAGTATCTGTCGCCCACCATCCGCCATACCCTTGAAGGGATAAACAACGGCATGAGTCGACGCAAAACGGAACTGTCTTCGCGCGAGGCCGAGGTGATTCGTCTTTACCTGTCTGGCATGACGATCAGCGAGATCGCCAATAAGACGCACAAGGCAAAGCAAACGGTCAGCACCCAGAAGATGCGCGCCATGCAGAAACTCGGTGTCAAGAACGATATCGAGCTCATGAGATGCGCGGTGTCGCTGAGCCTGGTAGATGGCGCCAGCACGACCCTACGGACGCCAACCGGGGACGGGTATGCGGAGGGGTCAATGCAGCACGTCCGGACGAACCCGACGTTGCCTGCGATGTGGCGATGAGCACACTACCTCTCCGGCGTGCGCCAGGAGATCGCCACCGCCCGCCAGGCGGCTAGATCTCCCTGTCAAAGTCATCGGCTGACCACGAACCCGCGTATTTCCACGAAGCCGGATAGGGCCACCAGCGGCCGGCCCGCGACACATTCCGAGACAAGTCCGGCAGGACAGGCTCCAGCGGCATCGGACACTGAAATCTGCGCGGCCGAGCCGCATCCAGACGATACGGGTTGGCGCCGGCACGCTTGCAATAAGGACTCGCGTACCTGCCGCTATCGGGATCGTAGACGCGCGAGCCATGCCAATGCATTCCGGTTTCATCATCCGCGAAGTGCCCAGGCAAACGCAGCGGCTGCGACATGGCGCTGGCGCCAGCCTGTGCCAGCAGGCCGACCAACGGACGGTAGCGCGCGAACCATACCATCGAGCCCTGCGCATCAGTCAAGGCCTCCGCGCTGCCATTGGCATCGGTCTGGTAGTAGTGAATCTGCGTATCCCCTGCTACGCCCTCAGGGTTCACAACCTGATCGATACACGCAAGCGGCGTATCACTGACATAGCCGGCACCGCGCGGAAGATACAGATAGGTACGAACCCGATCACCCTCAAGCTCCTGGATCAGTTGGTTATCCTGCCAGACAAAGCGCGTGACCCGTGGCGGACGCAGCGGCTGCGCGCGACCAGGCGACTGTGCAAACGTCACTGACCTGGTAATGCAGCGGCCCAATGCGTCATACTGGTAGCGGACGTTGCGATCCCGTTGCCGCACGGCAAGCAGGTGTCCCTCCGCATCCCATTCCATCTCCATGGTCCGACGATTTCCACCCTTGCGGATCACCTGCCCCCAGGCGTCGTATTCATACAGCCAGCCGCGACACTCGGCTAACCGATGATGTCCGCGTCGCATCTGTTCCCGGTGTGTTATCGACGGGTCGATCGGATTGCCGGAACCGTCCCAGCTGAACCACTCGACGCCGAGTTCGTCGGACACGCGGCGCAGCAGATTACCGCTGCGGTCATAATCGCAATAGGTCGTGCCGTACTGGTGGCCGGCGGTCTGAATGGCCTGCCCGGCCGCGCTGTAGTGCGCCTCCCGCCAAAGCCGAATGTCAGCCGCCGTATAGTCGCGATCCGCGGTCTCGCTGGCCAGCACAGAACGCCACCAGACCGGCATTCCCATATCGTCATGACCTGTGTAGGTCAGCAGGTCGCCTTGCATCCGCAGCGTCTCGCGTTTCATCGCATCGTGCCTGAACTCGGCAACGTGGTGCCCGTCGAACCCGATCAGCGTCACAGCGCCATGGTTGTCGCGCACCAGTTGCAGCGTCTGCCGCTGCGGCAACAACACACCTTCCAAGTTCCCGGTACTACCGTACCCATAGTGCAGCTTTCCGTGCTCGCCTTCTTCCGTCGACGGTCCCTTGCCATGGTCATACTCAAAACGAATGAAGCTCTCAGCGATACCCAGGGCCTCGCCTTCCGGTGTCGGCGTACGGCAGACACGTTCCAGTCGACCATCTGCCCCATAGGTGTACTGATAGACGCTATGCTGCGTCTCCCGTCCGACAAGCCGGCCCACCTCGTCATATTGGAACGACTCACTACGACTGTGCGACCCGGCGCGTTCGGAAATTCGGGCGACGGCTCCATCGTCCGCGTAGACGAAAGTCCGCGTCACGCCATTCTCGTCAGTCATGGCTAGCAAACGGCCTATGGCGTCTCGCACGAACGTTTGCACCGCGCCATTGGCACTTGTCGCGGACACAAGGCCCCCGTGCGCGTCGTACTGGTACTCGACTCGATGCCCTTCCTCATTGACCTCGCAGATCACACGGCCGCGAGAATCGCGCTGCCACTGCCGGGTATGGCCATCTGGCCCGACGAACTCCACGCGCTGCCCCATTGCATTCCAGACGTGCCGCTCTCGCACCCCATCGGGCCGTACCACCACTAGCGGCAAGCCGAACACATTGCATTCAACACGGGTTTCCGCCCCCATTGCATCGCGAATCGTCGACACATTGCCGTTGGCATCATGGGTGTACTCGAAAATCCGGCCCTGCGTGTCGGTCATCCGCGTCACCCGCCCGGCGGCGTCTCGCTGAAACAGGGTGGAACCACCTCCGGCATCCACGTAACGCAGAATGCGCCCGCGGTCGTCGTATTCCACCTGCACGGTGCCGCCGTCCGGACCTTCGCTCTGGACGAGCTGGAACTGGTCGTTGTGCACGCACGTCCAGCCGCGCCCATCCGCCAGCTTGATCGCCGACGGCTCCAGTGTGCATGAGTCATAACTGGTCTGACGCGACGTGCCAGGCGACACCTCCTTGACGACCCGCGACAGATGGTCGAGGGTCAGTGCGATCCTGCGCTCTCCGGCCAGTCTCAACACCACGGGCCAATGCGAACTGCCGTACTGGAAGGCATGGGTCTTGCCATCGAACCCCTTATACTCGACCACGCATCCGTGGCGATCATAGCGCCACATCGCGGTATTGCCGAAGACGTCGCAAACCTCGCTCACGTGCTGCCCAGCTTCGTAGGAGAACTGCTCGCGGGCGCCTGAATCGGTGGTGCGCTCCGAAACCCGCGCCTTGCCGCCGACGGTGGACCACGCATAGCGGGTCACGCCGCCCAACGGACCGGTTTCCTCAACCATCTGACCGTATTCATACCGAAAGCGCCGCCGCACGGCACCCATTGCATCGTGGATCTCCGCCAGTGCGCCGTCCTCGTCATAGCCATATCGAACGAGGCAACCGACGGGCCCATCCCCGACGCTTTCAATCGATGTCAGAAGACGACCATCGCCACCGTAGTGCATCCGCAATTCGCGTGCGGATGTGTCCCGCATGCGAATCAAGCGCCCCGACTCGTCGCGGATGCAACCGATGCGGTCACCGCCCGCCCCTTCGATGTACTTGAGCCGTGCCACGCCCCGCTCGTCGAACTCATCGAAGACGCGATAGCGCGGAACGAAGTCGGCTACCACCATGGTGCCGTCCGACAAGCACGCCAGGTGGAGGCGCTCGGACAACACCGTCACTCGCTCGCCAGGCTCTGGGCAAGGCACGACAATGACCCGCCCAAACGCATCTGTGTAGATGAGCTTGCCGTCAAGGCGCTCCAGCGTGGCCTCCCACTCCACTCGCCAGCCGGGTCCGAGCATGCCGACGGTCGACAACGCACTGGAGTAGAAACGCGACCAACGTATCGGCAATCGTCCGGGCAACACGAAGTCAAACTCGCGTTCCGGCATGCACAGCTTGTCTCCCGCCAGTACGTCGATCTCCCCACACAGCAAGCCGGACAATGCGAGACGGATTCCGTGGCGATCCGCCAGATCGGCGTCCCGCCCCGAAAACCTGCCGCCGAACAACCGATTGCCGAGCGAACTCAGTTCCGTCGTCCTTAACCGATCCAGCGTACTGTTGAAGTCAATCATTCCCGCCAAAGCTACCCATCCTCTCAGCCACCTATGAATACATCCCGCGATCCGCTCGATATCGAGGCACCGCAACCCGTCGCGCAACTGACGAAGCTCGCGGGCTTGCCGTTGATGAAGACCGTGCTTGACCCCTGAGAGACTGTCGATCCGCCATGCAAGGCGCACGAGCAACCGCTTTGGCCCGCCATATCGGCCGCCTTCCCATTGATGAAAACGTTGGATGAACCCGATGTCACGCAACCACCGTGACTGATCGAGTCCCCGACCCGAGCAGCCGGCTTACTCATTTCTCATACTCCTGATAGCAATTTGACGGGAGAAGCTTGCTTTGCAAGCGTCATGGCACCGGTACCGTTTCCGTTGGCGCCGGCGTTGGCGTTGGCGTTGGCGTTGGCGTTGGCGTCGGTGTCGGTGTCGGTGTCGGTGTCGGCGTCGGTGTCGGCGTTGGCGTTTCCGTCGGCGTCGGCGTTTCCGTCGGCGTTGGCGTCGGCGTCGGCGTTTCCGTCGGCGTCGGCGTCGGCGTTGGCGTTTCCGTCGGCGTCGGTATCGGCGTATCCGTCGGTGTCGGCGTGTTCGTTGG
>JAFAJB010000022.1 GCA_019236395.1 Cupriavidus sp.
AGAGGGGTTGGGGGAGAGGGCCGTGAGGTTCAAGTTGCGACTTGTCTCAACTTGGACCGCTGAACCCTCTCCCCCTGCCCCTCTCCCGCCGTGCGGGAGAGGGGAGAAAACCACAGGCGTTCAAACCCTCGCAATCATCCCCAGCAAGGCCCGCATCATCGGACTGTCTTCGCGCGTCAGGTCGTCCATCGCATTGAAGTGATGGCGGCCCGGCAGCGGGATTTGCTCGCGCGCGTTGTCTCGCCACGCCGCGCGAATCAGCGCGTTCTGACGGTGATACTCGCTCGATTCCAGCTCGCCGACGGCCGTGATCAGCGGGGCCCGGGTGGCCGGCTGCATAAAGGCCGGCGACATGCGGGCCACGTCGGCATTGCTCAGTTTCAGGTCGGCCTGCAAGAAATCCGCGCGGCGCAACGGCTCCAGATCATAGAGCCCGCTAATCGAAAGCCCGCCCTTGACCAGGTCAACCGGCAAACCGGCACCATACTTCGGCCAGAGCGCCGTCATCAGCATCGTCACCAGATGGCCGCCGACGGAATGACCGGCCAGGAAGATGCGGTCCTCGTCATGGCCGAGGATGTCGGCCTGGCGATAGAGCCACGCCACGGCCCGCGTCGCCTGGCGCACGATGGCCTCCACGGACACCGTCGGGCATAACGCGTAGTTGATCACCGCCACCGACACGCCACGCCGCATCAGCACGCCGGCCACGAAGCTGTGGTCGCGCTTGTCCAGCGCGCGGTAGTAACCGCCATGGAGGAATACCACCAGCGGCGGCCGTGTCCCATCCGCCACATGCGTGGCCGGGAAATAATCTAGCGTTTCGGTGGCGGGCAGTGGCGAATCCGCATTGCCATAGAACAGATCTTCGAAGTATTCGATCGCGCCGGCGCGCACCAGCGCCGAGTCAGCGGCCCAGCGCGCCATGTGCACGGGGTTGTCGGGCACATTTGCGCGATTGTTGTACTGCCGCGCGTAGAACACGGGGTCCTGCGAGGGGAGTTCTGCCAATGCGGCAAACGTGGCGGCAGGGGCAACATCCAGGGGCGGCTGGACTGACATGGCACTCGGCTCCGGTGGCATCTCGGGGGCATCGCATGACGCGGTTGCGCGCTATCCTACCGCAACTACTGACACCCCCTGACTCCACGGGAACCCCAATGGTCGTCAAGCGCCGCCTGCGCGCAGGCCAGGATCGCCAGCTCGGCCCGCCACCGGAGGCGCCAATCGTCGTCGGAACGGTCTGTCCGCTGTGTGGCCGCCCATTGCTGGATGACGTAACCACCGACCTGCACCATCCGATGCCACGCAGCCACGGTGGACGTCACGTTGTGCCGATGCACCGCGTTTGCCACCAGAAGATCCACTCCGTATTCACAGAGTCCGAACTGGCCACGACCTATCACGACTGGGAGACGCTGCGCGCCCACCCGGTCATGGCCGATTTCATCCGATGGATCGCCCGCAAGCCACCCGGCTTCTACGATCGCAGCCGCACCACCAACGCCCGGAAGCGTCGCTGAGTTGTGACTCGCCCGCCTTGATCCGGTGGGATCGATGCCGGGCATTGCGGCGCGTCGCCAAAAATGGCGCGCATTGGCGCCTATCTTCACGTACTGAAATCGAAGAAGCATCGTCCCGAAAAATCAAAAAACAGAATCTTCATGGTCACTGATCGTGAAGAATTATTTCCCTCTTTCGGGTGATGCAATCGTGATACGTGCAAACCATAATCCATTCAAATGTGCCCGTGTTTTCACGATTAAGAACAATCACGGAAATTGGAGGCATCGTTCATTTATCAGCCTCCGACTTGTACGCCAGATGTCGATCAGATGTCGCAGACCGCCGCGTCACACTGATCACTGAATGTTAATTCTGGATTTTTTACTATTCTTTCGCAAAATATCGCCACCTAGACTTTGGACATGGAGGGCGATGTACGGATGAATTCGACAGCAATTGAAGAAACTACTATTTGCGTGCCAATTCTCGTGCCTCGCTTGCTTATGCATCGTTACCTGTAACGATTACCCATTCACTAACTTCTAGAGGCACAAAATGAGAACGTTCAATATCAAGCTCCTGGCGGCGGCCCTTGTCCTTACTGCCGCCGCACCGGCTACCTTTGCCGCAGACGGCACCATTACCTTCTCCGGCAGCATTACAGCGCAGACCTGCACGATTGCGGGCAATGGCGGCACCGGCAACTTTACGGTCACCCTGCCGACGGTAGGGGCCTCGGCCCTGAGCGCGGCAGGCGCCACCAGCGGCCGCACGCCTTTCAACATCAGTCTCTCCGGCTGCAACCCGAACACGGGCAACGTCTCGGTCTATTTTGAACCGGGCGCAACCGTGGACGCATCGACGGGCCGCCTGATCAACACGGCCTCGACCAACCCGGCCACGAACGTGCAGATCGGCCTGCTGAATGCCGACCAGTCGAACATTCAACTGGGTGCCGGACAGGCTTCGCAGAACTCGCAACAGGTGGCCATCAACAACGGCTCCGCGGTCCTGAACTACTTCGCGCAGTACGTGGCAACGGGAGGCGCGGCGACTTCCGGCGCCGTCAACACCTCGACGCTGTACACGATCAGCTATCAGTAACGCCGCGCGCTTCGGCGTGCGGACCCCGGCGGGCATGCCGCTCGCCGGGTTTCTTCCCCAGAGCAGTACTCCACAGGATGGCCACCAAAGGATCCAAACATGCTTCAGAACCTAAGCTGGCGCGTTACCCTCGCAGGCGGTCTGTTATGCGTGGCCGCACCCTGCGCTTTTGCTGCCGTGGTGCTCAATGGCACCCGGGTCGTCTATGCATCGAGCGAGCGCGAAGTCACGCTCAAACTCAGCAACGAAGGCAACACGCCGGCACTGGTCCAGGCCTGGATCGATGATGGCGATCCGAACTCGCTGCCCGAGGAGGCAAAAGTGCCATTTGCACTGACCCCTCCACTCTTCCGGGTCGATTCCAAAAAGGGACAATCGCTGCGCATCATCTACACCAAAGAGCCGCTCCCCAAGGATCGCGAGTCACTGTTCTGGCTGAACGTCCTGGAGGTGCCACCGTTGGCATCCACGTCACAGGACAGCACCAACTCGCTTCAGGTTGCGTTCCGGACGCGCGTCAAGCTCTTCTTCCGCCCCGTGGACCTGCATGGTGACGCCGGTCATGCGCCGGCCAAGGCCAAATGGGCGTTTGTGCGCAAGGACAACGGCAGCTACGTGCTGACCGCAACGAATCCGACCCCCTACTACGTCACGTACTCACGGGTCGTGGCCAAGGCCGGCTCGGCAACATACAGCAATGACAAGGGCGGCATGGCCCCGCCCGGAGAAACAGTCGAGTTCGATATCGGACAGGCCGATTCGGTCCGAGGTGAATCGCCACAAGAGGTTGAATACACCACCGTGAATGACTACGGAGCTGGAGTAACAGGCGTCTACCACGCGAATCCGAAGCCATAGACGTCAACATGCGGACTAGAGCCTCGCAAGCATGCCGCCAGCGCGCCAGGGCAAGACATTGCCGCCGGTGGCTGGCGATCAGCCTGTTCGCGTCCTGGTTGCAAGCGGCGTCGGCAGCGGATCCCGACAAGGCCACCCCGCCAGCAAGCGTCATCTTCGATGAACGGTTCCTGAAGCAACCTGACGGGCTGGCCATCGACGTTTCTCGATTTGCGCGAGGCAATCCCGTCTCGGCGGGCCAGTACACGGTTGATCAGTACCTGAACGGCGGCTGGCTCGGCCGCAATACCGTTCAGTTCCAGGACGTTGGCGGCAAGATCGTCCCCTGCATCGGCCCGGCACTCATCTCCCAGTTCAATCTTGACGAGAGCGTGGTTTCGCCAGAAGGCCGGGCAACGCTGGCGCGGGCATCGACGGGCGAATGCGTGGACCCTGGCGCGATTTCCAGCGATGTGACATGGACCTTCGACCTGTCCGAACTGCGACTGGACATCAGCGTGCCGCAAGCCCTGCTGCGCCACACGCCCCGCGGCTACGTCGGTCCAGAATTCTGGGATGCGGGCATCCCGTCGGCGACGCTCGGCTACAACTTCAACACGTTTCATTCGGCCGGCACCCTCTCCAGTACAACCACGTTTCTCGGTATCGACGCCGGGGTGAACCTCGGCACATGGCATCTGCGCCAGCGGTCATCGATGACGTGGCAAACGGCGGGCAGAAACCCCTACGACTACCAGAACCTGGCCACCTACCTGCAACACGACATCCCGTCGTGGCGCGGCCAGCTCACGCTGGGTGACGCGTTCACCGATGGCGCCGTGTTCGACAGCTTCGGCGTGCGGGGCGTGCAGATCGCCAGTGACGATCGCATGCTGCCCGATTCCATGCGTGGCTATGCGCCGCTGATCCGGGGAATCGCGCAGACCAACGCGCGCGTAACCGTGACGCAGAACGGCAACAAGCTCTACGAGACCACCGTCGCGCCCGGCCCCTTCGAGATCAACGATTTGTATGCCACCGGTTACGGCGGCAACCTGCAGGTCACGGTGACCGAGGCGGATGGCAGCCAGCACAGCTTTGCCGTGCCCTACGCGTCGGTGGCCCAGCTCATACGTCCTGGAATCACGCGTTTCTCGGTCGCCGCGGGCCAGTACCGCGATACAACTATCTCGAGCAAGGAAAGGCTTGTGCAGGCGACCGTGCAGCACGGTTTTACCAATCTGCTGACCGGCTACGCCGGGGTCGTGCTGGCCGAAGGCTACCAGGCCGGATTGATCGGCGCTGGCTTCAATACGCCGGTCGGCGCGCTGGCGGTCGATGTCACCCAGGCGAAGGCGAATATTCCTGGCGTCGACAACACCAGCGGCCAGAGCCTGCGCGTGAGTTATAGCAAGTTTGTGCCGGCGACGAATACCAACGTCGCAGTTGCCGCATACCGCTATTCTTCCAGCGGATTCTGGCAAATGCGCGATACGTTCCTGGCCCGCGACCGCGTCTCGCACGGCGGGGAAGTGACCGGTGTCCAGCGGCAGCGCAGCCAGATGCAGTTGACGCTGAACCAGACGCTTGGCGGGCGCCTGGGCAGCGTCTATGTCACCGGCACCTCGCTGTCCTATTGGAACCGCAACGGCACTGCCACGCAGTATCAGCTCGGCTACAGCAATTTCGTTCGCCTGTTCGGCGCGCTGGTCACGCTCAACCTGTCTGCGTCGCGTCAGCGCGAAGTCCTGAGCGGGACAATGAGCACGCAGATCTTCGCGGGCATCACGGTTCCACTCGGCAGCGGCGTCCACGCGCCGTTGCTGTCGCTCGGCTACACCAACAATAGCGTGACCGGATCGTCCGAGCAGCTTCTGCTCAACGGCACCGCGCTGGAGGACAACTCGTTCAGCTACGGCTTGAGTGCCAATCACGCGTCGAGCACGACCACAGGCGGCGGCAATGTGCAATACCGCAGCCCGTACGCGACCGTCTCGGCATCCGCAAGCGGCGGCTCCGGCTACTCGCAGTATTCGGCAGGCGTGCAGGGCGCGCTGGTCGTG
>JAFAJB010000069.1 GCA_019236395.1 Cupriavidus sp.
GAGCCGGCGGGGTGCCACTTGCCTTCGGCGTCGGGGCCGTCATGCAGCGTGTCCCAGGTTTCCGGGACAGGCGGGCGACCCCTCATGCGGCGCCAGGTATTGCGGATCCAGCCGGAGATCACATGCGGCGGCCACTGGCGCGGCACCATCGACTCGCGCTGCGGCTCGGGGCCGGTATCGACGCGCACCGTACCGTCGTCTCGACGTTGCAGCAAAGGCTGCCCGTCGACCTGTGGATTGCCGTAGGCCATCGTGAAGCGACCGGCGACCGAGGCGTAGGTCGCCCCGCCCGGGGTGGCGCGCTGGTTCTGATCCGGCGCGTCCTTGTCCTTGGCATCGCGCCCGGCCAGGCGCGTCTGCAATTCGATCATGGCCGAGGGTATCTCGATGCCCTCGGCTGGCACGCTGGAAACGGCGGGTGACGGAGAATCGGCCAACAGTTCGCTACGCAATTCGGGCGAAGCCGGCAGACGATCGACATAGCGCTCGCATGCTGCCGCCGCCTGGGCCGGTAACTGCTTTAGCCTGGGGGTAAGATGTAGCTCCATGTTTCGGAAAGGGTTGTATTGCCGTTGCGAAGATAGCCGCGCAACTCAACCGGCTTGTTCTCGTCCTTGCGCCGCATGAACATCGTCATGCGCCAGCCACCCGTGGCCTCGTTACGCTGAACTGTTGTCTTGAGCAGCTCGCCGTTGGCGTCTGCCGAAATCACTGCGTTCAGCCGCGCATCCTCAGGCAGCTTCTTGAACGCCGGACCTTCGAAATCCACCACCAGCGAGAAGCTGGTGTCTTCCTGCTTCCGCGTGAGGCCCTGCCCGCGACGCGTCTGCGTGACCCATGACAGCGGCGGCAGGTTTTCGCCGTCCTTCTGCCACTTGAGCCGGTACTCGTAGTCGAATGCCTGCTTCGGCTTCGGCGGGCTGTCCGGCACCCAGAACGCAACGATGTTGTCGTTGGTCTCGTCGGGCGTCGGAATCTGTACCAGTTCCACGCGGCCCGAGCCCCAGTTGCCCTTCGGCTCCACCCAGGCGCTGGGCCGGCGCTCGTACCACGCGCCGATTTCCTGATAATTGTCGAAGTTGCGATCGCGCTGCATCAGGCCATAACCTTGCGGGTTGGTCGCCGCGAACGACGTCACCAGCAGCCGCTTCGGATTGACCAGCGGACGCCAGATCCATTCGCCAGTGCCAAGCTGCACCGACAGGCCATCGGAGTCATGCACCTCGGGACGGTAGTCGATCGATTGCGAAGGCTGGTTCTCGCCGAACAGGTACATGCTGGTCAGCGGCGCCAGGCCCAGCTTGGTCACGTTCTCACGCAGGAACAGACGCGACTTCACTTCCATCACGGTCTCATTGCCGGGCTTGATGACGAAGCGATATGCCCCGCTCATGCGGCGCGAATCCATCAGGGCATAGATGGTCAACTGCTTGTCATTGGCCGTGGGCCGCTCGATCCAGTATTCGACGAAGCGCGGAAACTCTTCGCCCGAATTGAGCGCCGTATCCACGGCCAGGCCACGCGCCGACAGGCCGTACCACTGGTCGCGGCCCAGCGCGCGGAAGTAGCTGGCGCCCAGGAACGACGCCAGTTCATCCTTCCGCTTGCCCTGGTTCAGTGGATACAGCAGCTTGAAGCCCGCAAACCCGAGACCCTTGAGCTTGGCCGGATCGATCCGGTGCGAGCCATAGCTGAAAGCGGTCGGGTCGAAGCGGAATTCACGCACGCTGTTGCCAACCACTTCGTTGATCCTCACCGGCTGATCGAACACCATGCCTTCGTGGAAGAACGAGATCTCGAACGGGAGGCGCTGACCGCGCCACGCGAACCGCTCCGGCTTGTATTCGATCTCTCGATAGCGTTCGTAAGGGAGATCCTTCAGTTCATGCGGCAGATCCTGTTTCGCGGGCTTGTACGGCGAGGCCGCAAGCTGATGCGCGCGCGCTGCAACGGTTTCAAAATCGAACGCATGCGCGGTAACAGCCATGACAGCCAGCAGGCCACCGCCGATCCATCGTCCGAGTCCCGCCATCCTCGCCGACAAGCGTCGCGCCGGTGCGGCGTTCGGAATCTGATTGGGGCGGAGTGACGAAGTGATGACGGTCATGAAGGCCGGTGGCAGGGTTAGCGGAAGTGATGGCGGCCGGATTGCGCGGCCCGGTCGTGAAACTTCAACGGGTGGATGGAGCAAAAGATGGGCCAGATTGCCGCGCAACGAGGGCGACGCCGGGAAGTCTGGTCCTATGCCTGATATCGGCACCCGGGGACAAGTTTGTCGGCTTTGTTGCATTGCGATGCGGAACCTTAACAATTCGAGCCTTAAAAGTCACGTTTCGCCGACGCAACGTTTGCAACAAAATGTCACCCCTGTGGGCTGAAAGCCGCTCCCCGCAAGCGTTTGCGGCTGAAGACAAGCATAGGCGATGGTTTGGAAAGGCGGCCGAACGCGATGCAGACCGAAGGAATGAAAAGTGTCGCAGACGCCATGGCAATACACTCAATCCAGGGCGGCGCGCTTACAATCGGCACGTCAACAACATCACTTCTCAAGGAACCGTCATGTCCGTTCGGCGCAATTCCCATCTCGCCCTTATCGCCACCGTTGGTAGCGCCCTGCTCTTCGGCGCTGCCCAGCCTGCGCTGGCGTACTTCGACAACTACCTGTCCGGCAGCATCGTGGGTACGCTGACAAAGAAGGAAGCGGCCTCGCTGCAGCAGGCCGTGCGCCGCGCGCTCAACGACACCGAAGACAACAAGTCCGTGGAGTGGCACTACCCGGCCGAAGGCCGTCGCGAGGCGGTCGATGGCACCATCAGCCCCATTGCCACCAAGACGGACAAGGGCCAGTCGTGCCGTCGGCTGAAGTCGGAACTGCAGCGCGGCAGCGCCACCGAAGCGTGGACTGGCTGGTTCTGCAAGCAGGCTGACGGCAAATGGAAAGCCCGTCACGTCGCCGAATAAGCGCCGGCCAGGCACCGATGCCGACGCCGGCGCGCCGTACGGTCAGTACCCGTTTGGGCTAAGCGGCGGCCAAGTGAAGGCTCAGTGGCGGCTTAGTGGCACAGGCGGCCCATGAGGTCGCCCGCCACGGTGCCTGCCGCAGCGGGCTGGGGCATCCCGGCCTGCGGCGCGCGAATCGTATAAAGCGAGTCGCCGCGCGCATAGCGCTTGCTGTAGAGGGTCTGTTCAATCACGGCATACATAGACGTTGCGCAATTGAGCACCATGCGCTTCAGCGACGAACGGATCGTGTCGCCACTTGTGGTCTTGATCACACCGGGCGGTGCGTTGTGAACCAGCACCACGCCCACTTCATTGCCACGGCGGCGGATCGCGGTCTGATCGAGATAGGAAACCATGCCGTTGGCGCCCATCAATGGCAGCCAGCGCTGTGGGTCGGGCGCGGCCGGATCGGGCGAGGCCACCAGCGTGCAGCCCTCGCGCGGCGTGGCGCGGAACACGGTACCGCCATTCGGCCCCTGGCATTGATACAGCGCACTCGCGGCCGCCGGACGCACGGCGGGATTGGTCAACGGAACCACGCCATCCGATTCTGCATGGGCAGTCGAAACGGCAAGGCTGAAACAAGCGCCGGCGATCAGGGCCGCGCGCGAAAGAATGCGGGAGAACATCGAAAACCCTCATAAGGACGGGAAAACCCCCCGCATTCTCGCACAGCACGCGCGCGGGGCAAGGCTCCGGGCCGTACTGAATTACCCCAAAGCACAATGCCGCGCGGTCAATTTGCGCGAGATCAGCCGTGAAGCTCGCGCCACGCGACCAGATCGGCAATCGTCAGCACCGGCAGCCGATACATTTCCGCAAAGGCCAGCGCTTCGGGTCGGCGGGCCATCGTGCCATCCGGATTCATCAACTCGCAGAGCACCGCTGCCGGCGACAGGCCAGCCATGCGCGCAAGTTCGACCGATCCTTCAGTATGCCCGCGGCGCGCCAGCACCCCACCTTCGGCAGCCACAAGCGGAAACACGTGCCCCGGACTGACCACGGCATCGGCGCCCGCACCGCTGGCAATGGCGGCGCGAATCGTAGTAATACGATCGGCCGCGCTGACGCCTGTCGTAACACCCTCGCGTGCTTCAATCGACACGGTAAAGGCTGTGCCGTACTGGCTGCGATTGTTCTCGACCATTGGCCTCAGGCCAAGCTGCCGCACCCTCTCGGCGGTCAGGCAGAGGCAGACGATGCCACTGCACTCCCGAATCATCATCGCCATATTGGCCGCGGTCAGCCGTTCGGCCGCCAGAATCAGGTCGGCCTCGTTCTCGCGGTCGTCATCGTCGAGCAGCACAACGGGACGACCTTCGCGCATCGCTTCGAGCGCCTGCGAGACGCGTTCGGCCAGCGCGCGCGGGTCGGCATCGCCCGGCGCCAGATCCGGCGTGGAATCGGGGAAGGTAGTGGATTGGGTAAGAGTCAGCATTGAAACGCTCCGTGCGTGGATTTCCATGGATGGGCGTTTCAGGGGAACGATCAGCGAAATGGCAAAGACACCCCGGCGGCACGCAACGGACGACATTGCGCGCGCATGGGGTCATGCGAATTTCGCCCATCTTCTTTCATCCGGACTGTAACCGTCGGCCCTGGCCTCTCACCAGGTCTGCTGACCCTGCAAACTGCATGCAGGCGCTCGCGGGCTCGCGGCATCGCACCGAAGGTGCATGCCACATACCGCCGGTGGGGACTTTCACCCCGCCCTGAAGACGTAACGTGTAATAAAATCAACAGTTTAGCGGTGGTACGCACCTACTGTGGCAACGGTCCACTGCCGCACTGGCGAGGTCATGGTAGCACGGGATGTGACGCGATGTTTGCCAGGACGGGTGCTGGAAGTCACGGCTGCCGCCCCCTACCCCGCGCCTAGGGGACTCACGGGACACCAAAGAAAGCGCCCCGCACGTGGCGAGGCGTTAGGTGTAGAAGTTTGGACTTGATTTGACAGGCGATGTCAGATCGTCCGTCTCGGTTCGGCCAATTTGCGACATTGACCATTGAGGCCTTTCTGGCCGCTGTGCATTCGGAGCGTTCGTCCGCTGTAACTGTTGCCTTCGCAGGTATGATGCCCTCCTGGTTCTGATTTCCCCACACTCGAGCGATGAAGACAAAGGTAAGGGCCACCGTGGTTTGTGCACGCGGCGACCGCGTGCTATTGGTTTCCAAGGACGGCAGCAAGTGGGCGCTGCCAGGTGGCCGTCCGAGTAAGAACGAGACGTTTGCTGACGCCGCAGGCCGGGAGCTTCTAGAGGAAACCACATTGCTGGCTCGGGGACTCGGCTTCTTGTTTCAAGTCATTGGCGCAACGACAGTACACCAC
>JAFAJB010000081.1 GCA_019236395.1 Cupriavidus sp.
CATCGGGCTCATTGTCTGCATTACCGAGGGCATTCCGGTCATGGACATGGTGCGCGTCAAACGCGCGCTGAGTGGATCGTCCAGCCGCCTGGTGGGCCCCAACTGCCCCGGCGTGATCACCCCTGGCCAATGCAAGATCGGCATCATGCCGGGACACATCCATATGCCCGGCAGGATTGGCGTAGTGTCGCGCTCGGGCACCCTGACCTACGAAGCCGTGGCGCAAACCACGGCTGCAGGGCTGGGGCAATCGACCTGTATCGGTATTGGTGGCGATCCCGTCAACGGCACCGACTTTATCGACTGCCTCGAGATGTTCCTGGCCGATGAGCAGACCGAAGGCATCATCATGATCGGAGAGATCGGCGGGTCCGCCGAAGAGGAAGCCGCGCAATTCCTGCGTGATGCACGTACGCGCAAACCCGTGGTCGGATTCATCGCCGGCACCACGGCCCCCCCGGGCCGCCGCATGGGCCACGCGGGCGCGATCATCTCGGGAGGTTCGGGCACTGCCGAAGCGAAGATCGAGGCAATGCGGGAGGCAGGGATTCACGTGGCGGCATCACCGGCGGAACTGGGTAAGACGATGGCCGCGGCAATGCCGTAGGTGGGTACTTCTCCCCTCTCCCGCAACGCGGGAGAGGGGCCGGGGGAGAGGGCAAAACGGCTCTAATACGACGAGCCGCAATTCAAGGTGCCCTGCCCTCTCCCCTACTCGACCCTTCTCAATCCAGAAAATCGCAGTGCTTTTCGACGTAGTCCGCCAGATCCAGCGAGTGCTGACGCACCAGGCGCTCAGCCAGCTCGGTGTCGCGCTTTTCCAGCGCCTCGATGATGCGCAGATGATCGACGATCGAACGCGCGGCGCGGTCGCTCTGCGAGATCGTCATCTTCCGGATCGCACGCACATGGAGGAAGATGTTCTTGATCGAGTCCATGATGATCTGCGACTTCGACAACTGCACGATCGCCTGGTGAAAGACGATATTGGCGTCGGAATACTCTTCAATGTGCTCGGCCGGAGTGGAATCGCGGAAGCTGTCGAACATGTGGCGCAGCTTGCCGATTTCCTCGTCAGTAGCGTGCAGCGTGGCCAGCCGTGCTGCCATGCTTTCCAGCGCGGCCCAGACCTGAATCATCTCGACGATCTCGCGCTTGGTCTTGCGCATGATATAGATGCCGCGGCGTGGCACCGTGCGCAGGAAGCCTTCCTGCTCCAGCAATGTCATGGCTTCGCGGATCGGTGTGCGGCTCACGCCGAGCGCTTCGGACAGGACACGCTCGTCCAGGCGCACTTCCTCGCGCGACTGGTAGATATCGGCGTCGGCAATCGCCTGTCGCAACATCGCATAGGCCTGGTCGCGCAGGCTCGCGCCGGCGTTGATCGGTTGCAGCGACAGGGTCAGGCCGGTGGGAGGCTGGACGTCGGTTTGGCTTTGGGCGGACATGAGTGCACTCGTATTTGGCCGGTGCCCCGGAGACCCGTGTGGCCACCAGCGGCACTCGCCCCTTGAGAATGTTTAGGACCGTTGAGGATCGAAATGGCGCGAGGCGCATGGCGTCAAGTTTGGCATGACGCCATGCGCTCCGCTCATCAATCGCGCATTATCGCGCAGCAAACCGGCCTGAAAAGGGACGACTCCGACCTTTCGTATATGGTATATCACAATGACCGCATTGCCGAAGACCGCCGCGCATCGACTGGCCCAGCATGGCTCAGGCCGCCTTCGCCATCGGCGCCGCACTGGACGACACGGTCTGCGCCATACGGTCACGCTGCTTGATCAGACCCAGCACCGCATCGATCATCGGCGTCGGTTGCCCGGTCATGCGACCCATTTCCTGCACCACTGTCAGCAACGGATCGATCTCCATCGCCCTGCCCGCCTCCAGATCCTGCAGCATCGACGTCTTGTGCGCGCCAACCGCGCCGGCCCCATCGATACGGCGCTCCACGTCGACGCGAAAGTGCACGCCAAATCGCTCTGCGATTTCCTTGGCTTCGAGCATCATCTGGCGGGATAGCGCGCGCGTGGCGGGGTCCGACGTGATGAGATCCAGCGTGGCATGGGTCAGCGCACTGATCGGATTGAAGCAGAGATTGCCCCACAGCTTGAGCCAGATCTCGTCGCGGATGTTGTCCCGCACTGGGGCATCCAGGTCTGCCCGCGCCACCATCTCGGCCAGACGCGTCACGCGCCCGGTGCGGGTGCCATCTGGCTCGCCAATCGGAAACTTCTTGCCATAGACATGTTTGATCACGCCCGGCGCGACGATCTCCGCGGCGGGATACAGCACGCAACCAATCGCCCGCTCCGGCCCGAAGCCTTGCCACTGCCGAGCGCCCGGATCGACGCTCTCGAGCGTGCGGCCGGCGAACTCCCCCCCGTGCTTGTGGAAATACCAGTAAGGGATGCCGTTGACGCCCGTGACGATGGCCGTATCCGGCCCCAGCAGCGGCTGCATCAGGTCCACCACGCCTGGCACCTGATGCGCCTTTAGCGTGATGAACACATAGTCCTGCGGGCCGAGCTCATGCGGGTCACTGGTACACCGTACTTTGGCCACGCGCTCCTCGCCTTCGATCAGCAGCCGCACACCGTTTGCCTGCATCGCCGCCAGATGGGGGCCGCGCGCGATAAAGCTGACGTCCGCCCCGGCCAGCGCCAATTGCGCGCCCATATAGCCGCCAATCGCGCCCGCACCATAGATACAGATCTTCATGGGTTGTCTCCTCGATGGTTGTGATTGCTGAGTGATGGTTAGTTTTGATATATCACATACTATATTTCACAACCAGGGTTCGACAACCTGAATCTTCGCTGTACCGGTTACGCCAGCCTAGGGCTGTGCGCTACCATGTGTCCTGTCGTCCGCCGGCGGGCCAGCGGCCCCAGCCCACCCCTTCAAGGAGTCCGCATGGAAGCGCTGCTCGTACTGGTACGCGACCCGGCCGCATGGGCCGCATTGGCCACGCTGGTGGCCATGGAGGTTGTGCTTGGCATCGACAACCTGATCTTCATCTCGATCCTGACCAACAAGCTTCACGAGGACATTCGCGAGAAGGCACGTCGCGTCGGGATCGGCCTGGCGCTGATAATGCGTCTGGGCCTGCTGGCCACGATCGCCGTCATCGTGGCGCTGACCGAGCCGGTCTTCACACTCTTAGGCAGGGGAATTTCCTGGCGCGACATCATCCTGATCGCCGGTGGCGCCTTTCTGGTATGGAAGGCCACACGAGAGATTCACCAGCACGTGGCACCGGAGACCGAGGAGGAAGCCGCGGAGTCCGCGGGGGGCGCCGCACCTGGATTTGCCGCGGCCATCGGCCAGATTCTGGTGCTGGACCTGGTTTTCTCGATCGACAGCATCATCACGGCAGTCGGCATGACCGACCACATCCCCATCATGTTCATCGCCGTGATCGCCGCCGTGACCGTCATGCTGGTGGCAGCCACGCCACTGGCCAACTTCATCAACCGGAATCCGACCATCGTCATGCTGGCGCTGGCCTTCCTGATCATGATCGGCATGACGCTGATTGCCGACGGCCTCGGAACCCACGTGCCCAAGGGCTATATCTATACGGCCATGGCCTTTTCGAGCGCCGTGGAAGGGCTCAACATGCTGGCGCGGCGGCGGCGCCGGGCCCATGCTGCCGGGGCCGCCCCGCCGGGGCATTAGGCGCCGCTGGATGGACGACGGGGCTGTGGCCCCGGAATCCTCCGCTCCGGAACTGGTCGAATCATGGTCCCGCAGCCCTCCGGCAATCCATCGCCATCGTTTCTGCCATGCAACGCCTGCTCCTGATTCTCGGCTGCCTGTTTCTTGCCGCTGCGGCCGCCTGGCCGTGGCTGAAGCGGCTTCCGTTCGGGCGGCTACCCGGCGACGTCCATATCGTCCGCGACGGTTTCAGCTTTTACTTCCCCATTACCACCTGCATCCTGGTCTCGCTGCTGCTTTCGGTACTGGTCTGGCTGCTTCGGAGGTGAGCCCTCGCGGGGCGCTGCACGTTTCCGCCGGGTAATACAAATGACATATTTTCTGTTCTAACAGCCTCGCAAACCGCATCGACACTGGCTCGCGAGGTAAAATTGCCCATTTCCTGGACCCGTTCCGTCCAATCCACTTCACGATTCCATGTTCCCTACGGACCTCGCCGCCGGTACCGACGGTGATCAAAGCGCCTCGCTGCCACGTTCCGAACGCGCGTATCAACAATTGCGCGCCGCCATTCAGGCCGGCCAGTTGCCGCCAGGCACACGCCTGCGCGAAGTCGAACTCGCGGAATCGCTTGGGCTCTCGCGCACACCGGTGCGTGAAGCGCTATCGCGGCTCGAATCGGAAGGGCTGGTCGTCAACGAGCCAAATCGCGGGATGATTGTGACGCGACTCGACGCCAGCATGGTCAGCGAGCTCTACGTCATGCGGGAGGTGCTCGAATCCACCGCTGCCGCGCTGGCCGCGCGCCACGCAACCGACGTCGAAATCTCGCTGCTGCGCGATATCGTCGAACGCGACCTGTCGTTTGCAAAGGACCCGGACAAGCTCGCGATGAACAACCGGCTGTTCCATGAAACGCTGCACCGCTGCGCGCACAATCGCTATCTGCTCAAGACGCTGCGCTCGCTGCACGAATCGATGGCGCTGCTGGGACGCTCGACGCTTGCCGTGCCCGGCCGCGCGCAAGGTTCGTACGAAGAACACATGGCCCTGGTCCAGGCGCTCGAAGCGCGAGACCCCGACCAAGCCGAGCAAATCGCCAGACGGCATATCCAACAGGCCTACAAGGTCCGGCTGTCGCTCTGGATCGAGGAACAATCCGGCACCTGAAAATCCTATCGACACCGACTGAACAATAGCCCCGCCCAGCTCCTGCGCGGGGCTATTGTTTTACGCGCTCGAAAAGTGTGTTCCGCGCGCACGCTTTTCTGGAATGACGACGCTTGCTATCGTGATTTCGGAGGCCAAGGCTCTCTC
>JAFAJB010000201.1 GCA_019236395.1 Cupriavidus sp.
TGCGTTCTCTATTGCGCAAGCGCTTCGCCTGCCCCGCTTTTCCAACCCGGCTGGCCGGAAGGGTGGCCCGGCTGCCGGTGGCAAAGCTGGTCGCATTATAGAGGCAAAGTTGCACCCGAATGGAGTGAGGTTCTCCCGAATTGCGCAATTTACGACAACTAATGCAGTCGGTTGCAACCCTCATACGGCAGGAAGCGTCGTGAAAGTCGGATTTCACAACATCTGTGCATAGTCAGACATGTGATGTGCTCCCCGCATTGCACAACCCGTTGCAACCGTCGGGGGCCGTTGAAAAGCAAAACGCCCCGGCGGTGCCGGGGCGTTTTGCTTTTCTGCGATGTTGTGACGGGGCGGCATTCACCGCCCCGGCAGACCGTGCCTGGCTTAGCGCTTGGCCAGGTCCGGCACGTCGCGGGAGGCAGCGCCGTTGAACAGCTGGCGCGGACGGCCGATCTTGTACTCCGGATCGGTGATCATCTCTTCCCACTGCGAGATCCAGCCCGGCGTACGTGCCAGGGCGAAGATGCAGGTGAACAGCGAGGTCGGGATGCCCAGCGCGCGCTGCACGATACCCGAGTAGAAGTCGACGTTCGGGTACAGCTTGCGGCTCACGAAGTACTCGTCTTCCAGCGCGATCTTCTCGAGCTCCATGGCCAGCTTGAACAGCGGGTCGTTGTGCAGGCCCAGTTCGTTCAGCACCTCGTAGCACGTTTCGCGCATCAGCTTGGCGCGCGGATCGTAGTTCTTGTACACGCGGTGGCCAAAGCCCATCAGGCGCACGCCCGAGTTCTTGTCCTTGACCTGCTTGATGAACTCACCGATGTTGTCGACGCTGCCGATCTCTTCCAGCATCTTCAGCGCGGCTTCGTTCGCGCCGCCGTGGGCCGGACCCCACAGGCAGGCCACGCCAGCGGCGATGGCTGCGAACGGGTTCGTGCCCGACGAACCGGCCAGACGCACGGTCGAGGTCGAGGCGTTCTGCTCGTGGTCGGCGTGCAGGATGAAGATACGGTCCAGTGCGCGCTCGAGCACCGGGTTCACGGTGTACGGAGCGCACGGGGTGGCGAACATCATGCGCATGAAGTTGCCCGAGTAGGACAGGTCATTCTGCGGGTAGATGTACGGCTGGCCCAGGGTGTACTTGTACGCCATAGCAACCAGGGTCGGCATCTTGGCGATCAGACGGATGGCGGAGATCTCGCGCTGGTGCGGATCATCGATGTCCATCGCGTCGTGGTAGAACGCGCTCATCGCGCCCACCAGGCCCGTCAGCACGGCCATCGGGTGTGCGTCACGACGGAAACCACGCAGGAAGAACTGGAGCTGCTCGTGAACCATCGTGTGGTTCATCACCGCGCCCACGAACTCTTCCTTCTGCTTGGCGTTGGGCAGTTCGCCCTTCAGCAGCAGGTAGCAGGTTTCGAGGTGATCGCACTTCTGTGCGAGCTGCTCGATCGGGTAGCCGCGATACAGCAGTTCGCCCTTGTCACCGTCAATGTAGGTGATCTTGGAGTTGCACGAAGCAGTCGACATGAACCCCGGGTCATAGGTGAACTTGCCGGTTTGTCCGTACAGCTTGCGAATGTCGATCACGTCCGGGCCTACGGTGCCCTTGTAGATCGGCAGCTCAACGCTGGGGGAACCATCGGAAAACGATAGCGTGGCTTTCACATCGGACGGCGTCATGTCGGTTCCTTCAAATACTGTGAATAATAGTGTTGACCAAACTCAGACCGAGCGCAGCAGGCCAAGAACCCGCTGCATCGGGGGCGTGTCGAGCTCACCGTCTAGCTCCTTGCGGGCAAGCAGCAGGTCCATCAACTCGTTGTCGCTGAGCTCGAACAGCTCGCCCAGCGATGCCACGTCCTCGTCGGACAGGCTCTCCTCGTAACGGTTGAAAAAACGTTCGACGATGATGTCGTTCTCCAGGAGGCCGCGGCGGGCGCGCCAGCGAAGTCGGGCGCGTTTGTGCGGATCGGCCTGATGGGAGAAAGTGGTGGAAAGACTCATGGTCAGCCTTCTTGCGATCGGCGCGCCACCCGATTGATACCGTATCGGGCTGACGCGCCGCTTACATCAACTACACACTGCCTGTTTGCACAGATTCCGCTCGGTGCGCACAAGGCAGTTTATACCGGCCGATTAAACAGCGCGGCGAACCATCAATTCCTTGATCTTGCCAATCGCCTTCGTCGGGTTGAGGCCCTTCGGGCACACATCGACGCAGTTCATGATGCTATGGCAACGGAACAGACGGTACGGGTCGTTCAGGTTGTCCAGACGCTCGCCAGTGGCCTGGTCGCGGCTGTCCGCGATGAAGCGGTAGGCTTGCAGCAGACCGGCCGGGCCGACGAACTTGTCCGGGTTCCACCAGAACGACGGGCACGACGTCGAGCAGCTTGCGCACAAGATGCACTCGTACAGGCCGTCCAGCTCATCGCGTTCCTGCGGCGACTGCAGACGCTCCTTCTCGGGCGGCGGCTCGTCGTTGATCAGGAACGGCTTGATCGAGTGGTACTGCTTGAAGAAGTTCGTCATGTCGACGATCAGGTCGCGCACCACCGGCAGGCCGGGCAGCGGACGCAGCACGATGCGGTCCGGCAGCTCGCGCATGTTCGTCAGGCAGGCCAGGCCGTTCTTGCCGTTGATGTTCATCGCGTCCGAGCCGCACACGCCTTCACGGCACGAACGACGGAACGAGATGGTTTCGTCCAGCTTCTTCAGCTTGACCAGTGCGTCCAGCAGCATGCGCTCATGACCGTCGAGCTCCACCTCGTAGGTCTGCATGCGAGGTGCGGCGTCCTTGTCCGGATCGTAGCGGTAGACTTCGAAAATACGCTTCATTTCTGTGGGTCCTGTTTTCTCTACGACGCGGGCTTAGAACGTACGGGCCTTCGGCGGAACCGATTCCACCGTCAGCGGTTGCATCTTCACCGGCTTGTAGTCGAGGCGGTTGCCTTCGCTGTAGAACAGCGAGTGCTTGAGCCAGTTGTCGTCGTCGCGGTTCGGGAAGTCGCTGTGGGCGTGGGCGCCACGCGATTCCTTGCGGGCAGCGGCCGAGATCATCGTGGCCTTGGCCACTTCCACCAGGTTCGACACTTCCAGGGCTTCCACCAGCGCGGTGTTGAAGACCTTCGACTTGTCCTTCAGGTGGATGTTGTTGGCGCGCTCTGCCACTTCCAGGATGCGCTCGACACCTTCGTCCATCAGCTTCTGCGTACGGAACACGCCGGCGTGCGACTGCATGTTGCGGCGGATGTCGTTGGCCACGTCCTGGGTGTATTCGCCCGAGGTCGTACCCTGCAGCTTGGCCAGGCGAGCCATTGCGCGATCAGCGGCATCGGCCGGCAGCGGCTTGTGCTCCTTCTGCTTGTTCGCGTTGGCGACGATGTGGTTGCCGGCGGCGCGGCCGAACACAACCAGATCCAGCAGCGAGTTCGTGCCCAGGCGGTTGGCGCCGTGCACCGACACGCACGAGCATTCGCCGATTGCGTAGAAGCCGTTGACCACTTCGTTCGGGTTGCCGTTCTTCGGCACCACGACCTGACCGTGGAAGTTCGTCGGAATGCCGCCCATCTGGTAGTGGATGGTCGGCACGACGGGGATCGGTTCCTTGATCGCGTCGACGTTGGCGAACTTCATGCCGATTTCGCGGATCGACGGCAGGCGCTTCATGATCGTCTCGGCGCCGACGTGCGTCAGGTCGAGCAGCACGTAGTCGCCGTTCGGACCGCAGCCGCGGCCTTCCTTGATTTCCTGGTCCATCGAGCGCGACACGAAGTCACGCGGCGCCAGATCCTTCAGCGTCGGGGCATAGCGCTCCATGAAGCGCTCGCCATCCTTGTTACGCAGGATGCCGCCCTCGCCGCGCACGCCTTCCGTGATCAGCACGCCCGCGCCGGCCACGCCGGTCGGGTGGAATTGCCAGAATTCCATGTCTTCCAGCGGAATGCCGGCACGTGCCGCCATGCCCAGGCCATCACCGGTGTTGATGAAGGCGTTGGTGGAAGCCGCGTAGATACGGCCGGCGCCGCCGGTCGCGAACAGCGTGGTCTTGGCTTCGAGGATGTAGACTTCGCCGGTTTCCATTTCCAGCGCGGTCACGCCCAGCACGTCGCCTTCTTCGTCGCGAATCAGGTCCAGTGCCATCCATTCGACGAAGAAGTGCGTCTTGGCGCGAACGTTACGCTGATACAGCGTGTGCAGCAGCGCGTGACCGGTACGGTCGGCGGCCGCGCAAGCGCGTTGTACCGGCTTTTCGCCGTAGTTGGCGGTGTGGCCGCCAAACGGACGCTGGTAAATCGTGCCATCGGCGTTACGGTCGAACGGCATGCCGAAGTGTTCGAGTTCGTACACGACCTTCGGTGCTTCACGGCACATGAACTCGATGGCGTCCTGATCGCCCAGCCAGTCCGAGCCCTTGATGGTGTCGTAGAAGTGATAGTGCCAGTTGTCTTCGCTCATGTTGCCGAGCGAAGCACCGATACCGCCCTGCGCTGCAACGGTGTGCGAGCGCGTCGGGAAAACCTTCGACAGCACGGCGACGTTCAGGCCGGCTTCTGCGAGCTGGAGGGATGCGCGCATCCCGGCGCCGCCCGCCCCGACGATGACCACGTCAAATTTGCGACGCGGCAATCCAGTCTTGACTGCGACCATTTATTACACCCTCCAGAGAATCTGAGCAGCGTAGCCCGCACAACCGACGAGCCACAGAATCGTAAGAACTTGCAGCACGAGGCGCACGGCCATCGGCTTCACGTAGTCCATCCAGATATCGCGTATGCCAATCCAGGCATGGAACAGCAGCGACAGGATGGTGAGGAACGTCAGGATCTTCATCCACTGATTGGCGAAGAGACCCGACCAGCCTTCATAAGAAGGATTGCCGAAGCCGAGATACACTGCGGCGAGCACCACGGTGAACACCACCATGATGACTGCGGTGACGCGTTGCGCGAGCCAGTCTTTCAGACCGTAGTGCGCACCAACGACGAGGCGCTTGGGACCGATATTATTGTTTGCCACCTTGATTCTCCTCAGAACAGGCCGAACAGCTTCAGACCGAAGATCAGGGTGAGCAGCAGGCTGACCACCAGCACCGTGACGGCCGACTTGGCCGAAGCAGGCTTGGACACGCCGACGTGCACATCTAGCAGCAGGAAGCGGATGCCAGCGCAGAAGTGATGCAGATAACCCCAGATCAGGGCCAGGATCACCAGCTTGACGAAGCCGTTGGACAGCAGGGCCGAGAATTTGGCGAAGCTAAGTTCGGAGGTAACGCTCTGCTCAAACAGGTACAGAACGAAAGGAAGGAGGAGGAACATCATGGCACCGCTTACGCGATGCAGGATGGATACCTTGCCGGCCCAGGGCAAACGGTAGCGCGAGATTTGTGCGATACCGATGTTCCGGAACTCCGGCCTGGCTTGTTTGACGGCTTCAGCCATGCGAGACCCCATTTGCGGTGAAAAGAAAACTGCAAAAGAACGACACTGCCATTACCCCCGATTGCATTGGCGCCGCACAGCGGTTACCGTGAATGCGTCGGATTGCAGCCAGCGGGTGGGTCCACTGGATGCAAATGGATGCAGGGGAGCAAATCCACGTGATTTTAGCGCCTTTGTTGCGCGGCGCACCAATAATTTTCGCCTATCGCACACCAATGCGGCGCGCCCGACAATCGCACGCGACAATGCGCGCACCATTGCGGACTCGATACATCCGACGATTCCATTCACGAACGACAATGGTCGGCGCGCGCCCCATATACGCATGACAATAGTCAGCGTACTGGACAGACTTTCCATGGTCATGACACTTCAGCTCAGGTCGTTCTGATAATAGTGTCGCGTCGTGACGTACAGGCCACGGCGGACTTCCACCGGTCGGTCACCATAGGTAAACGACACGCGCTCCACCGAAAGCAGCGGAGAGCCGGGCGCTACCGACAGCAACTCGGAAGCCGTATCGTCGGCGGCAACGGCGCGAATCTTCTCCGAGGCGCGGATCATCCGCGTACCGAATTCGGCCTCGAAGAGCGCGTACATCGGGCCCTTCCACTCGTTCAGCTTCTCGGCCGTCAACCCCTTGAAGTTGGCGCCAAGCAGCCAGATCTCGTCCAGCACCGTCGCCTCGTTCGAGAAAGTCAGCACGCGCCGGATCTGCACGACGCTGTCGCCAGTGCGGATATCGAGCAGACGGGCAATCTCGGCCGGCGCGCGCAGCCGCTTGCACTCCAGCACGCGGCTCGCGCCATAATGAGGTTCACCCTCGTCGGGTACCAGGCGGAGGAAGCGGAACTTGACCACATCCTCGTAATGGGTAGTCACGAACGTGCCCTTGCCCTGCCGGCGCGCCACCAGGTTGTCGGCGGCGAGTTCGTCGATGGCCTTGCGCACGGTACCCTGGCTGACCTTGTAGCGGGCAGCCAGATCCATCTCGCTCGGGATCATCTCGCCCGGCTTCCATTCGCCTGTCTGCAGGCTTTGCATGATCAAAGCCTTGATCTGCTGGTAGAGCGGGCTGAAGGTGGGGGACGGCGTGGCACTGGCAGGCGCGACTGACGCGCCCGGCGAATTCGCGGACGGCTGCGCCCCGGCGCCGCTCTGGGAGGCGCCCGATTCCGGCGCACCAGTGGCGGCAGCAGCGGACAGGGACGTAGGCAGGGATGACATAGCCCGGATTCAACCACAAAAGCGAGAATCGCGTCCAGCACGCTATGAAATGTCTTATGTCTTATATAAGACATATGAATTGACATCAATGAGGGCTCACCCTACACTCGCGCAGGTCCGCGCCGTCGCTCCCGAAACCCCTTTTCCGGGATGCGACGCACCACACAGCAGTAGTAGACTTACGCCTTGTCGCCCACGACGCCTGCCCCCTCGGCCGGAAGCGCACTCCTAGTCGCCCGGCCGCGCGCAGCGCCAGCGGGTTCCGCGGCGCACGCCAGCCTGCCTTCGTGGCGACACGCGACCAGCACCCGGTGACGCGCCGGGCCGCTCCATACCCTGGAGACCCGAGCGCCACCGATCGGTTACCCTTCTTTTCGTTTGGAGAATTACTCATGGCTAAAGCCCCAATGCGCGTCGCAGTGACCGGCGCCGCTGGCCAGATCGGCTACTCCCTGCTGTTCCGCATCGCCAACGGCGACATGCTCGGCAAAGACCAGCCGGTCATCCTCCAACTGCTCGATCTCCCGCAAGCCCAGGCCGCCGTCAAGGGCGTGGTGATGGAACTGGAAGACTGCGCGTTCCCGCTGCTGGCCGGCGTGGTGATCACCGACGACCCCAAGGTCGCCTTCAAGGACGCCGACGTGGCCCTGCTGGTTGGCGCCCGTCCGCGTAGCAAGGGCATGGAACGCAAGGACCTGCTCGAAGCCAACGCCCAGATCTTCACGGTGCAGGGCAAGGCGCTGGACGAAGTGGCCAGCCGCGACGTCAAGGTGCTGGTGGTGGGCAATCCGGCCAACACCAACGCCTACATCGCCATGAAGTCGGCGCCGAACCTGAAGCGCGAGAACTTCACCGCCATGCTGCGCCTGGACCACAACCGTGCCCTGTCGCAGATCGCCGCCAAGACCGGCAAGCCGGTTTCGTCGATCGAGAAGATGTTCGTGTGGGGCAACCACAGCCCGACGATGTACGCCGACTACCGCTACGCCACCGTCGACGGCAAGAGCGTCAAGGACATGATCAACGACCCGGTGTGGAACAACGACGTGTTCCTGCCGACCGTTGGCAAGCGCGGCGCCGCCATCATCGAGGCACGTGGCCTGTCGTCGGCTGCTTCGGCTGCCAACGCCGCCATCGACCACGTGCACGACTGGGTACTGGGCTCGAACGGCAAGGTCGTCACGATGGGCATCCCGTCGAACGGTGAATACGGCATTCCGAACGATGTAATGTTCGGCTACCCGGTCACCACGGCCAACGGCAAGTACGAAATCGTCAAGGGCCTGGAAATTGACGCGTACAGCCAGGAAAAGATCAACATCACGCTCAAGGAACTGGAAGAAGAGCGTGCCGGCGTGCAACACCTGCTGGGCTGATCTTTAGAGCCAACCCGCTCATGAAAGACCGGGGTTCCGCATCGATTCTCGAAAATCGGCGCGGACCCCGGTTTTTCTTTGGGCGCGTGTATCGCAACCGTCCCTAACCTTTTTTATCCGATTCAACGTGCATCCATCCGAGGTCTTGTTCCAGGGCGAAGCCATTCCGGTGCAACTGCCGGTGTGTGACCACTATGCTGGCAGCGAAAAGCTCATGCGCAAGTCGCTTGCCCTGCAGCAAGCGCTTGGGCCCGTGTTCGACATCACGTTCGACTGCGAAGACGGAGCCGCGGTCGGGCTCGAGCGCGAGCACGCCGCACTGTGCGCGCAACTGATCAACAGCACCGAGAACGCGCACAACCGCGTCGGTGTGCGCATCCACGACCCGGCGCACCCGAGCTGGCGTGAGGACGTGAACATCCTGGTCGAGGCGGCCGGCGCGCGGCTGGCCTATGTCGTGGTGCCGAAGGTGACCGATGTGGTCGAGGTGGCCCGCGTCACCGACCACATCAACCAGGTGGCCCGCTCCGCAGGCATCGCACGCCACATTCCGGTTCATGTGCTTATTGAGACACACGCGGCGCTCGAGCAGGTTTTCGACATCGCCTCGCTGGTCCAGGTGGAATGCCTGAGCTTCGGCCTGATGGATTTTGTCTCGGCACACCATGGGGCCATTCCGGGCGAGGCCATGCGCTCGCCGGAGCAGTTTCAGCACCCGCTGATCCGCCGCGCGATGCTGGAAATCTCGGCGGCCTGCCATCGCCACGGCAAGGTGCCGTCACACAACGTCAGTACCGATGTACAGAATCCTCAACGCGCCGGCGAGGACGCGCTGCGGGCGCGTACCGAATTCGGCTATTTGCGCAAATGGAGTATCCATCCAGGCCAGATCGAGCCGATCGTGGCGGCCTTCTGCCCCAGCGACAGCGAAATTGGCGCCGCGAGCCAGATCCTGCTTGCCGCGCACGAAAACAACTGGGCGCCGATCCGTCACGACGGCCAGCTCCACGACCGCGCGAGCTATCGTTACTACTGGTCGCTGCTGCAGCGCGCCCATGCTACCGGCACGACGCTACCGGCCCCGGCAATGGAGCTATTCTTCGACTGACGCCAGGCGACAGAAAGCGCTCATTATTTCCGCCAAGTGGCCGATGACAAACCGTCCGCGCGCGATTGTGTAACCAATATCTGACAGACTTCGCCATGTCAGGCAAATCGTAGAGAATAGCGGCGGAAAGTTGTAGCCGGAGCGCCTCCCGGCGCTCCCAACCGGACCGTACGAGAGACGAGCCGTTTTTGAATATCCCTAGCAATCCGGAAGGAACACACAATGAAAAACTTCGTGCTGGCCGCCTGCCTCGGCGCCCTGACCCTGACCTCCACCGGCGCTGCCCTGGCCCAGGAACCCGCCAAGAAGCCGGCCGCCACCAAGAAGGCAACTTCGAAGAAGAGCACCAAGAAGACCACCGAGGCGGCCGCCCCTGTCGCACCGAAGGGCGAAAAGTGGCAATGCGAACTTGGCCATTCGATCTACCTCGACGGCAACCTGCTGCGCGATGAAGTGATCAGCCTGAACTGGGAAGGCAAGGAATACAAGCTGCAGCGCCAGAACACCGTGACCGGCGCCGACCGTTACCTCGACGCACGCTCGGGCATGGACCTGGTTGTGATCCCGAGCAAGGCCATGCTGTTCAGCCGGAGCCTTGGCGAGCGCCTGGCGGACGAATGCCAGACGGCCGCAATGCAAGCCGGCGGTGCGGCACCGACGCAAGCTGGCGCGCTGCGCGCCCCGGTGGCCACGCCGCTGCTGATGGCACCGTCGCAACCGGCAGCCCAGCCGGCCGCCGACGCCCAGCCTGCTGCACCGAAGCAGTAAATTCCGCAGTAAAGTCCTAGTCTTACCTTTGCCTGACCCGCCCGGGTCAGGCAAAGTTGTTGTAACGGTGCGCGTCCGGTTCGCCGGCCGCGCCGCTTGCAAGGCGGCGGAACCCAATCGTGCACCGGGGTCTGAAGAAGAAGAGCATTCTGGTTTATTGAGCCGCTAACGAAGCGAAGTGGTTCTGGCTGGACGCGTCGCCGTACGCGCGATGACGTCAGAACGTTTTGTTAGCGGCTTTTGGTCGAATCCCGCGTCGTATCTCGATTGGAGTCAGGCAATGCCCCACAATCTCAATAACACCCTCAAAGAATTCAAGATCGGCACCGGCGGCCGTGGTCAGTACTACTCCCTGCCTCAACTGGGCAAGGCCCTGGGCGTGAAGGTCGAACGCCTGCCCGTATCGATCCGCGTGGTCCTGGAATCGGTGCTGCGCAACTGCGACGGCAAGAAGGTGACCGAGGAACACGTCAGGCAGCTGGCCAACTGGAAGCCGAACGGCGACCGCGTGGATGAAATCCCGTTCGTCGTGGCGCGCGTGGTGCTGCAGGACTTCACGGGCGTGCCGCTGCTGGCCGACCTGGCCGCCATGCGCAACGTGGCCGAGAAGATGGGCAAGAACCCAAAGAAGATCGAGCCGCTGGTCCCGGTGGATCTGGTCGTTGACCACTCGGTACAGATCGACCACTTCCGCGAGAAGAAGGCGCTGGACCTGAACATGCAACTGGAATTCCAGCGCAACAACGAGCGCTACCAGTTCATGAAGTGGGGCATGCAGGCGTTCGACACGTTCGGCGTGGTGCAGCCGGGCTTCGGCATCGTGCACCAGGTCAACCTGGAATACCTGGCCCGCGGCGTGCACAAGAAGGACGGCGTCTACTACCCGGACACGCTGGTCGGCACCGACTCGCATACCACGATGATCAACGGCATCGGCGTGGTGGGCTGGGGTGTGGGCGGCATCGAGGCCGAAGCGGGCATGCTGGGCCAGCCGGTCTATTTCCTGACGCCGGACGTGGTGGGCGTGGAACTGAAGGGGCGGCTGCGCGAAGGCGTGACCGCCACCGACCTGGTGCTGACCATCACCGAAATGCTGCGCCGCGAGAAGGTTGTCGGCAAGTTCGTCGAGTTCTTCGGCGAGGGTACCGCCAGCCTGAGCACGCCCGACCGTGCCACCATCGGCAACATGGCCCCCGAGTACGGCGCCACGATGGGCTTCTTCCCGGTGGACGAAAAGACCATCGACTACTTCCGTGGCACCGCGCGGACCGACGCGGAAATCGCCGCGTTCGAAGGCTACTACCGCGCCCAGGGCATGTTCGGCGTGCCGCGTGCCGGCGAGATCGACTACACCAAGACGCTGACGCTGGACCTGAGCACCGTGGCCCCGTCGCTGGCAGGCCCGAAGCGCCCGCAGGACCGCATCGAGATCGGCGACGTCAAGAGCACGTTCGCGTCGCTGTTCAGCAAGCCGGTGGCCGAGAACGGCTTCAACAAGGATGCTGCCGACCTTGACCGCGAATACACCAACGCCGATGGCGTGAAGGTCCACAACGGCGACGTGCTGATCGCCGCCATCACGTCGTGCACGAACACCTCGAATCCGAGCGTGCTGCTGGCCGCCGGCCTGCTGGCCAAGAAGGCCGTGGAAGCCGGCATGACCGTGGCCCCGCACATCAAGACGTCGCTGGCCCCGGGAAGCCGCGTGGTGACCGAGTACCTGAAGGCCGCCGGCCTGTTGCCGTACCTGGAAAAGCTCGGCTTCGGCGTCACGGCCTACGGCTGCACCACCTGCATCGGCAACGCTGGCGACCTGACGCAGGCGCTCAACGACACGATCGTGCAGAACGACATCGTGGCCGCCGCCGTGCTGTCGGGCAACCGCAACTTCGAAGCGCGTATCCACCCGAATATCCGCGCCAACTTCCTGGCATCGCCGCCGCTGGTGGTGGCCTATGCCATCGCCGGCAATGTCAGGCGCGACCTGATGACCGAGCCGGTGGGCAAAGGAAAGAATGGCAAGGACATCTGGCTGGGCGATATCTGGCCGACCTCCGAGGAAATCCATGCCCTGCTGAAGTACGCGATGGATGCCAAGACGTTCAAGGGCAACTACGAGCAGGTCAAGAAGCCGAGCAAGCTGTGGGCCAACATCAAGGGCACGAAGGGTCAGGTCTATGACTGGCCGACGTCGACCTACATCGCCGAGCCGCCGTTCTTCCAGGACTTCTCGCTGGAGCCGAGCGGCGAGGCCGTGACCGTCCGCGGCGCCCGCGCGCTGGGCGTGTTTGGCGATTCCGTGACCACCGATCACATCTCGCCGGCCGGCTCGATCAAGGACACCTCCCCTGCCGGCAAGTACCTGCTGTCGCACGGCGTGCTCAAGGCCGACTTCAACAGCTACGGTTCGCGCCGCGGCAACCATGAGGTGATGATGCGCGGCACGTTCGCCAATGTGCGCATCAAGAACCTGATGATTCCGGCCAAGGCCGACGGCTCGCGCGTGGAAGGCGGCATCACGCTGCACCAGCCCACTGGCGAAGAACTGTCGATCTACGACGCTGCGATGAAGTACATCGCCGAAGGCACGCCTACCGTGGTGTTCGGTGGCGAGGAGTACGGCACGGGCTCGTCGCGCGACTGGGCTGCCAAGGGTACCCAGCTGCTGGGCGTCAAGGCCGTGATCGCCCGCAGCTTCGAGCGCATCCACCGCTCGAACCTGGTGGGCATGGGCGTGCTGCCGCTGCAGTTCAAGGGCAACGACAGCGTGCAGTCGCTCGGCATCGTCGGCGACGAAACGTTCGACGTGGAAGGCATCGAAGGTGAACTGAAGCCGCAGCAGGACGTGACGCTGGTCATCCACCGCGCCAATGGCGACACGAAACGCGTGCCGGTGCTGTTGCGCATCGATACGCCGATCGAAGTCGACTACTACAACCACGGCGGCATCCTGCCGTTTGTGCTGCGTCAACTGCTGGCCGCGTAACCCGCCGGCATCTGACCAAGACCGCCGCACCCGCTTCAACGCGGGGCGGCGGTTCTTGTTTTTGCGGGTAATCCCCACCCCCTCGCGTAAGTTCTGCGCAAGGGTGCGCTGCCAGACTCGTCTCCACAAAAACTGACGCAGCCGTCAGACAACCTATACCTCCGGAGACATCACATGGCCAAGATCCTGATCGCGTTCGTAGTCGTCGCGGGCGCATGCCTTTACCTGCTGACCAGGGGCGGCGGCGAAGTCTCGATGGCTGGCGAGTCGCACGGCACCGAATCGCACGCGCCGGCCGCGCAAAAGTAATCAAACAACGGCCTGCCTGAGGGTTCGCGAGAACTGCACCCGGTAGCGCAGCGAGTAGAATACCGTTTTACGAAAAACGGACGTGTTCTACTTATGGCAGGTTTTCGCCCCAAGTCTTCCTCCCGACTCTCTCCCGACGCCGAACGACTGGTGGCGGACGCGCTTGCCCTGGACGCCTCGGGCAGCCGCATGGAGGACGGGTATTGGGAGCGGCGGCTGTCGCAGCGGCTCTACCGGCTGCTGAAAAATGGCAGCCAGACCGCGCTCGACGCGGCGCTCGAACACCTGTTCAAGCACAACGCCGATGCGTCCGACGTGCTGGCCGAACAGGCCGAGACCCTGGCCGAATCGGCAACGATCGAAATCGACGGTGTCAAACAGGATGCACTGCTGATCGCCGCGCCAATCCTGGCGCACACGCGCTACGCGATCCCGTCGGGCGCGCTGAAACCCGAGCTGGCCCAGACGCTTGCCGTGCACCTGCAGGCGCACGTACTGGCCACCAACACCAAGGTCGCGCTGTCGCCGTACCTCTACAGCATCGACCAGCTGCCGCGCAGCCACAGCGATACGTTCGCCCTGACGCAAAAGCTGGCCTCGGCGGCACTGGCCGGCACGATGCCGAAGGTGGACTTGCGCGACCTGCCCGAGACCGCCCCGATCCTGGCCGATCCGCGCTACCTGCTGGCCGTGGTGGTCGCTCCGCACGAAGGCGCCCTGTTCCGCTGGCAGGAAGATGCCAAGGAACACCATGCCGAGCGCTCCGTCTGCCTGGAGCAATGGCGCCACCAGGTGCAGCCGACCGTCGCTGTCCTGTTGCCGGGCTGCGAATTCGAGCTGCTGCTGCCCGACGCATTCTTCCTGTCGTGCCGCGAGTCCGACAAGAGCATCCGCCCGCTGACCGTGCGTGCGGCCGTGAACTACCTCTGCGGCACGCTTGACGTACCGGCCGGCCAGCTGGCCGCCGTGGTGGCGGGCTTCGGCGAGGAAGTCGTGGAGGAATATCGCGTTGGTTTCACCATGCGTGGCGAGAAGGAAGTGATCTACGGCATCGTCTGGCCTGTCTATGGCCGCGAAGCCGGCGAGGTGGACGCCGAGGAGAAAGGCAACCCGGTGGAGCAGATCTGCGAGGAACTGCGCAACGCCGGCGTCGAAGACATCTTCCGGCACGCCGCGCTGTTCGATCCCGAATACTGCGAGGATTGCGGCACGCCGCTTTATGCAGACCGCTCGGGCGAAATCGTGCACGCCGAACTGCCCGAAGACGCCCCGACGCAGCAGCCGCTGTTTCACTAAGCATCTCCCTCCCCAGGCTGGGTGCCCCCCCTCTCCCGCAAGGCGGGAGAGGGGTCGGGGGAGAGGGAACTGAGGTTCAAATTGCGACTCGTCGTGCCTTGAACAGCTAAGCCCTCTCCCCCAGCCCCTCTCCCGCGCACGGGAGAGGGGAGTCTGAGACGCAGCGCCACAAGCCATGCCCGGACGCCGCGTACTTGCGTTCAAACGGTGTCATCGGCACTTCAGGCTGCCACTGCTCCGTTCGCACCGGGCGACCCACCATCGCCAACGCTGCGGCGAACTCGTCGATGTAGATCTTCCAGTTGCTGCGGCATTCCAGATAGTCGCCGCACGCCGCCAGCGCCGGAAACACGGCGTGTCCGTGCCAGCGCCGCGCCAGATGGCCGATCTTGGGCCAGGGATTCGGATACAGCACATAGTGCCGCGCAACCGGCACGCTCGCGCCCTGCAGCAGCCGCCAGAAGTCGACCAGGTCGGCACGGGCCCAATGGAAGTTCGCGGGCATCGGCGCGTCCCACCAGTCCTTGCCAGCCGTCAGACGCTTCTCTGACTGGTCGACGCCGATCACATAGTGGTCCGGAAACGCCGTCGCCAGGCGCAGCGTGCTCTCCCCGACACCACATCCCGCATCGATAATCAGGGGGGGTTGTCCGGCAGCCTGCCACGCCTCGATCGCCGCATCGAACGCGCGTTGGCTTGGTGCGCCAATCGGCTTGCGGAACGGCTCGGCCAGATGACGTTCGACCAGCCCGGCCAGATGCTCATGGATATCGGACTGCGCCGACGAAATCGTGCGTGAATTGGCAAACATGGGCGCGATTGTACCGGGTCGGCAACGATGTATATTTACCGGCACAATATCGCCCACCACCGTTCGAGGAGCCCACCGATGATCCGCCGCACGCTGCTGCAAGCATCCCTGTCGATCGCCTTGAGCGCCGCCGCGCTGACGCTGCTGCCCGCCCAGGCGGCCCAGGCCGAAGATCTGCGCATTGGCCTGGCCGCCGATGTCACGTCGATGGACCCGCACTGGAACAATTCGGGTCCGAACAATGCCATCGCCCTTCACATCTTCGAGTCGCTCGTGTTCCTGGACAAGAACGCGCGCTATATCCCCGGCCTCGCGCTTTCGTGGAAACCGGTCAACGCGATCACGTGGGAGATCAAGCTGCGCCCGAACGTGAAGTGGCACGACGGCTCGCCGTTCACGAGCGAGGACGTCAAGGCATCGCTGGAGCGCCCTGAGAAGCTGACCAATGCACCGGGATCATTCACGAGCTACACCAAGCCGATCGCGCGCATCGACACGCCAGACCCGCTGACCGTGCGGCTGACGATGAGCGTACCCAACTACGCGAACCTGGCCAACGATCTGAACAGCGTGCCGATCATGCCGAAAAAGATCGCCACGAACCTGAACCAGGCGGACTTTGATTCCGGCAAGGCCATGATTGGCACGGGTCCGTTCAAGTTCGTGCGCTTTGCGCGCGGCCAGGAAATCGTGATGGCGAAGAATCCCGACTACTGGGGTCCGAAGCCCGAATGGGACCGCGCGATCTTCCGCATCATTACCGACAACGGCGCCCGCTCGGCCGCGCTGCTGGCCGGCGATGTCGACGTGATCGAAGCCGTGCCATCCACCGATGTGGCGAGATTCAAAAAGGACCCGAAGTTCAAGATCGAGCAGACGGTCTCATGGCGCACGATCTTCTGGCAGATGGACCAGTGGCGCGACAACCCGCCGTTTGTCACGGACAAGGCCGGCAAACCGCTCGGCAAGAATCCGTTCAAGGATGCGCGCGTGCGGGCCGCGATCAGCAAGGCCATCAACCGCGAGGCGATCGTCAGCCGCATCATGGAAGGCCTGGCGGTGCCGGCCTCGTCGATCGTTTCGCCGCAGATCTTCGGCCATCCGGGCACCAAGCCCGAGGCCTACGATCCCGAAGGCGCGAAGAAGCTGCTCGCAGCGGCCGGTTACCCGGACGGCTTCGGCCTGACGCTGCACGCCACCAACAACCGCTATCTGAATGACGCCCAGGTGGCGCAGGCCACCGCCGGCATGCTCACGCGTATCGGCATCCAGACCAAAGTGGAAACGCTGCCCGTGGCCACTTACTTCACGCGCGCACGGCAGGGGGATTTCGCGTTCGAGATGCTCGGCTGGGGTTCAGCCGCGGCCGATGTGGCACTTCGTTCAATCACCGGCACGCCGAACCCGAAGACCGGCTATGGCACGTGGAACTGGGGCAAGTACAGCAATCCGCAGCTCGACCAGTTGATCGAGAAATCACTGACAACCATATCCAGCGACAAGGCCCGCGAAGAGAACGCACGCGCCGCCGCCAGATTCGCGCTGGCAGACCACGCGATCATTCCCTCGCACAGCCAGCTGGCGATGTGGGCGATGCGCAAGGGGCTGCGCTATGAGGCCCGGACCGACGAGTGGTCGCTGGCGCAGTTCTTCTACAAGGAGTGATGAAGCGGCTGTCGGCTTTCTCCCCTCTCCCATTTATGGGAGAGGGGTTGGGGGAGAGGGTCACGCGGCCCAAGATGCGACATCGCAATTTGAACCTCGATGCCCTCTCTCCCGGCCCCTTTCCCGCCGTGCGGGAGAGGGGAGAAAAACCACCAACAACTCAGATCACCAGCCGCGCTTCCTGCCGCGCATTCGCCGCACGCAGCTTCTTCACCCAATCCTTCGCGGGCAGCTTCGTGGTGGACTCCACCACTTCCGCCCTCGCCTCCAGCGTTTCCCAGGACACATCGATCGCCGGCCCGTTGAACGCCAGCGCGATGATGTTGCCATCGTGGACTTCAGGGAAGACCAGCACGCGATTGTCGAACGCGTCGCAGATACGGACGATGTTCTTCGGGAAGCTCTCGTGGTCGCCGAACAGGTTGATCGTCATCACGCCGGGCTCCTTCAGCACGCGGCGGCACGCACGGTAGAACGCCGTGGTGTCGAGCACCGGCCCACGGGCCGTGGCATCGTACAGATCGACCTGCAGTGCATCGACCGATGCCGTGTGCGCCCCATCCATCACGTAGTCCCAGGCATCCTGCTCCAGCACCGTCAGCCGCGCATCGTCCTCGCGCAGGCCAAACATGCTTCGGCCGGCGACGATGACGGCCGGATTCAGTTCCACGGCGGTCACCTTCGCGCGCGCGAAATGACGATGGGAGAACTTGGTCAGTGCCGCCGCACCGAGGCCCAGCTGTGCCACATGGAAGTCGGCCGCCGATGGCGACAGGAACAGCAGCCACGCCATCATCTGCTGGGCGTATTCGAGTTCGATCGCCTCGGGCTTGCGCAGGCGCATCGCGCCCTGCACCCATTCGGTACCGAAATGGAGGTAGCGCACACCATCCATTTCAGAGAACGTCACCGGCGCAAAGCGCGGCTTCATGCGTTTCTCATCGGCATCGCGGGCGAGATTCTTGCGCGAGGTCTCACGTTCGCCGCGCGCCGGACGGCGCGAAGCCACGGCCTCGATAGATTTGCGTTTCAAAAGCGTCATGGAGAAAAACAACGCGCTCAAGGCGCGGATCATTGGCCCAGCGCGACTTGCGCGCGCTGGAGCCATTCGCGATTGTGCTCGCGGGCATGACGCGGCCAGTGGCGCGCGTCGTGAACAATTTCCGTATAGAGCGATTTGGCGCGCTCACGGTCCGACAGGTCAGCTTGCCTGGACAACCAGTCGGCAAACAGGCAGCGCGGCGCCGCATCGCTGGCGCAGGTCAGCGCACGCTCGAAAGCGTCGCGCGTACCGGGCGCATCGATCGCCGACAGGGCGCGTGCGTAAAGCAGCGCGGGCTCGGATTGGTCCCGCGCCTGCGGGTGCGCTGCGAACAGCTTGTCCAGCGTCGCCATTGCATCGGCATGGCGGCCCGTGGCCACCTGCGCGCGCGCCAGCCCTTCGAGCAACGCCGAATCGGACGCGAACGGCCCATTGGCCGCGGCCTGGTAGTGCTCGAGCGCCTCGGCCGCATTGCCGATATCGAGCAGCGCGGCGCCCAGACGCATGCGATGGTCGACCGTCGGCGCGCGATCAAACGCCTCGCGGGCTTCGCGCACGGCGCGTTGCGGGTCGACGATCTGCTTGATCGCGCGTGATGCCGCCCGCGCACCGCGCGAATCGCGCAGGCTCGGCAGATAGATCGCAAAGAAATAGACGATGCTGCCCAGGCCGGGAAAGACGAACAGCAGCAGCAACCAGTACATGTTCTGGTGCGTGCGCACGGCATGGATGGCGAAGAAAATCGCCACGATCACGTGCAGGCCGATGCCGCCGATACCAAGAGAGGACATATCAGAACAATCCTGAAGAAGTGCAACCGGGATGAAGCATGGCCGCGATTGTGACAGAAGCCGGCGGCTGCCGACGGAAAGCCGGTAGGACAGCGGCGGCCACGCTAAAGTTTTGCCAACCCTGGCCGATGAACGAGCACGCCCTCTTTCGATCGGAAATCAGGACATGACATCCATTACCAGCGTTACCCCGCAGGTCCTTACCGCCAGTGGCGCGGCCGTCACCACTGCGGCCCCGCAGGCCGGGACGGATGGCGAAACCGCCAAAAGCGCGCAGGGTTCCGCCACATCGGCTAACAGCCGAATCACCGGCACCTCGGTCAAAACCAAGGCTGGTGGCGCTGCCGGTGCCAGCGGCACGGACAGCTCCACCAGCAGCGACAACGAATCGGCGGTCGTCAAGGCGATCAAGCAGCAGATCGAAGCACTGCAAAAGCTGCTCGCCACGCAAATGCAGCAGCTCCAGGCCGCGCAGAACGCCCAGACCGACGCACGGACCAAAGCCAGCATGGTAGCCACGCTGCAGGGCGCTGTGGCCACCACCAACGGCGCGCTGCAACAGGCATTCGCCAAACTGGCCGAAGTCATGCAGGAAGAGAGCGGCTCGAGCACCGGCAATATGGTCAATACGACGGCCTGAGGGCACTCGATCCTGCCTTGGGATGCGACTCGCCTGGCTGAATGGCCTTCAGCCAGGCAAACAGTGCCGGCATCAATCCAGTGACTTGATCGCCTCACGAAGCTTCCCGGAAAACTGGGAGTCTACGCCGTGAGTCATCACGAGCTGTCGGGTTGCCCGCGTCATGGCTACATAGAGCAGGCGCGCCTCTTCTTCGGCTGATTCGTTCTTCTTGTGCGGCGTGCCAGTCGCTGGAATGCAGACCAGCGGGTACTCAAGCCCCTTGCTGCTATGCATGGTCACGACCTTGACGCTGTCCGCGCCGGGCGCAAAGCGCTTGGTCTGTTGCGGGCACTCGAAAGGAATGCCCTTGCGCCTCAGCGTATCCGTGACGCGTTCCATGACATCCCAATGCCGATAGAGCACCGCCATCTCGGACCACCGCGTTCCAGTTCGGTGTTCGTCCTGCAGGATTTTGGCAATACGAGCCACCTCAGCGTCCAGCGTCGGCAGTTCTATCAGTAACGGCGGCGGCCCATTTCGGCCAGCCGCGACCGGTTGCACTGTGGGGGCTTCATCGTCGTCGGCTTCGCGCTCCACGAGCAGATCATTGGCCAACGCGCGGGCGACTGCCAGAATTTCCTGTGTGTTCCGGTAATTCAACTTCAGGACCGTGGTACGACCCTGCGCCTTGATACCGACGCTGGCGAAGCTGAACTTCCTCTTCTTGCCCCCTCCGTAGATGGACTGGGCATCGTCATACATGACCAGCAAGGAGTTACTGTCCGGATTGACCATCTGCACGACAAGCTTGAACCACTCTAACCGGAAATCATGGCCCTCGTCGATCATGATCGCGTCGTACTGGCCTGATGGTATAGCCTTGCGTTCGACACCCCGAATGACACGATCGACCATTTCGTCGAACAGGGCATCGCCCGAGAACCCCTTTGGCCGATCAATGCTATAGGCATCGAGCTGGCGCACGCACCAAGCGTGGAAGTTCAGGACATGCACCTTGTGGGCAAGCCCCTTTTCTTTCATGGTGGCGGCCAGCATGGCAGAGAGCGTCTTGTTGTAACAGAGCACCAGGATGGGCTTGACTGCAGTACGGGCCAGAAACTCTGCGCGAAAGCCAAGAATCATGGTCTTGCCAGACCCCGCAACGCCGTGAATGACACGATGCCCCTCGCCCAGGCTCCTCGCCAGCTGCTCCTGCTGAAGATCCATCAGCCTGAGGATATCGGGGATCTCTTCAGGTCGGGTCACGTCCTCCGGGAACAGCGATCTCTGCTCTGGCATCCGGATTTCCGGAAACAGATGCCAGCGCACGCGATCGATCTGCGGCAGCGAAAGCTTGTGGGTGAACTTGATCGGGAACATCTCCCATAGCCGCTTCTGAAACGCCTCGGCATCCACGCTTTCAAACATCTCGTCCTGACAGATGACCAGATGTGGGGGAAGTACTTCGCCGAGGTCCGTCTTATCGAAGGACGAACGGGAAATATTGGAAAGCACTACTCCATGACCATAGGGGAAGAACACCTTGCCCTTGAGCGACCCGTTGGGCCAGATGAGTTGCGGATCGCGCTCCAGCAGGTTCGTCACCTGGAACATGAGTTGCCGCGCCTGCTCCAGCGGGTTCATCTCATTCACTAGCCCGCGGTCGGTCATCAGCACGACACTCTGCTTGTCGATCTGACGGATCGTGTCGAGCTTCCAGTCCTTGACCTCCAGGACCAGCAATCCCCGGCTGGGATGAAAGATGACGAAATCCGGATGGCGGGTCTTCTCGCCAATCGGCACGTCGTACCAGCAAAGGTAGTCATCCTCCAGCTTGGCTTCGAGCCTCTGCGCAAACCGCCTCTCGCCCGGGGTCATGCGAGACGAGACGGACCCCAGGGCGGGGATCAACGTCGCCATGTTCCTTGTTCCTTTCCGTCGAAATCGCCGGCGATGGTGCCCGTCCGGCAAACTGATCGTATTGTTATCCGCGCGTCATTTTTGGCACTTATTGTAATCCGCGGAGTACACCAGCGCGTACTTCTGGACCGAACTTCGCCATTTGTAACACCCCTTGACCATCATTTAACCAACGAGTTAAATGAGCGCATGCCCAATGCCAATACCGACGATCAGCTCTCCACCATCTTTGCCGCCCTGGCCGACCCTACGCGGCGCGCGATTCTTGCGCGGCTTTCCGAAGGCGAGGCGCCGGTCAGCGAACTGGCTCGTCCGTTCGACATGTCGGCCCCGGCCATCTCCAAGCACCTGCGCGTGCTGTCCGATGCCGGGCTGATCGAGCGGGAGGTCAACGCGCGCTGGCGCATTTGCCATCTGCGGCCTGGTGCGCTGCGCGATGCGCATGGCTGGCTGGAAACCTATCGGCGGCATTGGGAGGACAACCTCGACAGGCTCGTCGCGTTTGTCGAGCAGGCGCATATCGTCACCGATGACAAGGGATTCAAATCATGACCGAAGCAGCTACGTTTCATCTCGAGATGACCCGCCAGATCCGCGCGCCGCGCGAACGGGTTTTCGATGCATTCACGGACCAGGCCGCCCTGGCGGCCTGGCATTGCCCGCGCGGCATGCGTGTGCTGGAGGTCAGCGCCGATGCCAGGGTCGGCGGACACTACCGGCTTGTGATGGGTGGTCGCGACGGGTCGCGGCATTCGGTCGGCGGCGAATATCAGAAGATTGATCGAGCCAATTTCCTGGCCTACACATGGCAGTGGGATAGCGGAGAGTTGCCCGAGGGAACGCGCACGCTGATCGAAGTCACGCTGACCGACAAGGACGGCGGCACGCTCCTGCACATGCGCCACAGCGGCTTCCCGGACGCCGCCTCGCGCGACTCGCACACGAGCGGCTGGCAATCGGTGTTCAATCGCCTCAGCGATTACGTGGATGCCGAAGGCAGCGCGGGCACCGTCACGGTCTATGGCGATGGGCGCAGCACCTACGTCCGCACCGTGCGCATGGCGCTGGCGGAGAAAGGCATTGCCTACACGCTCAAGCCGCTGACCCCTCGCGATCCCGAACTGCTGGAGCACCAGCCATTCGGCCGCATCCCGGCATTCAGCGACGGTCCGCTGGAGTTCTACGAAACACGGGGCATCCTGAACTACATCGAAGAATCCTTCGATGGCCCGAGCCTGATTTCGCAGGCAGGCCCCACGGCCCGCGCCCGCTGCGAACAATGGATCAGCCTGATCAACTGCCACGCATATGACGCGATGGTGCGTCGCTACGTGTTGCAGTATGTGTTCCCGAAGGGTGAGGACGGCCAGCCGGACCGCAAGACGATCGATGCCGCGCTGCCCGAGATCGAGAAGCAGCTCGACGTATTCGAGCAGGCGTATGGTGGACGCGATTTCCTCGCGGGCAATACGCTGACGATGGCCGACCTGTTCCTGGCACCGATCGTCGAGTATCTGGGCCACTTCCCGGAGACCGCGGCGATGCTGGAGTCGCGCCCTAACATTCGGCGTGCCCACGCGGCGATGCGCGCGCGACCGAGCTTTTCGGCCACGCAGCCGAGCTTCAACTGATTAGCCGAGCCAGCGCAACCATCGAGTTGTGCTGGCACCGCCTCCAGCGAGCACCGTGGATCGTGCTGGAGGCGGTGCCGTGCTTATTCCATGTATCCGCTTTGTATGGAATTGGCGTGCTCAGACTTACATCTCCGACCCCACGTTACACAATATGTCACGCAAGATCACAGGCCATTAAATACTGCATAAAGCAACGTCACTTCTTCAGCAAAGAATCGCTTTCCGGTTGCTAGGGTGACAGGCGGCCGCGCATTTTGCTCACGCAATGGCTCGGCTGCGGGGTCCGAAGGCTCCCCAGAGTGCCTGAAGTCGTCGCATACGAACAGTATGCGTTTCCCGGAAAGCAAATCATGACCACAACATCCACCAGTACAGCTTCCTCATCAAACACCGGCCTGATATCAAACCTCGGCGTTGGTTCCGGCCTTTACCTGAGCTCCCTGCTCGACCAGCTCACCCAGGCCGAACAGGTGCCGCTCACGGCCATCACGCAACAGCAGCAGAGCTACCAGACCAAGCTCTCGGCATACGGTCAACTGCAGAGTATGCTTGGCGCATTCCAGGCATCGGCCAACCAGCTTGGCAACCCGTCGTTCTTCCAGGCGACCACGGCCAGCTCCAGCAACACTTCGGTGCTCAGCGCGACGGGCAGCAACACGGCGGCCACGGGCACCTATGCCGTCAACGTTACGCAACTGGCGCAAGCCCAGTCGCTCGTCTCGAAGGGGCAAACGAGCCAGACCACGGCGCTCGGCACCGGCACGATCCATATCGATTTCGGTTCGATCACCGGCGGCACGCTCGACACCAACTCGTCCAGCGCGACCTACGGCACGTACACCGGCGCCTCGTTCACGGCCAACAGCGGCAGCACCGGCGTAGACATCACGATCGACAGCAGCAACAACACGCTGCAGGGCGTTGCCGACGCGATCAACAAGGCCAATGCCGGCGTGACCGCGAGCATCATCAACGATGGCTCGGGCACGCCCTACCGTCTGGTGATCAACGCGAACAACACGGGTGCCACCAACAGCGTGCGCCTGTCGGTGAACGAAACGGACGGCGGCTCGGCACTTTCGAACCTCGTGGCATACGACCCGGCCGGCACACAGAACATGCAGCAGACCGTACAGGCCCAGAACGCGCAGCTGACGGTCAACAACATCGCCGTCCAGAGCGGCAGCAACACGGTGACCGGCGCCGTGGCCGGCGTGACGTTGAACCTGGCGCAGACCGGCACGACCAGCGTCTCGGTCCAGCGTGACACGAGCTCGATCGTGACCGGCGTGCAGGCCTTCGTCACTGCCTACAACAACCTCCAGAGCACGGCCACATCGCTGTCGGCCTATGACACGAGCACGCAGACGGCCTCTCCACTGACGGGCGATTCCACACTGAGCATCATCCAGAATCAGCTGCGCGGCGTGCTGAACAATCAGCAAACTGGCAATGCGCTCACCAATCTGACCCAGATCGGCATTTCGTTTCAGAACGATGGCACGTTGGCACTCGATACCACCAAGCTGACCACGGCGCTGAACAACAATGCGGGCGCGGTGGCCAGCCTGTTTGGCAATACCGACGGCACGAGCGGCTACGGCAATCAGATCAGCACGCTCATCGCTGGCGTGACCAGCAGCACTGGCTCGCTTACGGCGGCAACGGCAGGCATCAACAACACACTGAAGGATCTCGGCACCCAGTACACCGATACGCAGACCCAGATCAACGCAACCATCGCGAACTACCAGGCGGAGTTCCAGCAACTCGACGTGCTCATGTCGCAGATGCAGAGCACCAGCAGCTACCTGACACAGCAGTTCGCCGCGATGAACAACACCAGCAGTAGCAGCAAGTAATAACGTCACCCGAGGTATCGGGAAGTGGCCGTCATTGATCTCAGGCCACGGAGGTTCGGCCCGCTTTGCGGGCCGAACTTAAGCGCCGAACTTAAGCGCCAAACTTAAGGTCCTATCGGGGCTTGTCGCCCAGCCATACCCGCAAACCCTGCCAGGCCTGCAGTTTTTGCGCATAAGGCAGTGTATGGGCCGGGCTGCTGGAAGGCAGCCTGACAATCTGATGCGCTTCGCCACGGTGGCCGAGCGTCTTCATGCCAATACGCTCGGCGGTGCCGCCATTGAACGCAATCACGGCCAGGTTCGGCAGCGAATCGATCAAGCCTATCAGGTCATTGCCAGCGTGGTCGCGTATGTTGCTATCCAGGCTACCTTCCCGCTTTGCTTCCGCCACCACGTCCCACAGCCCAATGCGGTGCCTCAAAAGCATTTGCAGCCGCTCGGCATAGTCCAGGCGCACCAGATCCTCGCCGAGAACATCGGCGACGAGACGCCAGAACTGATTCTGCTTGTGTGCGTAATAGCGCGATTGCGCAAGGGAGACTTCGCCCGGCAGGCTGCCGAGAACAAGAACGCGGGTGTGGGTGTCGACGACCGGAGGGAAGCAGCGTTTGGTGGTCATCGGGGTGTGGTCGGTCATTGACAGCCTTGCCCTCTCCCCCGCCCCTCTCCCGCATGCGGGAGAGGGGAGAACACCAAGGGCATATCAAACGCTATCGGTTTGCTCCCCTCTCCCGCGCGCGGGAGAGGGGCCGGGGGAGAGGGCAAGCACATCAAAGTGCG
>JAFAJB010000079.1 GCA_019236395.1 Cupriavidus sp.
ACCCTCGGCTCGCCTGGCCTCCCCTCGACCCTCGAAGAATGGGGCAGGGGATTTCCCTATGAATGGCTAAGGGATTCCCCGATGAATTGGTAAGGGGGTGGGTCACATTGCAGCAGCCAAAATCGAAAACCTGCCCAGTGCCCCGGCCGTCTGGAAGAGCCGCCTCAGAGCAAGGCCGTCGACCTCGCTGACCTTGCGTAACCAAAGGATCTCTGAGTTATTCCTCAAAGGGTCCGATTTTTACAAAGGCGCCCCCCTGATACCAACCGGCGAGATCGTCTGCAGGCAATGGCGGCGTGGACTCCACCTTCGCACGGAATTGCTCGGAACTTTCCACCGGCGAGAATCCCAGGCAGGACGCGCGCCGGTTATCCCACCAATGATCACGGTTTGCGGACGCACCATAGACAATGCTATGCCCGACATTCGGAACGAAGATTGCTCGCCGGATCAGTTGCTCAAGGTCATCGTACCCGAGCCAGGTCACCAGTGTTCGGCGATCCACGGCTTCGGGGAACGAAAAGCCAATACGCAGGCAGACCGTCTCGATTCCATAGCGATCAAAGTAGAAGCGCGACAATTGCTCTCCGAACGCTTTGCTGACGGCATAGTAGCCATCCGGCCGCAGCGGTACATCTGCGTCGATCACGTCCCCCTGCCGGTAATAGCCAATTACATGATTGGAGCTTGCAAAGACCACCCGTCGAACGCCGTGACGACGTGCGGCTTCATAGATATTGAAGGTGCCCTGGATATTGGCCGGCAGGATTTCCTCGAACGGTCGCTCAACAGACACGCCACCCAGGTGGACGATGGCATCGACGCCTTCTACTAGGGCGCGCACCGCGGCGGCGTCCGCCAGATCGCACTGGACGGCTTCCTCCTGCGCGTGAGCCGGCTCCAGTGTGGCAACATCGGAGATCCTCACGATATCGGCGTATTTGCCGAGGCGGGCACGCAGAACCTTGCCGAGGTTTCCACCTGCGCCGGTGAGCAGAATGCGGTGGAAGCGTGTCGTGACGTCAGTCAGCGGGTCATTGGAATTGAATGGCATGATTTCATTGTTGTATTGCGTAAGGAAATTGATGGCATGAACGCTCTGCAGGTACACAACACCCATGCCTCGTGAGTACAAGGTCAACCCTTGGGCAACAGGTAGGCCTGCCGCGCCAGGAGTCGCCATCCGTTTGGGTGCTTCCTCCAGACCTGCAAGACCCCAATATGCGCTGTGCCGGTCTTGCCGTCTGGCAAGTTGTTCTCCGAATCGAAAACATGGCGCACGACAGCATTGTCACCAGTGACCTTTATGGTCTGCTGGGACAGAACAAGCGATCTGAACGAGTTCGTGCCATTCAGCGATCTGATGAAGTCATCTTGATCCTGAAGTGATCCAGATGAATGGCCATAGGTCAGATCGCTATCGACGAGTGTCCTGAGTGTAGTGCCGTCACCGGCGAGCATTGCCTTGCGCAAGTGCTCGACGGCGCTTGCAACAAGAGTGATATCGCTATCGGCTGCGGCGTCAGCGATGAAGCTGCTTGTCATGACTAAAACTCCTCCTGAAATGCGCCCGCCCGGGCGCGTTTTTTGAATGAAGACAGAGAATCTGCCTGGTCACCGCCAGCCACGATCAGGGTGCAACTATCGTTGACTGCACTCCTCGCATGACGTCGACCGCGATTTCTGGGTTGTGGAGATTAGAGGGGAAGCAAGCCCTGAAGCGATGAAATGCGGTCCGGTGCAGACCATGTGGCCACAAGTCGGCCTTCCTGGCCGAACTTCAGCAACTGCTGCCCCTTATGGCCGTTGTCTGGGCCGTGGCCCTGCCAATTGGCGACCAGCAGATGGCCATCAGGGAGCAACCCGTAGCTCGCATAAAAGAATGGCGCGACTGCACCCGGCATCTGGCTCGCTGCGCCGAAGCGGCGCACGAGCGCGCCTGCGGAATCGAAGATCGCCATGAAAGCACCATAGCCCGCTGACACCAGCGTGCTGCCGTCCGCCAGCCTTTCAGCTTTCCACGCATGCTCAAATCCTGGTGAACTGAAACGGCGGATTTCGACAAGATCGACGGTTGTTTCCTTGATGTGGTCGTTGGTGCACAGCAGATAGGTGTTCTGCGGTGTCGTACGCATTAGTCGGACATAATCGCCTTCGCGCCGGGCGATCCGCACGGTATCGCCGTCCGGGTTGAGGGTCAGTACGGTAACGCCGCCCCGGCCGTCGAGGTCCATACCCGTCACAAGGGTCGAGCCATCCGCAAATCGCGTCACGGCGCTGACTTCTTTCCAGCGGCTGCAATGCGACAGCACGCGGCCGGTACGCCATTCAAGTTCGAAGAAGCCGTGGTCGTAACCGACCAGCACACGCTCATCATCCAGCCGCTGCATATCGCGGGCCAGCGGAAAATCTCCAAGGTCGAGTGTCCAAATAAAGTCGTTGGTGCCGGTGTCGATCAGGGACAAGCGTTGACACCCCTCGTCAATGCCAAGAAAGCGCACGTCAATATTCATCATCTCTCTATGCCGTTGTTAATGTTGCTACTTGCGAATGCTGCAGAGCGATTGAGATCCTATTTGGCTGCCTGCACGATGCCGGATGACACCTTCCAAAGATCGACGCCGCCGTCCTTGGCGTATACGTCGATCTCGGCCAACTCTTCGGGAGTGAAGTCCATGCGCTCTACCGCATGGAGCGTGTCGTCGAGTTGTTCTACCGTGCGCGCACCGATCAGTGCCGAAGACACTCGCTCATCACGAAGGACCCAGGCGATTGCCATCTGTGCCAGAGTCTGCCCGCGCGTCTCCGCAATGCCGTTCAAGGTGCGAATCCGGGATAGATTTGCTTCCGACAGCATCGCCATGAGGAGGCTTGTTCCGAGGGTGGCTCGAGCGCCATCGGGAACGCCATCGAAGTATTTCGAAGTCAGCATGCCCTGCGCGAGCGGGGAGAAGGCGATGCAGCCGGCTCCGACGTCCTGCAGTACATCGAGCAGGCCGTTTTCGATGGTGCGGTTCAACATCGAGTAGTTCGGCTGGTGGATGAACAGGGGCACGTTCTCAGCCGCGAGAATGGCAGCCGCCTGACGGGTGAGTTCGGGGGAGTATGAGGAGATCCCTACGTAGAGCGTTTTGCCTTGCCGATGCAGTTGCGCCAAGGCACCCATCGTTTCGTCCAGGGGCGTGTCGGGGTCGACGCGGTGCGAGTAGAAGATGTCAACATAGTCGAGCCCCATGCGGCGCAGGCTCTGATCGCAACTGGCGATCAAATGCTTGCGCGTGCCGCTGGGCCCACCATACGGGCCAGACCACATCTGCCAGCCGGCTTTGCTGGAAATCACGAGTTCGTCGCGATGCGGCCTGAAATCGAGTGCCATCCAGCGAGCGAAGTTCTCCTCTGCCGAGCCTGCGGGAGGGCCGTAGTTGTTGGCAAGGTCAAAGTGCGTAACGCCGTGATCAAAGGCGCGCCGTAACATTGTCCGTCCGTTCGCGAAGGAATCGATATCGCCAAAGTTTTGCCAAAGACCCAGTGAGATCGCGGGCAGGACCATGCCACTGCGACCCACTCGGCGATACGGCATCGAACCGTTATAGCGAGACGGGGCAGGCGAGTAGTTCAGTTCCATATCGATATGTCGGAGACTGGAGCGGCATGGGCCGTTCAGTAAGGTGCGGAGGTGATGGCTTCCGCCATTGGCCCGTTCCCTGCGGTCAATCCGGCATCGACAGTTAGTACAGCCCCCGATATGTTGCGCGCGGCGTCTGAGGCGAGGAATAGAACGGCGTTTGCGACGTCCTCTGGAGATGCAATGCGGCGCAGTGGATACCACTTCAGCAGTTGCTCGAGTACGCCAGGGTTATTGGCTTCCATCGTCGCCCAGGCATCTGTCTTGACGGTCCCAGGCAATATGGCATTTGCCCGAATGTTGTTGCGCCCGAATTCGGTCGCCAGCGCCTTCGTGTAACTGACCAGACCAGCCTTGGCGGCGCTGTAGGCCGGACATCCGTATGTGTACATGGAGTTCACGGACCCGATATTGACGATCACCCCTCCACCGCGAAGCATCATGCTTTCCCGGACGCCTTCGACACAGTGGAAGGCGCCGTTGAGGTTCAGTCGCACGTCAGCGTCCCACACCTCAGGGGTCATGCGGCCTAGGCTGAGAGACTCGCAACCTTCCAGCCCGGTCAGCGCCCCGGCATTGTTCACAAGGATGTCCACATCCCCGGTCAAATGGGTCACAGCCGCAAATGCGTCACGGACTGCCTGAGCGTTCGTAATGTCAACGACGCAGGGGGTGGCACTGATGCCTTCAGCCGCCAGTCGTCTGGCCAGTTGCTGCGTGGCCTTTTCATTGTGGTCCAGCACAATAATGCGATTGCCTCCGTGTCCGAGGCGTTCGCAAAGTACCTTTCCAATGCCGCCGCAGGCGCCGGTGACTGCAATGGTCTTGTCGTTGATCGCGATCATGGCTCTCTGTCTCATCCGTTATGGTGGGTACCGACTGCTGCAATCGATTGAAGGTCGCGAGCGCGAAGCATGCCGTAGTTGTAGAAGGAGCAGGCTTCGACGCCTAGTTGCGTCAATCGCGCTACCGTATCTTTGAGTTGCGCGGGCGACGCCGTGTCGGGTGGCCCTGGGCGCAGGATGGCCCGTGGAAGGGCAGTGCCGCCCGACATGCGGCGCAGGGCGTCAAAGGCATCGGCCTCAACCTGCTCGGCGCTGGACTGGTACAAAGGCAACTCGATCGTGTCCGCCACGTGAGCCAGGCCCCTGAGGTCCATTCCTTCGAGGAACGCAGTTGCATGGGGGCGCTGGCAAGTGGCGATCACGTTGAGGCTGATCTGTTTCGGCAGGGCCTCGCGAATGCTCGCAACCAGCGCGGTCACGGAGTCACTCCGCCATCGGATCATGGCGCGCAAGTCGTCGTCGCTGATGAGGTCGGCGAGCAACCAGTCGACGGCCATGTCGCAGGTCGACACCGCATGGCTTTCGAGATACTGGCGCAGCCGTTGCACAAGGCGAAGCCTCAGGCCCTGCGCATCGATGGCATGTCGGTGCAAGCCGGCCATGCAATGCTGACAAAAGCAAAGCCCAAGCATGCCGTCGATCCATGGGTTCATCTCGACTTGTTGGAACTCGTGATGAAACCCGTGCGCGTAGACCATGAAGCCGGGTGACTCAATGCTCAGCCCCTGGACATGGCCTTGTTCGGCCACGTCTTGGCACAGGGCATGCACGTACCCCTGAACCTCCGGGTGACTGGGGCACAGGCTGTACGGATAGCGGTCGCCCCACAGATTCTGCACCGTGCATTCCGGGTGCTGACTTCCCAGTCGATAGTTGTGATTGAGCACCACCCATGCGTCCACCGGGATGCGACCATCTTGTGCGAGTGCTGCAAATGGATTGCACCTGCGATCAACCACTTGGGATACCAGCGGCTTCAGCAATCCGTAGCGGTACAACCTGGGTGAGAAATAGACCGCGCCGTCTTCCGGAAATGTGATGCGCCCTGCGCCACGCGGTGAGATGAATTTGCCGGCGTGATAACTCGCGGCAAGGGTCAGGCCGCGCACCCCTAATTCATCAAGTTCGCCCCGAAGCTTGTCAATGTCCACTGCGCCTGTCCCGGGCAGGTCCCACGGGTAGCTATACAGGGAGTACTTCTGCATGCCTCCTCCTCCTCATTCTTTTGGCGCCCATCCAAACCTAGGGTTAATCCGGGCGCCGTATCACGTGATACGGCTTGACAGGGGCGCTCTGGAAAACGATGATAACCTTAACAGTTAGCGATAACAAGCAGCCGCCGACGGAAGTGCCGAAGGGGCAGTCGAGAACACGGAGACAGGAATGGCAGATATCCGGCTAGACGGAGTACGCAAGGAATATCCGAATGGCTTTCAGGCAGTGAAGGGGTTCGACCTTCATATACAGGACGGCGAATTTGTCGTCTTCGTCGGCCCGTCGGGCTGTGGCAAGTCAACGACCCTGCGCATGATTGCTGGGCTGGAGGATATCTCGGCAGGTACGCTGTCCATCGGAAACCGGGTCGTCAACGATCTGGAGCCGAAGGAGCGCGATATCGCCATGGTGTTCCAGAGTTACGCGCTGTACCCGCACATGACCGTGCGGGAGAACATGGGTTTCGCGCTGAAGCTCGCGAATATGCCAAAGGCCGAGATAACACAGCGTGTTGGCGACGCCGCCCGGATGCTTCAGCTCGAATCCATGCTTGACCGGCGGCCTCGCGAATTGTCCGGTGGGCAACGGCAGCGCGTGGCGCTCGGCCGTGCCATTGTCCGCAAGCCGAAGGCCTTCCTGATGGATGAGCCGCTTTCCAACCTCGACGCAAAACTTCGCGTCGAAATGCGGGCATCGATCAGCAAACTGCATCGACAACTGGGTGTGACGACGGTCTATGTCACGCATGACCAGGTCGAGGCCATGACAATGGGGACGCGGATCGTCGTCATGCGCGATGGTGTCATCCAACAAGTGGCGGACCCGATTCATTTATATGACAATCCGGCCAACCGCTTTGTCGCCAGCTTCATTGGATCGCCGGCGATGAACTTCCTGCCAGGTCATCTCGATTCAGGCAGGGTTGGGGCGGAGGGGTATTCCTTCGTGCTAGGCGGGCAATTAGGGGAGATTCTGAAGGAGCAGTCGGGGCGGGAGTTGTCCATTGGCATCCGTCCGGAAGACTTGAGCTTGGCGACGGGTCAAGACGGGGCGCAGAACGTGATCCGCGCGCGTGTTGACGTCGTCGAGCCTCTTGGCGCCGAGACGCTGGTGAGCGCTACGGTTTCGGGCGATCACACAATCGTGGCAAGGCTGGACCCACACGTCCGGTTGCAGCCAGGACAGGTCATTGAGTTCGCTGCCAATGTGGCCAAGCTGCACGCCTTCGATCTGAAGACCGAGAAGAATCTCTGCATTCATTGAAGCCATTCGGACCTACAGATGAAGAAGTCCACATCGAAAACCAAGGACGCGACGCAGCAGAGTGCCGCGACCGTTATCGACATTGCACGAAAGGCGGGTGTATCGTCGATGACCGTGTCCCGCGCGCTGAATGGGACAGCTCCTGTCGCGGAGGCTACGCGAGCGAAAGTACTGGAAGCTGCTCGTTCCCTGAACTATGTGGTGAACCTGTCTGCGCGCCGCCTGAAGGCCACCCATACAGGTGTGCTTGGCTTCGTCGTCAGCGACCTACAGTTCCCATACATGGCTGAACTGGTTGGTACAGCAAGTGAAGCGGCCCGCGCAGCGGGTTATGACATGCTGGTGCAAACCACATGGTCTGACCCTCAGCGGGAGCGCCTGCATGTCGGTTCGCTGCTATCCGGATTGTGCGACGGCTTGCTAATTGCACTGCCTAACACCGAACCCAAGCACCTTCGCGCGCTGGCTCAAGGTAACGTGCCGATGGTCTTGCTCAATTACTGGCGCGGCCGCAACGGCTTCAACATGGTGCGCGCCGATAGTCATGACGGGGCGTTTGCGATCACACGCCACCTGCTGGAGCAAGGACATCGACGTATCGCCTTCATTGCCGGCACAAGCCATACGGGCCAGAGCCCGGAACGCGAGCGAGGCTGGCGCGACGCCTTGGAGGAGGCCCATGTTCCCGTTGATCCGGAATTGATTCGCTTCGGCGGCTTTACTGAGGAGGGTGGTCGACGTGCCGCTGCGGAGCTGCTCGATCTGGCCAATCCGCCGACTGCCATCTTTGCAGCCAACGATTTGATGGCAATCGGCGCGATGGCCGTCGCCTCGGAGCGGGGCATTGATATTCCTGGCCAATTGTCGATTGCCGGGTTCGACGATATTCCTGTTGCCCGACACCTCAACCCGTCCCTGACGACGGTAAGCCATCCTTTCGCCGAACTGAGCAAGCGGGCCGTGCAAATGCTGTTTGAGCGCATGACCGATCCAAAGCGTGAGTCGCAATGCATTGAGCTGCCGAGCCAGGTGATCATCAGAAATTCGACTGGTCCCTGCCAGTCGCAGCGTTCCATCAGGAAAGTCAAGTGAAACCCGATCCTATTCCTCCTTTGTCCGTCACGGACCGATTTTTTCGGGAGTGCCGCCGCAATGGCCAGGTCTGGCTGATGCTCGTACCGGTCCTGGCATACTTTGCCGTCTTCCAGTATGGCCCGATGTACGGCGCCATGATCGCCTTCAAGGATTTCAGCCCGGCACTTGGCATTGCAGACAGCCCTTGGGTGGGCTGGCAGTGGTTCAAGGAGTTTTTCGGCGGGCTTTACTTCGAGCGCGTCGTCTCGAATACGCTGCTGATCAACCTCTACGATCTCTTGTTCGGGTTTCCGGCGCCGATCATTCTGGCACTGTTGCTCAATGAAATCACGAGCATGCGGTTCCGGCGCTTTGTGCAGACGATTACCTATCTTCCGCACTTCATTTCGGTGGTGGTAGTCGCCGGTATGATGCTCGATTTCTTGGCACGCGATGGAGTGGTCAACGACTTGATCGTCGCCCTAGGCGGTGCGCGCATTGCCTTCATGAGCGAACCGGGCTGGTTCCGCGGCATCTATGTGGGCTCCGAAATCTGGCAGAGCGTGGGCTGGGGCTCGATCATCTACATAGCATCGATGGCCGCCATCGACCCGTCGCTTTACGAAGCGGCACGGATCGACGGCGCCAATCGCTGGCAGCGCATGCGATACGTGACGCTCCCCGGCATTCTGCCGGTGGTGATGACCATGCTGGTGCTGCGACTGGGGCAGATGATGACGGTCGGGTTCGAAAAGATCATCCTGCTTTACAACTCCAGTACCTATGAGACGGCCGACGTGATCTCGACCTACGTGTACCGCCGGGGCATTCTCGAAGCCAACTACAGTATCGGCGCCGCGGTTGGCCTGTTCAATGCAGTCGTAGCTCTCGCACTGCTTGTTATTGCCAATCGGCTAAGCAAGCGCATGACAGGCAACAGCGTCTGGTAAAACCATCATGACCAATCTCGACACGACTATCTCCCGGCCCGCTACAGTCGGCCGCGCAGAAGGATTCAACCGGCTCGGCGGCCAGGTGTTCGACATCTTCAATGCCGTGCTCCTGCTCACGCTGTGCGCGATCACCTTCTACCCGTTCTGGTATGTCCTGGCGGCATCGCTGAGCGATCCTGCCCAATTGGCTGCCCACCGCGGTTTGCTGTTACTGCCCCAGGGCTTCTCACTCGATGCGTTCGAGCGGGTCTGGTCGAACCCCGCGGTGCGCCAGGGTTACCTGAACACGCTGATCATCGTCATCGGTGGCACTGCCATCAATATGGTACTGACGTGCTTTGGCGCCTACGCGCTATCGCGTAAGCGCCTTTCGGTCGAGAAGCCCCTCATGCTTTTGATCGTGTTCACCATGTTCTTTAGCGGAGGTCTCGTGCCCCAGTACCTGCTGGTGCGCAACCTGAACCTGCTCGATTCTTTCGGGGCGATTCTCCTGCCATTTGCTGTGAGTGCGTGGAACCTGATCATCCTGCGTACCGCATTTAATGCCTTGCCCAAGGACTATGAAGACGCTGCCCGGGTCGACGGTGCCGGCCACTTCACGATTCTTTGGCGTGTGTACGTCCCACTTTGCGCCCCGACGTTGGCGGTGATCGGCCTCTTCTACGCGGTCAGTCACTGGAACGGCTACTTTTACGCAATGGTCTACTTCTCCGATCGCGATATGTTCCCGCTGCAGCTCGTGTTGCGCGAGGTCCTGGTGGCCAGCAATACGGAAAGCATGATGACCGGCATTGCCGCCAATCGTGCGGAACTTGGTCAGACCGTTAAGTACGCGACGATCATCGCCGCCACGTTGCCTGTCCTAGCTGTGTATCCCTTCCTGCAGCGCTACTTTGTGCAGGGCATGATGGTGGGCGGCATCAAGGAATAAGTTTCGAGCACGATTACCCGTTTCGCCGTCCACAAGCGCGCACTATCCTGTTGCTGCGCTGCTGTCCCCAACGTCTGAGTTCCCAAGCTACGGAGTTCAAATGAAGATTATCAAGTCCTTCCGCACCGCCAAAATGTTAACGTTAACAGGTGCTGCATTCGCCGCTGCGCTGATGCTGGCCGCGGCGCCCGCCAGTGCAGCCGAACCGATCGCGCTTCCCATCGTGAAGCAGCCCATGACGCTGACATACTGGGCGCCCATGAATCCGCAGGCCACCACGACGCTCAAGAGCTATGCGGATATGGAGGCCTATAAAGTGCTGGCCGAGAAGACCGGCATCAGCCTCAGCTTCACGCACCCGCCTCAAGGGGCCGAACTGGAACGGATGAATCTCATGGTGACATCTGGGAAATATCCCGATGTCATCGAATACGACTGGTTCCGCTACCCTGGTGGTCCAAGCAAGGCACTGTCTGACAAGGTCATCGTGCCGCTCAATGACCTGATCAAGCAATACGCCCCGAACCTGCAGGCGATCCTGGACCAGCACCCGGAAGTCCGCCGCGAGATCTCGACGGAGGAGGGCGTCATCTATGCTTTCCCGCTGCTGCGCCTGGATCCGATTGTGCGCACGTTCTGGGGCCCGCAGGTGCGCGCCGACTGGCTGGCCAAGGTGGGCCTCAAGGCGCCGACCACGATCGATGAATGGCATACCGTCCTGACGGCCTTCAAGACGCACAACCTGAATGGTCACGCCAGCAACGACATCATCCCGTACAGCGCGTATCAGGTTGCGGGCAACGAAAAGTCAGCACCTGGACTGCCGCCCGGCCTGTGGCCGTTCCTGAGCGCTTATGGCCTCGCGCCGGAGTTCTATCAGGTCAACGGCAAGGTGCACTACAGCCCCGCGGAGCCCGCCTACAAGGATTTTCTTGCCACCATGCAGCGTTGGTATCGCGAAGGCCTGATCGATCCGGACTACACCTCGCAGCAGTCGACCGCCTTTGATGCAAAGGTGCTGAATAACCGCGTGGGCGCCTATGCCGGGTACAACGGGGGCCATCTTGGCCGCTTCACGAACCTCGCGAAGGGAAGCATCGATGGCTTTAGGCTGGCGGCCGTCGAGTTCCCGGCAGGGGCTGGGGGCAAGCGCTACACCACCTGGCCGACGGCGAACCAGATCTACTCGGGCTATGGCGCGGCAATCAGCGCCCAGGACCACCACGTGATCGAGACGGTGAAGTTTCTTGACTTTGGCTATTCGAAGGAAGGGGGCCGGGCCCTTAACTTTGGCCGCGAGGGCGTAAGTTACACGATGGTTCAGGGCAAGCCGCATTTCACGGATAGCGTGCTGAAAAATCCGAAACTCTCCATCGCCGAGGCGATCCTGCGAAACGCCCGCCCGCAAGGGGGGCCGCTGGTCCAGGATCCGGAGTATTTCATTCAGTTCTATCCGTTGCCTTGGCAGAAGGCGGCGCTGGGGACGTGGTCAACCTCGTCGAACGACCTGCTGCTTCCTCCCATCACCGTGAGTCCGGCCGATTCGCGTGCCTTCAACGCCAAGATGGCAGAGATCAATACCTATGTCGCGGAGATGACCACGAAGTTCATCCTGGGTCGCGAACCGATGGACAAATTCGATGCCTATCGCGCGTCGCTGGACAAGCTTGGCGTGCGCGAAGCAATCGGCATGATGCAGGCATCGCTCGATCGCTATAACGCCAAGAAGTAAGCCAAACGAGAAACAGGCATGTCGAAACATTATCTGGCGGTCGGCTCCGCAAGCGGTCTTAACGCGCTCGAAGCCCATAGCTGCGAGCAGTTGGGATTCTCTCGCTTGCTCCTTGGGCCGGGCGAAAGCTATAGCGCATCTGTGCCGTCCGATCGGGAAATTGTGCTTGTCATGCTGTCCGGCACGGCCCGCGTCGAGGCTGGCGGAAAGGTCTTCGAACGCGTCGGGAAGCGGCCTAACGTGTTCGCCGGAGCCCCGCACAGCGTCTACCTGCCGCGCGGCTGCAGCTTCACCGTGACCGCATCGACCCGGGTCGATGCAGCATTGCCATCGGGGCCGTCGTCTCTTGACGTCGCGCCTTACGAGATCCGGCCGGAAGATGTCAACGCAGGGCAATGGGGAACCCTCAACTACACCCGTCGATTCCGGGAGATTCTGGTGCAGCCGGACGGGCGGCCCGCATCATCCCTGATCGTCGGCGAGACCATCACGCCGTCGGGGAACTGGAGCACCTATCCTCCTCACAAGCACGAAGGCACGTCCGCCGACGAGGCCAATCACGAGGAGATGTACTACTTCCGCGTGGCATCACCAGAGGGATTCGGGATCGCGCGGCATTACAGCCCGGAACGGAACTTTGACGACACTCATGTCGTGCGCGACAACACGCTTTTGTCGATTCCTTATGGCTACCACACCTATGCGGCGGCGCCAGGGTACGCGAGTTATTACCTTTGGTTCCTTGCGGGCGATGGGCGCAAGCAGGGCGTAGCGCTCGACCCCCAACACGGCTGGACCCAAAAGGTCGTCGGGATGGCCTGATGCATTCCACTGCCGCACCGAGCCCCATCATGACAAGCCAATTTTCCCTGCAGGGTAGAACCGCCCTGGTTACGGGTGGCGCCACCGGTATCGGTCAGGCCATTGCGATTGCTCTGGCCCAGGCCGGCGCCGACGTGGCGATCACGATCAACCGGCATCCCGGAGCCGAGACGCGACATGCTGTCGAGGCAGCCGGCCGCCGCTGCTTTGCCTTCGAGGCCGACCTCGGCGACGCTGCTGCCGTCGATGCATTGCCGAAATGCGTGCTGAATGACATCGGGCCTGTCGACATCCTGGTGAACAACGCCGGCATCATCCGGCGAGATGCGGCGGAGCGTTTCGCTGACGCCGATTGGCGGGATGTCACGGCCATCAATCTCGATGCCGTCTGGAAGCTTTCGCAACGCTTTGGCCGCGCCATGCTCGAGGCCGGTCGCGGCCGCATCATCAATATTGCGTCATTGCTCAGCTTTCAAGGGGGCGTACGGGTCCCGGCTTACGCGGCAAGCAAGCACGCGGTGCTGGGACTCACGCGCGCGCTTGCCAATGAGTGGACCGGACAGGGCGTCACGGTAAATGCCATCGCGCCGGGCTACATCGAAACAGACAACACGGCCGCGCTGCGCGCCGATCCGATGCGCAACCGCCAGATCCTGGAGCGCATCCCGGCCGGGCGCTGGGGCACGCCGCAGGATATTGGCGGAACTGCGGTGTTTCTCGCATCAGCCGCCGCAGGCTATGTCAGTGGCCAGGTGATCGCTGTAGACGGCGGGTGGATGGCGCGATGAAGCAGCTCAATTCATTTCTTGCGTCTCGCTGGCCCGCTGGCATCCGAAGTGTCGACGGCGATGGGCGTCTATTCCCAGTTGGAACCAACATCGTGGCATCACAACTGGCACGTTTCAATTCAGCAAGAAAAACCTACGGAAAAAAATGACAATATCCGATCACAATCAGTTGAAGGCCCATTACGAAGGCGCACTGCGCAAGGCAGTAGACCAGACCGCTCGCAACGTCATCGAGTTTGGCAGCCTGTTCCCGGAAAAAACCACGGCAGGCAATCGCTATCACCTCCGCCGGTGGGAAGGGCATCCGGACGGATGCAACGTTGGATGGACCAACGGCTTCTGGACAGGCATGTTGTGGCTTGCCTATGAGGCCAGCGGCGACGTGCAGTTCCGCCGTATTGCCGAATCCCACATACCGAGCTACCAGCGGCGCCTGGCGGAGCGAATCTATATCGACCATCACGACATGGGGTTCCTGTACACACCGTCCTGCGTCAATGCGTGGCGACTGACAGGAAATGTGGAGGCCCGCGACACGGCGATTTCGGCGGCTGACTGGCTGATGACGCGCTTCCTCCCGTCGGCACGCATCGTCCAGTCCTGGGGGGATTTGAACGATCCGGCGCAACGTGGGCGAATCATTGTCGACAGCCTGTTGAACCTTCCGCTCTTGCACTGGGCATCCATGGAGACCGATGACAGGCGCTACACCAAAGCTGCGGTTTCGCATGCCTGCCGCGCGCGCGATCATCTGATCCGCGAGGACGGTTCGACATATCACACGTTTCACTTCAATGCGGACACCGGCGAGCCGTTGCACGGATCGACCGCCCAGGGATGGGGCGACGACTCCTGCTGGTCGCGCGGGCAGGCCTGGGCCATCTACGGCTTCGCGCTCAATCACCGACATGCTCCCAAGGAAGGCCT
>JAFAJB010000189.1 GCA_019236395.1 Cupriavidus sp.
GCGCAGCGCGTCGATCACCACGGCGTTGTCGGTACCGCTGGCGCTGGCGGTCACCAGCACGCCGCGGGTCAGCCCCAGTTCGTCGAGATGGGCGATGAAAGCGTCGGCCGGGTGCTCGGCCGGCGTGTAGCTGCGGTCCAGCGCCAGCGGGTACCGGGCAAACGGGCCGAACACATGCGCGTGGCTGTCGCAGGCGCCAGCGGGCGCGCGAAACCCGGGCGCGGTCACGGCCTTCAGCGGCGGCAGGCAGGGACGAGTCATGACTGTCGCTCCCTCACTCGGCCGCCTTGAGCCGGCCGGAAGCCGCAAGCGCCTGCGCGCGGGCATCCTCACGCTGGAGCGAGGTCAGCAACTCCTGCGGTGTCGAAGCCTGGGCAACGCTCCCGACGTTTTGCAACCGGCTGCGTACGCTGCCTTCGGCCAGTGCACGGCGCAGCGCGGCGTTGATCGTATCGACGATTGCAGCCGGCGTGCCGGCCGGCGCCAGCAGGCCGGTCGCGGTCGTGGCTTCGAAATTGGCCAGACCAGACTCGCGCAGCGTCGGCACCTTCGGCAAGGCCGGATCGCGCTCCCGCGACATGACGGCCAACGCGTGCAGCGCACCGGACTGGATATGCGGCGCGGAGCTCGTCAACTGGTCGATCACCAGATCGATCTGGCCTCCCATCAAATCGACCAGCGCTGGCGCGGAGCCCTTGTATGGCACCTGGTTGAACTGGATGCCCGCGGCGTCCTCAAGCTGGAGCAGCGCCATGTGGTTGGTCGTACCGGGCCCGGCATGCCCTGCGGTTACCTTGCCCCGATTGGCACGTGCGTAGGACAGGAGACCACCGACGTCCTTGAAGCGTGCGTCGTTGCCCTTGACCACGATCACCAGCGCTGTCGTCGACATGAGCCCGACCGGATTGAAGCTGGCCAGCTTGTAGTTGGTGCGCGTCATTTTCGGCAGCACCACCACCGCGTTCGGCGTGGTAACCAGCAGCGTCGTGCCGTCCGGTTCGGCGCGCGATACTGCCGATGCACCGATCACCCCGCCCGCGCCGGGCCGGTTGTCCACGATCACGTTGCGGCCCAGGCTCTGCTCCAGCGCGGGCGCGATGGCGCGCGCGACCACGTCGAGATTGCCGCCGGGGGCGAACGGCACGATCAGCGTGACGGGCTTGTTGGGCAAGCCCTGCGCACGCGCTGGCAAAACAAAGGGGGCGGCGCCGAGCGCGAGGGTTCGCGCCAGCATGCTTCTGCGATTCATCTTGTCTACTCCATCCATGCCTCTGCGGGCTTTTCTGGTACTGCTGGGGGCTTTCTTCTTCCGATCTGCCGGTTTTCCGGTCTTTCGGTCAGTCGCGATAACTCGGGTCGAGCCGGTCGAGCTTGCGCAGCAGCGCCGGCCACTCCATGACGCCGTATGGGCGACGTGTGCCGGGCTGATAGTTGTTCCACGTTGCCTCCAGAACAGCCGGGGCCACCTGCTGGAGCGGCGTATTGCAGGACATCGCCGCCACCTGCGAACGGCAGGCCAGTTCCAGGCGATGCATCCAGTTGAATGCCTCACCCACCGTGTTTCCAACGGTCAGCGCGCCGTGGTTGCGCAGGATCAGCGCCTCCCCGCGGCCCAGGTCCTCGATCAGCGAAGCCTGCTCGGCCGTATCGAGCACCACCCCCTGATAGTCGTGGTAGCCGACCTTCAGGAAACGCATCGCTGTCTGCGTGACCGGCAGCAGGCCGCACTCCAGCGCAGAGACCGCCATCGATGCCCAGCTATGGGTGTGAATCACGCAGGCAACTTCCGGGCGGGCGTGGTGAACCGCGCTGTGGATCACGTAACCGGCCTTGTTGATGCCGTAGTTCAGCGCGCCGAAGTCCGGCTTCGACAGGATCTTGCCGTCGTGATCCACCTTGATCAGGCACGACGCGGTGATTTCCTCGTACATCATCCCGTACGGGTTGATCAGGAACGCGTCTTCCTCGTCCGGCACGCGCACCGAGATATGGTTGGCCATCATGTCGGCCATGCCATAGAGCTCGACCAACCGGTAGCAGGCGGCCAGATCGACGCGCGCCTGCCATTCCGCCTCACTGCATTGGTTACGCATCGACGGGATGTTCAGCACACCGGGTTTCGTCATGGTTGATATCTCCTATTTGGATTCAATGTCCTAGTCGGCGCCCAGCGCAAGGTCACTCGGCCGGCGCTTCTCGATGTGGTGCTTCAGCAGCGCCGCGCAGCGATAGATGCCATGCGCGAACTTGCCGTACGGCAGCGTCACGAACAGCGCCATGACGATGCCAAGGTGAATGGCCAGCAGCGCCGCCATCGCGCCGGTATCGCGCAGTGCCAGCAGCGCCAGACCGCTCGCGCTGGTCAGGAACAGCAGCGCGATGAAGCCTCGGTCCATCGGCTTCTGATCGGGATCGCCAGTGCGCGGATCACGGCGCACGTTGAGCCAGAACAGCCCGGCGGTGCCGATCATCAGCCCGATGCCACCCGCCGTACCGAGCAGCACGGGCAGGCTCGTCACCGGATACGGCGCGTGCAGGCCGAGCAGGTAGTGGTACAGCGTGGCCACCGCAGTTGCGGCGAAGCAGAGCATGAAGCCGTAGAACGTGAAGTGGTGAAAGCGGCGGCGCAACAGCGTGAACGCGTCATCGTCGTTGTTGCAGCCTTGGCCGTGCCCGCCGTCGAGGTATTTGAGACGCAGTGCATCGTGGGCGGCGCCACCTGCGGCGGCACCGCGCGCATCGCCGGCACGCACGCCGGGCGAGACCTGCCGCCAGAATCGCGTCACCCCGACGCCAAGTGCCCCGATGGCGAACAGGAACACCACGCCGAACATTGCAGCCAGAAGGTTGTGCGGGAAGATCGCATAGAAATTGCCGGCCAGCGGCGCGTGCAGCAGGCTGCCGCGCATGACCAGCACCATCAGCAGGAACAGCGCAAGACCGCCGGCCAGCGCCAGCGCCGTGGTCAGGCCGGCGCGCCGGTACAGGCCGCCCAGCGCCGCCGGGAATGCGTAGTCGCCGTAGGTCTGCACGCGGACCTTCGCCATCGCCTGCGGAATATTGACCGCGAACTCATGCGGTGGCGCGTACTGGCAAGCGTGATAGCAGGCGCCGCAGTTGTGGCACAGGTTGGCCAGGTAGTGGATGTCGGCCTTATGAAACTCCAGCCGGCGCGTCATGGCGGGAAACACCGCGCAAAAGCCTTCGCAATAGCGGCAGGCGTTGCAGATCTGCAGCGCTCGGCTCACTTCGGCTTCGTCCCCGGTCAGCGGCAGCGCGCCGCGTGCCAGCGCCGCCGCCTCGCGCGTCAGCGCTTCAAGATGTTGCATATTCCTTTTCCAGTGATGCGTTTGGCTGGCGTGATGTCGCTGCCTTCGCGGCCTTCGCCGCCTGGGTTCCGGCAATGCGCCCGAAAGCTGTGCCGATCGCCATGCCGACGCCCGCCGTGTATCCCTTGCCGAGCACATTGCCCGCCATCATTTCGCCCGCCACGAACAGGTTGTCGCTCGGCTTGCCGTTGAAGTGCACGGCGGAGTCCTCGTTCACCTTCAGGCCCAGATAGGTAAACGTGATGCCCGGCCGCAGCGCGTAGCCGAAGAACGGCGCGGTATCGATGGGCCGCGCCCAGTGCGTCTTGCCCGGCGTCACGCCTTCGGTATGGCAATCGTCCAGCACCGTATGATCGAACGTTCCAACCCGGCAGGCAGCGTTGTAGTCGTTGATCGTGCGCATGAACGTGGCCTCGTCGAGCCCGAGCTTGCGCGCCAGTTCGGGCAGCGTGTCGGCCTTGACGCCCGGGAACACCGGCGGCATGAACCGCCCTACGGCCTTCGCGTCGATGATCGAGTAGGCGATCTGCTGCGGCTGCTGGGCCACCAGTCGGCCCCATATCGCATAGCGCTTGGGCCAGAAATCCTCGCCTTCGTCGTAGAACCGCTCCGCCTTGGCGTTGAGCACGACGCCTAGCGAGACGCAGTCGATCCGCGTGCAGATGCCGCCGTCATAGAGCGGCGCGCGGGCGTCGATGGCCACGCAGTGCGACTGGGAAGGATCGCCAATCACGTCGGCGCCCTCGGCAATCATGTGCTTGAGCAGCACGCCCATGTTGTAGCGCGTGCCACGAATAAGAAAGTTGTCGGCCGGCCATTCGCCGCGCTCGTTCCGGCCCCACGCCTCGCGCAGCCATTCGCGGTTCGACTCGAAGCCGCCCGCAGCCAGCACACAGGCGCGCGCCTCGATCCGCTCGCCGCCGATACGCGCGGCCACGAAGCGGTCGCCATCGAGTTCGATCGCATCAACCGGCGCGTTGTACCGGATCTGCACGCCCAGTTTCTCGGCACTGCGGTAATACGCGTTGACCAACGCCTTGCCGCCGCCCATGAAGAAGGCATTGGTACGCGCCACGTGCAGCGCGCCCGATAGCGGCGGCTGGAAATGCACGCCGTGGCTGCGCATCCAGTCGCGGCACGATGACGATGCGCGGATCGCCAGCCTCGCCAGCCGCTCGTCGGTCAGGCCGCCGGTCACCTTGAGCAGATCCTGCCAGTACTCCTCCTCGGGATACGCATCGACCAGGACGTCCTGCGGGGCGTCGTGCATGCAGCGCAGGTTACGCGTGTGGGATGAATTGCCGCCGCGCCATTCTCGCGGCGCCGCTTCCAGCAGCATCACGCTGGCGCCCGCTTCACGGGCCATCAGCGCGGCACAGAGGGCGGCATTGCCGCCACCGATCACGAGGACGTCGATCATGGCCGGACGTCCCGTTCGCACAGGTTATGGATGTTGGGGATGGACACGACTTTCTAAGCCTTCTGGAGTCTGTCCGGGACTGTATCCGGCTGGCCGGGCACTGCTAAGCCGTTGATCGGCATGGGGGTATCACGATTCGTGATGGGTGGGCGCGACCGGTTCGGCACGTTTCGGCCAGCAGGAAACGACTTTCAGATGTGTCTCATATCCAGCGCGCCGCGGCGGCATCAGAGTATCGAACACGGCACTCAGGATGCCGGAACCCGTAACCTCTCCACCATGAGATCCAATCATGAACGAACTCACAGAGCACCCCGCAATCCGGCTCCCCGGACAAGCAGAAACACCGTGCCCGCACCTGCGGGCCTTGAAAGGTTCCATACACCACGCCGGCCCTTCGCTGACGCTGGGTCAGATCGACCTGTTGATCGAGGCCACCGTCATGGAGGAATTCATGACGAGCATGGGATGGGACCCCACCGCTGTCGTCAACGCCGGTGACTGGCCCGCGCTGGAAAGCATGCCGGATCACGGCGATCCCGGCGGCGACCGCAGCGACCCGTTGTTCGGGTGCCTCGCCGAGACCTTCCGTGACCAGCAGGTCGAGTTCTACGTGCCGAACACGGACTTCTTCGACCACGCGGCAGCCGACAACCGAAAAGGGGGGACGAATGATAGGGCTTGATACCTGCGTGCTGGCGCGCCTGATCCTCAACGACGACGCAACGCAGTCACCGATCGCCAGCGGGTTCGTCGAGACGCTGACCCCCAGGCGGCCTGGCTACGTCTCGATTGCCGCCATCCTCGAACTGGCCTGGGTACTGCAGCGGCGGCGCTCGCGGCCAGAGATCATCCGGACCATGTACCGCCTGCTCAGGAGCCGGGTGCTGGTGATCGAGTCCGCTCCGGTCGTCTATCGCGCGTTGTTGATGTTCGCCTCCGGCAACATTGGCTTCGCCGACTGCCTGATCGATCGGTCCGCCCATGCGCACGGTTGCGAGTTCACCGCAACGTTCGACCGTGCGGCCGCGCGCACGCCGGGATTTCTCGATATCGGGCGGCGTGCCTACCCCCTGTCACTCCACTAGCAATCGTGCCCCACGCCACCCACCCGACCGCACGAGCCCGCGCGCCGTTTCAGCCAGCACCACGCGTAGCGCCAATGCGGCTGGCGACAACTCATCGTCAGACAGGCTGCAGAGCAGATTCTGGCGCCCGACTTGCGGATCGTCGATCTGTGCAAGATGAAACCGCGTCTCCGCATCGGGATAGCGCCCCACCGCCGCCCATGGCTGCAGCGTGGCGCCGAAACCCATATCCACCGCGTCCATCAGCATGGCCAGCGAGTCGATTTCCTGAACAACGTGCGGCGCGACCTTGGCTCGCGCGAATGCCACATCAAGGGTGCTACGCAGTCCATGAACACCGGTTGGCATGATCAACGGCACCTTGGGCAGATCTACCATCGCCAGTTGCGTGGGCGGCTCTGCCTTGCCCTGCGGCAGTGCGCTGCGCGACTGGATCAGGAACAGCGTCTCTTCGAGCAATGGCACGACTGTCCAGCGTCGTGCGGCATTGGTATCGAACAACACGGCCAGATCGAGCTGGCGTGCATTGAGCATCGCGGTCAGATGCCCCGACAGGCTTTCAACGATATGCAACCGTACGTCGGGATAGCGCTCACGCATTGCGCGGATCAGCGGCACACCGATCACCGACGCCGTGGTCGGCGCCAGGCCCACGCTGACCGTACCGGACAGCCGGGCCTGATGCGCGGCCCGGCGCGCCTGCTCGGCGTGGCGCAGTGTGAGCTGGGCTTCATGAAAGAACGCCAGGCCAGCTTCGGTCGGCGTTACGCCGTGTGGCGTCCGGCGCAGCAGGCGCGTGGCCAGTTCACTCTCGAGCCGGCTGATCTGCTGGCTGACAGCCGATTGCACCATGTCAAGTTCAAGCGCGGCCCGGCTCATGCTGCCGAGTTCCACCACACGCACGAAATACTGAAGCTGGCGCAATTCCATCAGGGTCCCCCGGATACACCGATACCGCCCGCGCCGGGGGCATCGGCTGTCTTCTTCTGGGGCGTTTTATACCAGATATGCCCAGTGAATCGGACTGGCGCGGACCTGGACGGACTCAGGCCTCGTTGGCGCCGCTGTACCAGTCGACGGTCTGATCGAGATAGACCAGACCGCGTTCTGTCAGGCCGGGACGCATGTTGTACATGTCGACGCCAAGGACGCCCGAAGCAAGCTTTTCACGCTTGCCGGCCTCCAGTGCCTCGCGCTCGGCCGCCTTGCCAGCGATCTCCGCTGCTTGCGGCCGCGCCACGACGACCACGCCGTCATCGTCGGCCACGATTACGTCTCCCGGGCGCACCAGGGCGCCAGCACAGACCACGGGCACGTTGACCGCGCCAACCGTCTCCTTGACCGCCCCCTGCGCCGAGATCGCACGGGACCAGACCGGAAAGCCCATTCCATTGAGCGTCGCCACGTCGCGCACGCCGCAATCGATAATCAGCCCGCGCGCGCCACGCGCCTTCAGCGAGGTCGCCAGCAGATCGCCGAATACACCGTCGGTGCAGTCGCTGACCAGACCCACGACGAGAATATCGCCGGGCTGAATCATCTCGACCGCCACGTGGATCATCCAGTTGTCCCCGGGATGCATCAGTGCCGTGACCGCGCTGCCCGATATGGCCGAGCCCGACTGGATCGGGCGCAGGTAGGGCTTCATCAGCCCAGTGCGGCGCTGCGCCTCATGTACCGTGGCCACACCGTACGTGCCAAGCGCTTCGACGTCGCGCGCATCGGCGCGCAGGATGTTGCGATAGGCGACGGTTCTCATGCCAGGACCTCCGAGACTTGCGGGAAGACCCGGGCATAGCCCTCCCCGTAGGTAATCTTGCGATCGGAATTGCGGGTTGCCTGTGCGCCCCGTTGCAGTGCGACGCGCGTGTAGTACTCCCACAGGTGCTCCTGCGCGGCCATCGTCGCGAACGCACGCTGCTTCTTCTCCCATACCGCGGAGATATCAAGCAGAACGTCCGGCTTCCAGTTGCATTGCTCGGGCTGATGCG
>JAFAJB010000012.1 GCA_019236395.1 Cupriavidus sp.
GACTGGAACATGCCGAACATGGACGGCCTGACCATGCTGCAGGCGATCCGCGCCGACGCCGCGCTGGCCAAGCTGCCGGTGCTGATGGTGACCGCCGAGGCGAAGAAGGAAAACATCATCGCCGCCGCACAGGCGGGTGCCAACGGCTATGTGGTCAAGCCGTTCACGGCTGCCACGCTCGATGAAAAGATCACCAAGATCTTCGAAAAGCTGGCTCAATAAGACAAGAGGTACTCGACATGTCGACGACTCCGACCTTCAGCCAAGAATCGGCCGAGCAGATCATCCATCGCATTGGCAACCTGACACGGATGCTGCGCGACAACATGCGGGAGCTGGGGCTCGACAAGGAAATCGAGAAGGCCGCCCAGGCCATTCCCGACGCGCGTGACCGTCTGAGCTACATCGCCGCCATGACCGAACAGGCCGCCGAGCGTTCGCTCACGGCCGTGGAACTGGCGCAGCCGCTGCAGGAAGACCTTGAAGCCAAGGCCATGGCGCTGGACAAGCGCTGGGACGAGTGGTTCGAGAAGCCGGTGGAGCTGGGCGATGCCCGCACGCTGGTACTCGACACCCGCGAGTTCCTGACCGAGGTCCCGCAGAAGACCAAGGCGACTGGCAGCCATCTGCTCGAGATCATGATGGCCCAGGACTTCCAGGACCTGACCGGCCAGGTGATCAAGAAGATGATGGACATGATCCGCACACTGGAGCAGGAGTTGCTGCAGGTGCTGATCGACAACGTCCCCGCGGATCGCCGCGTTGAAGCGCCGGCCACGCTGCTCAACGGCCCGCAGATCAACCCCGAAGGCAAGACCGACGTGGTGTCTGACCAGTCGCAGGTTGACGATTTGCTGGCGAGTCTGGGTTTCTGATCCGATCACTTGCCCCCGGTGGTCTCCCCTCTCCCGCAACGGCGGGAGAGGGGAGCTTTCCTCCACACAGCATCGCATTCACTGGCACAATCGCAGCAAACACGGTTTCCCCCTGCCAGAGGATCGCTTCCATGCATGCTCGTCGTACCGTTGTTGCCCTTGCCGCCATCGCGCTCGCAGGCATTGCCCAGGCGCAGACGCTGCCCGTCCCCCAGGTCTCCCCAGCGGTAGACACGACCTATACAAAACTCGAAGCGTCGCCCGTCTACAAGAAGCTGATGGCGGACATCCATGCCGATGACCCGCGTGCGCTGGCCGAACTGAAGACGATGACCGAGATTCCCGCGCCGCCGTTCAAGGAGAAGGCACGGGCCGAGTATTTCGTCTCGCGGCTCAAGGCGCTCGGGTTGACCGACGCACGTATCGATGCCGAAGGCAATGCGATCGGCATTCGCAAGGGCGTCGGCAATGGGCCCAGGCTGCTGGTTTCCGCGCACCTCGACACCGTTTTCCCGGAAGGCACCGACGTCACCGTGAAGCCGCGTGACGGCAGGCTCTACGCGCCCGGCATCGGTGACGACACGCGCGGCCTGGCCATGCTGCTGTCATGGCTCAAGGTGCTCAACGAGAACAAGGTGAAGACGGTCGGCGATCTGGTCTTCGTCGGCAACGTCGGCGAGGAAGAGCTCGGCAACCTGCGCGGCATGAAGGCCGTGTTCCGCGAGCATCCGGATATCGACGGCATGGTCGGCATCGAACCGGGCACTGGTGATCGTGTGCTGTCGCAGGGCACCGGCAGCCATCGCTACGAAGTCACGTTCCGCGGCCCGGGCGGCCACAGCTTTGGCGCCTTTGGCCTGCCCAGCGCGATTCACGCGATGGGCCGTGCCATCAGCAAGATCAGCGACGTACGGACCCCGGCCGATCCGAAGACCACGTTCACGGTCGGCACCGTCGGCGGCGGTACTTCGGTCAATGCGATTGCGGGCGATGCGCACATGGCGGTCGACATTCGCTCCAACGGTACCCCGGCGCTGCTGGAGACCGAGAAACACATCATGGACGCGATCGCCGCCGGCGTTGCCGATGAAAACCGCCGCTGGGAGCCGGCCAAGGGCAACGAGATCACATTCCAGACGCGCCTGATCGGGGATCGACCCGCCGGCATGACGCCGACAGATTCTGTGATCGTGCAATCGGCAGTTCGCGTGATTCGCGCCAACAGCAAGGAGGCACCGAGTCTGCGCGGCGGCAGTACCGACGCCAACGTGCCCATGGCGCTTGGCATTCCGGCCATCATCATCGGCAGCGGCGGCAAATCGGGGGGCGCACACTCGCGCGACGAATGGTTCGATCCCACCAATGCCTACGAAGGCGCGCAATGGGGCCTGACCACCGTGCTTGGCCTGGTTGGCGTGGAAGGGGTGACGCCGCCGTTGCTGGAGCGCCGTCGGGGCAACCCGCCGATCACGCGGTAACCGGGTGCGGGCGCCGGGTGGGCGCCGGCGTGGGCGCAAACATTGGCGCCCACTGCATCGGGCAAGGTTGCGTGGCGCGCGCGCATGCGCTTCAATGGTTGCCTTGCCGATTTCCGCCGCTGTCCGCAATGACCGATATCCCTGACGCCTCCGCCACCTCCGCCACCCCCGGTACCCCGGCCCGCCCGCCGCTACGCGCGCTGACGCCGCTGGAAGGCCGTGTGGTGGCGGTGCTGCTGGAAAAACAGTTCACCGTTCCCGATACCTACCCGCTGTCGCTCAACGCCCTGGCCTCTGGTTGCAATCAGAAGACTGCACGTTCGCCGGTGATGAGCGTGGGCGAAGACGAGATCCTGACCGCCATCGACGGCCTCAAATCGCTGAGCCTCGTGTTCGAAGGCAGCAGCAGCCGGGTGCCGCGCTTCGAGCAGAACCTGGCCAGGGTACTGAACGTGCCGAGCCAGTCGGCGGCGCTGCTTTCCACCTTGCTGCTGCGTGGGCCGCAGACGGCCGCGGAGCTGCGGCTGAACACGGCGCGGTTGCATGCGTTTGCCGATATTTCGTCGGTCGAGGGTTTTCTGGATGAACTGGTCGAACGCAACCCGGCCCTCGTCGTCAAGCTGCCCCGCAGCCCCGGGGAGCGCGAGCACCGGTGGATGCACCTGTTGTGCGGCGAGGTTGCCGCGGCCGATGCATCGACCCCGCGCGTCAGTCCAGACCTCGGTATTGCGCCGTCCGAGCTGGAAGCGCTGCGCATCAGCCATCGCGCGCTGGAGGTCAAGGTGGCACGCTTGCAAGCCCTGGTCGAGGAAATGGCCGGGCAACTCGGTATCAGCATCGATCCCGAGTCGCCGGATTGAACGGGCGCAGGGCCATCGGCTGCTGACCTGTGTGGCGGGAATCTTCGGCGAAGCGTTCAGGTTGACCGCTCCGGCGCAGTCCGGCCCGGCTGGACTGCCGCCACGCGCCAGTCCGCGATGCCGGAGCGGAACGTGCCGTGATGGCATCAGATGCCATCCTGATCAAGGCGAATCGCCACAATTGGGCAATTCGGCCTAAAGAATGCCGCCCGGGGGGCCGTTATTACCGCCGCCCCCCTCATGCCTGAAACAGGCGCCTCTTTTCCCGCCTTTTCCTCCCAATGCTTCCCTGCCCGGGATTTGATAATCCTCGGTGACGAAGTGCCGTCCGCGCGCTTCGCGTTGGAGCGTCCATGTCCGAGGAAAGCGATCTCGAGAAAACCGAACCCGCCTCACCCCGGCGCCTGGAAAAGGCGCGCGAGGAGGGGCAGGTGGTGCGTTCGCGCGAGCTCGGGACGTTCGTGATGCTGATGACGGGCGTGTTCGGGCTGTGGGCAATGGGCGGCACGCTCGGCCGCAAGCTCGACGCCGTGATGCACGCCAGCCTGGCGTTCGAGCCTGCCACGGCCTTCGACACCAATCGTATGTTGTCCCAGTTCGGCGTCGCCATCTGGGAGAGCCTGCTGACATTCCTGCCGCTTCTGCTGATGTTCGGCGTCGCGGCGCTGGTGGCTCCGCTGGCGCTGGGGGGCTGGATGTTTTCGACCAAGTCGTTCGCGCCGGACTTCAAGCGCATGTCGCCGCTGGCGGGGCTTGGCCGGATGTTCTCGGCGCAGTCGCTGGTGGAGCTTGTGAAGGCGATTGCCAAGTCGCTGCTGGTGGGCGGCGTGGGCGCCTGGATGGTCTGGCGCAAGTTGCCGGAAGCCGTCGCGCTGATGAACGCGCCGGTCCAGGAAGCGTTGCTGCACATGATCGACCTCGTGCTCTACGTGAGCGGCGTGGTGGCGGGATCGCTGCTGCTGGTCGCGGCGCTGGACGTGCCCTGGCAGTTGTACTCGTTCTACAAGAAGCTGCGCATGACCAAGGAAGAGGTCAAGCAGGAGCAGAAGGAAACCGACGGCGATCCGCATATCAAGGCCCGCATCCGCCAGCAGCAGCGAGCCATCGCACGCCGCCGGATGATGGCCGAAGTACCCAAGGCCGATGTGGTGGTGACCAACCCCACGCACTACGCCGTGGCGCTGCGCTACGAGGAAGGCCGCATGAGCGCGCCCCGCGTGGTGGCCAAGGGTGCCGAGGAAGTGGCCGCCCGCATCCGCGAACTGGCCGCAGAACACCGTGTGCCTGTGCTGTCCGCGCCGCCGCTGGCGCGTGCTCTGCACCGTCACGTCGAGCTGGGCCAGGAAATCCCGGCTGGCTTGTACACCGCCGTGGCCGAGATTCTGGCCTGGGTCTATCAACTGAAGAACTGGCACTACAGCTATGGTCCGCAGCCCGATGGGCCCAAGGAACTGCTCGTGCCGGACGAACTTGCCGTACCTGAAAACCGCGCATGAACGCACTGACAAACTTCTTCAACATGCCAGGCCTGCGCGCGGGCGCGCAAATGAAGGCGCTCGCCGGACCGCTGCTGATCGTCATGATCCTCGGCATGATGATCCTGCCGCTGCCTGCGTTCGTGCTGGACCTGCTGTTCACGTTCAACATCGCGCTGTCGATCATGGTGCTGCTGGTCGGCATGTACACCCAGCGCGCGCTCGATTTCGCGGCGTTTCCCGCCGTGCTGCTGTTCTCCACGCTGCTGCGCCTGTCGCTGAACGTCGCCTCCACGCGCGTGGTGCTGCTGGAGGGCCACACCGGCCCCGATGCCGCCGGCAAGGTGATCGAGGCGTTTGGCCACTTCCTGGTGGGTGGCAACTTCGCGGTCGGTATCGTCGTGTTCGCGATTCTTGTGGTGATCAACTTCATGGTGATCACCAAGGGTGCCGGCCGTATCGCCGAGGTCGGTGCGCGCTTCATGCTGGACGCGATGCCCGGCAAGCAGATGGCCATCGACGCGGACCTGAACGCCGGCCTGATCAATGAAGAAGGTGCGCGCAAGCGCCGTGCCGAAGTGGCACAGGAATCGGACTTCTACGGCGCGATGGACGGTGCCTCGAAGTTCGTGCGTGGCGACGCCATCGCCGGCCTGCTGATCATGTTCATCAATGTCGCCGCCGGCATGGTGGTGGGCATGGTGCAGCACGACCTCGATTTCGGCACAGCCGTGCACAACTACACGCTGCTGACGATCGGCGACGGTCTTGTCGCGCAGATTCCTGCGCTCGTGATCTCGACCGCGGCCGGTGTGATCGTCTCGCGCGTATCGAACGAGCAGGACGTTGGCCAGCAGCTGACGGGCCAGTTGTTCTCGAACCCGCGTGTGATGTTCATCACGGCTGCGATCATCGGCATGATGGGCATCATCCCGGGCATGCCTCATTTCGCGTTCCTGCTGCTGGCCGGCGCGCTGGCCTGGTTCGGCCGCTACATCATGCGCCGCGAGGTCAAGGCCGTGGAGACCAAGGCGCGCGAGGAGCGCGCGCCCGCCGTGCAGGCCGAGGCCGCGGAAGCCTCGTGGGAAGACGTCACGATGGTCGATCCACTCGGCATGGAAGTGGGCTATCGCCTGATTTCGCTCGTGGATCGCGCGCAGAACGGCGAACTGCTTGGCCGTATCAAGAGCATCCGCAAGAAGATCGCGCAGGATATCGGCTTCCTGGTGCCGGTGGTCCATATCCGCGACAACCTCGAACTGAAGCCAACCGCGTATCGCATCACGCTCAAGGGCGTCGAGGTCGGCAGCGGCGAAGCCAGTCCCGGCCAATGGATGGCGATCAACCCCGGGCAGGTCACCGGCACGCTGCCAGGTGCGGCCACGCGCGATCCTGCTTTCGGCCTGCCGGCCGTGTGGATCGATGCCAGCCTCAAGGAACAGGCGCAGGCGTACGGATACACGGTGGTCGATGCCAGCACCGTGGTGGCTACCCACTTGAACCACGTGATTCAGATGCACGCGTCCGAACTGCTGGGCCGCCAGGAAGTGCAGGCCCTGCTGGATCGCATCGGCAAGGAAGCACCGAAGCTCACCGAGGACCTGGTGCCGAAGACGATCTCGCTGACCGGCCTGCAGAAGCTGCTGCAGAACCTGCTGGACGAAGGCGTGGCGATCCGCGATATGCGCACGATCCTCGACGTCGTGGCCGAGCATGCGCCGAAGATCAGCGATCCGGCCGAACTGACCACGCTCGTGCGCGTGGCGCTCGGCCGTGCCATCACGCAGCAACTGTTCCCGAACAACGCCGACCTGCAGGTCATCGGCCTCGATGCCGGCCTGGAGCGCGTGCTGTCGCAGGCGCTGGCCAACGGCGGTGGCATCGAGCCGGGGCTTGCCGACGCGGTGCTGCAGCAGGCGCAAGGCGCCGTGACCCGCCAGGAGCAACTGGGCCTCGATGCGGTACTGCTGGTGCCCGCCACGCTGCGGCCGCTGATGGCGCGATTCCTGCGCCGCACGCTGCCGCAACTGAAGGTGCTGTCGCACGCCGAGATACCGGACAACCGCAATATCCGCATCACCGCCATGATCGGCGGCGCAGCGTAAGGACTGAACATGAGCGTGGCAAAGTTTGTGGCGGCCAACGGCCGTGAAGCGATGCGCAAGGTGCGCGAGGCCATGGGACCGGACGCCGTCGTGCTTTCCAATCGCACCGTTGACGGCGGCGTGGAGATCGTGGCGATGCGCGACACCGATCTCGGCGCGGTGAGCGCCAGCGCGCAACCGTTCGTGCCGCCCGAGCCGCCGCCCTCGCAGCTCATCGCCACTGCCCCGGCGTCGTTTGCACCGATCTCCATGGCCGCGGCGAATGCCGTGGATGGCCGCCAGGACAAGCCGGAGGAAAGCGGGCTTGGCGATCTGCGCGGCGAACTTGCATCGATGCGCACCATGCTGGAGCGCCAGCTTGCGGGTCTGTCCAACGGCACCCCGGGCGTGGCCGCCGGTGATCCGCTGCGCGAGTCGCTGTTTGAATGGCTCGTCAATGCCGGTTTCTCGGGGCAACTGTCGCGCACGCTGTTGTCCCATCTGCCAGTCGGCACCGATCGCCCGGCCGCCATGTCGTGGATTCGCCAGGAGATTGCGAAGAAGGTTCCGGTGCTGGCCAATGAAGACACGCTGTTCGCCCAGGGTGGCGTGCTGGCCCTGATCGGTCCCACCGGCGTGGGCAAGACCACCACCACCGCCAAGCTGGCCGCGCGCTTCGTGCTGCGGCACGGCGCCGATCGACTGGCGCTGCTGACGACCGACCGCTTCCGGATCGGCGCGCACGAGCAACTGCGTATCTATGGCGACATCCTCGGCGTGCCCGTGCATGCCGTGAAGGATGCCGCCGACCTGCGCTTCGCACTGTCGGCCATGAAGGACAAGCACCTGGTCATCATCGACACCGTCGGCATGAGCCAGCGCGACCGCAGCCTGTCGGACCAGATCTCGATGCTGGCTGGTGTGCAGGCGCCGATGCAGCGTGTGCTGTTGCTCAACGGCGCCGCCCATGGCGACACGCTCAACGAAGTCGTACACGCCTATCGCCACGACGCCGCGGGCGCGGCTGGTGGCATTGACGGCTGCATCATCAGCAAGCTCGACGAAGCCACGCATCTTGGATCTGTGCTGGATGTCGTGATTCGTCACCGCCTGCCGGTGTTCTACGCGTCCACGGGCCAGCGCGTGCCCGAGCACCTCGAACTTGCGCAGGCCAGCACGCTGGTGGAACGCGCGTTCATGACGCCGCGCCGTGGCTCCCTGTTCAACGATGCCGATGTGGCGCGCCGCCAGGCCGGCAATGCCGAGCCGGCAGCACAGCGTTCGGCGGAACGAACCGGCGCGGACGACGTGCTGCGCTCGCTGACCGATAGCGCCAACGCAGTGGGCGTGTGCGTGGAAGAACTCAATGGTGCGAAGTACGGTTTCGATATCGCACGTCAGCTCTGGCAACAGCGCAGCGCGGGCGGTGTAGCTCTGCGCCAGCTGGCCCAGCAGGTACGCCTGACGATGTGCCGCGACGCGAGCCGTGCGTGTGACCGTTATGTGCTGGCCGTCGCGCAGAACATTGCGCAGCCCGTGCAGGGACGCCGCGCGCCGCAACTGATGCAACACACGTTGTGGCTGGCCGATCGCGACGGCATGCCGCTGGCCAGCACCGTCGTACCGGTCGGCCGCACGCGCCAGTCGATGACCGAAGCCGAGGCCGATGCCGAAGCGGAAACCGTGCGCTCCACGCTGGCTGCGGCACGTACCGTGGTCAATCTCAATACCTCGCTGCCATCGGTGGCCACGCTTGCGCGCTGGCAGCAGCTTGGCGAACGCTGGGTCGCCGGTACACGCAAGACGGCGCGCGTCATTGCCGACGGTCTGGCCAACAAGCTCGACACGATCGCCGACACCCTGACGTTCCACGCGGTAGGCGATGTCACCTGGCGTGACCGCGACGCGGTGCACTGGCTCGGTCAGTGCATCGTGCGCATTCCGGAGGGTCAGGTCCGCACGGCGGCACGTGGCCGCACGAATGCGGCAGAGGCGGGAACCGAGGCATGCCTCGTCGTGTCCCGCATGGTCGATTGCGAAACCGGCGACACGCTTTCCGTGGAGTACGTGCTGTGCGACGTGGCCCTGGCCGATGACGCCGCACAGGTTGCACGCTGGATGCACTGGACGGTCGCCGCCGAGGAGCAGTTCCGCACGCTGCGCCACGCCATCGAGCATTTCGCGCAGGAAGGCGGCGAGGCCGACAACCAGGGCGTCAGCATGGTTTCGGTGCAGCTCGGCCTGACCACGCTGCGCCTGCAACACACCCCGACCGCCACAGCACCGGCGTTCCTGTCGCGGCTGGCCGGTCGCGCATCGGCACGCGTGAATGCGCCGGTGCCGGGCACCGTGCTCAACGAAGGCATGGGCCGTCTGCTGGCTCTGCTGGATGTACTCGAGAACTATCCGGGCCGTGGTGCAGCACTCGCACCGGTCGCATCGGTCGCACCGGTCGCCGACAGCACGCCGGAAGCCGCAATGCAGGCGATGGCCGCCATGCCGCAACTTGCGGCTGCAGGGGAGTAAGCCTTGAACCTCATGGGCTCCGATCAGGCCGAAAGCCTTCGCCGCATGCTGGCGCCACGCGTGACGCGGCGGATCGCCGTCGTGGCTGCGGATACCGGCGCTGGCGCCTCCACCGTGACGCTGGGGCTGGCTAATGCGCTGGCGCTGCAGGGTGAACGTGTGTTGCTGGTCGACGAAGACCGGTACGGTGCGCGCGCCATGCGGCTCTCCGGCGCCACGCCTGCTGCATCGCTATCCGATGTGCTGGCCGGGCGCGTGTCGGTTGCCGCAGCGCTTGGCGCCAGGTCCGCCAGTGGTCTGGCGGTGTTGCCTGCGGGCAATCCACTGCCCGGCGCGACGGTTGATGACCGTGCACTGTCGGAGCTGTTGCCGGACATGCGCTCGGTGCTGGTCGACGCGCGCACCGATGCAACCGGTGCGCTGTCGCCGCTCGCCGCTATTGCGCATAACGTGGTGATCGTCATGCGACCGGAGGCAACTTCGGTCACCGCGGCCTACGCACGCATCAAACGGCTGCACCACGAGTATGCGTGCCGCCGGTTTCATCTTGTCATCAACATGGCAGCCGCCGAGGCGACGGTCACGGCGCTGGCCCGCAACCTGGCCCGCACCGCGAGCCAGTACCTGGGTGTGGAGGCCGGCCTTGCGGGCTATCTGCCGATGGACCCGCTGGTGGCGCGTGCACTGCAACTGGGCCGATGCGTGGTGGAGGCATATCCCGCGGCCACGGCCACCACGGCATTGCGTCACATCGCCAGCAACATTGGCGCGTGGCCCTTGCGACAGGAAACAACGCCCCAGGGTGCGGCCATGGCCGTGCCCGCATGAAGCCAGAACAAGAAGTCGACAAGACCGGACACTGAGCCAGCCAGTCAGTCGGGGCGAATCCCCCGGCAAATGGCACCGATAGAAAGCATTTACCGAGAGTTCCACCATGTACACGATTCAGGGAAAGCTCGAACAGGCAACTGTGGTCAAGTCGCACGCCCCACTGGTGCGACGCATCGCATTGCAACTGGCCGCGAAGCTGCCGGCCAGTGTACAGATCGACGACCTGATCCAGGCCGGCATGATCGGCCTGCTGGACGCCGCCAAGCGCTATGAAGACAACCATGGCGCGCGTTTCGAGACCTATGCGAGTCAGCGTATCCGGGGCTCCATGCTCGACGAGGTGCGCGCCAACGACTGGCAGTCCCGCAGCCTGCGCCAGTTCACACGCAAGATCGAGCGTACCCAGCGTCAGCTGGAACAGAAACTGGGCCGCACGCCAATCGACTCCGAAGTGGCCAAGGAACTCGACATGCCGCTGGACGAGTACCAGGAGTTGCTCAACGAGGTCTACGGCTGCCAGCTCCTGCACTACGAGGACTTCGAGCGCTCTGGCGAGGAAGACTTCCTGGACCGCCACCTTGGGGTGACGGAGGACGCGAACCCGCTGACCGTGCTCATGGAATCCGGCATGCGCGAGGCGTTGATCCGTGCGATCGACAAGCTTCCGGAACGCGAGAAGCTGGTGCTGTCGTTGTGCTATGACCAGGAGTTGAACCTGCGCGAGATCGGCGCGGTGCTGGAGGTGACGGAGTCGCGCGTCTGCCAGATCCGCAGCCAGGCCATCACCCGCCTGCGCAACCAGTTGCGCGGCCTGCTGTGATGCCATACCGCCTGGTCGCAGCCACGCTGTGCCTGCTGGCCCCGACCTGGGCTGGAGCGCAGGCGTATATCAAGGCCTCGTACGAAATCAACGGTTCCCGCTACGCGTGGACGGCGTCCACCCCGGGCCCTTCGATTTCCAATCGCGGGCAGCGCACGCTTTCTTCGCCAGTACTGCCCACGGGCACGATGCCACAGGCAACCGGAGTGATCACTTCGGTTCGCTGGCGCTACAGCTTTACTTCCACGCCACCGATCGAACTGCAGGCGTACCTGTGCAATGCTGAGCGGTGTGTGCTGCTGCCCGGCGCGGAGGGCAAGACCGAGGCCTTCCTCGGCGAGATGCCGCCAAAGGATTCGTGTTTGCGTTCCGTGTGCCGGGCAGCGGCGGACTCTCTCCCACGCTGCAAGGCCGCAGCAACGAAGTGACGGTCAGTTACCGGTAGACACCGGCGCCCGTCGAGGCAAGGGAGGCTTCTCCCGCAGCAAACCACGCCCTGCAAATGAAATGGCCCGCGCGAGGCGGGCCATGTATCGACCTAGAGTCATCACCGGCATGTACATCCGGGAGAGGACAGATTAGGGCAGTGCGTGCACTTTGCGCCTCTGTCTCATAGATTTCAAGTCCCACGGCTGATTCAATGTGCACATCACTTGCACTGGAAGAAGCGTGTCGTGGAATGGGATGAACTTGAGAAGGTGTTCTCGGCGCCGCGCATCGGTCGCTACAGGGACCGCTGCCACGGTAACGAACGGCTAGCGATAGCCGCATAGCGTCACAATCTGTTGCTCTCTGAGGCACTGACGCCTTTCATCACGAGCCAATTCTATGGATCAGGGAGAACGCAAGCACCGTTCATCTGGAGGGTCTTCAGCTTCTACAGTGGATTCATGGCGGACTGGGTCCATGGTTTGCATCGATCAACCGCGTCCCAGTGGTCTGGTCGCAGTGGGTCGCGCTGGAATCCACGATGCGATCCAGAACGGGGCCTGAGCCCGTCGTGTCATGCGGGGCTCGTCCTCGGGCCGGCCGTTGCATCCAGGACACAGCCGGAAAAAACCCCGCCCCCCGTCATCACTGAAGGAGGGCGGGCAGTTGGAGCCCACTGCAAGCGAAGAAACGAAACGGGCGCGTCAGAAGACGTGCTTCATCCCGAGCATGGCGCCGAACTGCGAAGCGCCGGGGGCGGGCGTAGTGCCGGTGGAGGCGCTGTCCACGGACAGCGCCAGCTTGCCGCCGTTGTCGATATAGCCGAGCGTGGTGTAGACGGAGGTGCGCTTGGAGAACGCGTAGCTGGCGCGCAGCGCTCCAAGCCAAGCCTTGTCAGCGCTGTTGTGGTACTTGAGATAGAACGCCTCGCCGGAGAGCGTCACCGCCGGGGTGATGTCGTAGGCCAGGCCGGCATAGAACATGTCGCTGCGCGGGTTGGCGAGCGCGCCATTGCGGCGGCCGATCCAGCCGGCACCGATCTTGGCGCGATCGATGAGCATGTAGCCGCCCAGGGCGGCGCGGTCATCCTTGAGCGAACTGGACGTCAGGCCGGCGAAGGCGCCGGGGCCGCCACGCAACGAGTCATAGGCGCCCAGGATGCCCCACCAGTTGGTCTCGTATCCGAGCATGGCAGACCATTCGCGGCATTGGCTCGGATTTCCGGGTGTCTCGCCGGCGCAGTTGGTGCCGGAAGGGCTGGGGCCGGCGTTGACGGTATCGCGGCCGAAGCTGTAGGTGGCGCCGATGGTGAAGCCGCCAAACTTGCCTTTGTAGGCGACGGCGTTGTCGGCGCGGGCGTTGGGCAGGTAGTTGTCGAGCGAGCTCGATCCGTAGGCGTTGGGGCCGAGGATGTCGGTGTCGAGCGTGGCCCAGAACAGCATGGTGTACTGTCGGCCAAGGCTGACCTGTCCCCAGTTGCCGGAGAGACCGACCCATGCCTGTCGGCCGAACAGGCGCCCACCCTGGTTCGAGACGCCGCTGTCTGGGGCGAAGCCAGACTCGAGTACGAAGTTGGCCTTCATACCGCCGCCGAGGTCCTCGGTGCCGCGCAGGCCCCAGCGCGAGGGAACGGTGCCGCTGAGGTTTGGCATCTTGACTACGGACGAGCTGGCGGTGCCGATGTGGTTGACGTATTCGATACCGGTATCGATGACGCCGTAAAGGGTCACGGACTGGGCATTGGCGATGGCGGGCAGGCCAAGCGCGGCCACGAACGCCAGGTGGCGCAGTTTCATCTTCTTCTCTCCTCCGTTGATATTCTTATGTGCCCAAAGCGGGCTGCGCTACAGGCCGCGGGCCTTGAGCTGGGTGTCCAGCCGCGAGTAGACACGGCGTGCGTTGCCCTCGTAGATCTGGTGGCGCTCCTCGTCCGACAGTGCGGCCTGATCGATGTAGCGCCGCGTGTCGTCATAGTGATGACCTGTCTCGGGGTCGATACCGCGCACCGCGCCGATCATCTCCGAGGCGAACAGCACGTTCCTGATCGGGATCACGCGCGTCAGCAGGTCGATGCCGGGCTGGTGATAGACACAGGTATCGAAGAAGACGTTGTTGAGCAGGTGTTGCCCGAGCGGGGGCAGCTTCAGTTCCTGTGCAAGTCCGCGGAAGCGTCCCCAGTGATAGGGCACCGCGCCGCCGCCGTGCGGAATGACGAATTTCAGCGTCGGAAAGCGCTGAAACAGGTCGCTGGTCAGTACCTGCATGAACGCCGTGGTGTCGGCATTCAGGTAGTGGGCGCCCGTGGTGTGAAAGCACGCATTGCAGCTTGTGCTGACATGGATCATGGCCGGCACGTCATGCTCCACGAGCTTCTCGTAGATCGGGTACCAGTATGGATCGGACAATGGCGGCGAGGTCCAGTGACCACCAGAAGGGTCCGGATTCAGGTTGACGCCGACAAAGCCGTACTCGAGCACGCAGCGCTCGAGTTCCGCGATGCATGTCTTCGTATCGACGCCGGGAGACTGCGGCAACATCGCGGCGCCGACGAAGTGCTCGGGGAACAGCTGGCTCACGCGATGGCAGAGCGTGTTGCAGATGGCCGCCCAGGTGGCGCTGGTTTCAAAGTTGCCGACATGGTGCGCCATGAATGACGCGCGCGGCGAGAAGATCGTCAGATCCGCGCCACGTTCGCGCATCAGGCGAAGCTGATTGCCGGCGATCACGTCGCGCAGTTCGTCATCGCTGATGCGCAGTTCACTTTCGGGGGGCGCCGCCTGCGCAGCGTTCAGGCTGGCGATCTGGCGCTGCCGCCAGTCTTCCAGCGCTTTCGGGGCGGTGGTGAAATGCCCGTGGCAATCGATGATCATGAGTGGTCGTGAGGGAGGGGCCACGCGCTGGCGGGAATCAGTACTTCGCCGCGCATGACAGGACGCGCCGTGCGGATCAGCGCGCTACGTACGATCGATCCCGGGCTCGCGGGATCGGTTTCCAGTTCGACGGTGAACTCGCCGCTCGGGTGCTCGACGCTGATCGGGTGGATCGGGCCTTCGCCGACGCGAGCGATGCCATCCACTACGGTGCCTGGCAGTACGCAGGCCGTGCCGACTGTAATGGCGGCCAGCACGCCGATCGCGTCATGGCAGACACGCGGAATGAAGCAGCGCGTGGCGATGCTGCCGCCCTGGCGCGGTGGCGCGATCAGGCACATCTTTGGATAGCTTTTGTCGGCGACGTCATCCAGGCCCATCAGCCGCCCGGCGGTCAGGCGCAGGGCCTCGATGCGTTGCTTGAGTTCCACGTCTCCATTGAGGGCGGCCACGCTCTCGTATCCGGTACGCGAGAGGTCCTCCGCGCGCATCAGCACCATTGGCATGCCATTGTCGATCAGCGTGGCTGCAATCGAGATCGGCGCCCCGCTGACCGGGTCGATGGTCGATAGCGTGTCCATGGTCTTGCCGGTGGGCAGCATCGCGGCGCAGACCGAGCCCGCGGTGTCGAGAAAGTCGATCACGATGGGTGCTGCTGTACCGGGAACCCCGTCGATGCGTGCGTGGCCGGAAAACTGCGGCACCCGCGCGGGCGTCTGCATCGTGATATCGCAGAGCATGCCGGTGTTGCGTGTCAGCACGCGTGCACGCGTGACATCGCCTTGCGGCGCGATCAGCCCGCGTTCGATCGCAAACGGCAGCACCGCCGCCAGCATGTTGCCGCAGTTCGGCGTGGTATCCACCGTGTCGGCGTTCGGCTGCAACTGCGCGAAGGTGAACTCCAGATCGGCGCGCCCGGACACATCGCGTGCCACGATGCCGGCCTTGCTGGTCAACGGATGCGCGCCGCCCAGGCCATCGATCTGGCGAGGGTCCGGACTACCCATCGCAGCCAGCAATACGCGGTTGCGCGCGGCAATGTTTTCCGGCAGATCGCTCGCAAGAAAGAACGGCCCACGCGAGGTGCCACCGCGCATCAGCGTGCAGGGTACCGCGCGAAGATCGGAGGCGAGGCAGGGTGTCATGGCAGGCGACAAAGCAGGAAAGCAAAAATGCACAAAAGCTGGGTCCATCGAGTGCACGAAGTATCGATGCACCGTGGAAGCCCTTGGTTGCCATGTCGCAGGACAGTTGTTCTAATCTGCTTATCGCCCGCATGAAAACATCGTTCGCCCCGGACCGCCTCCATGGAGACCATCAGCCTGCATCACCTTCACGTTTTTGCCGGAGTTGCCGCAGCCGGAGGGGTGCGCCGCTCCTCCGAATCGCTGCATCGCGCTTCATCGGCGATTGCGCGTTCGATTGCCGCGCTCGAAGAGACACTCGGTGTGGCGTTGTTCGAGCGCAAGGGACGGGGCATGCTGCTCACACGTGCCGGCGAGGTCGTGCTGGAACGCGCGCGGCATATAGAAGCGGCATTGCGTGAGGTGCGCGAAGAGGCGGTACGCATGCGGACACGTCCCGGCGCGGCGGTGGCGAGCCTGGAAGCGCTGCACAACGAGCGGCGGCTCGAAGTGGCGGCGATGCTGGCGGAAGTGCACCACATGCCCAGCGTGGCCGCATCGATCGGTGTCTCGCAACCGGCGGTCAGCCAGGCCATTGCCCGGCTGGAAGACGCGCTGGGTCAGCCAATTTTTGCGCGTACCGCACGCGGCATGGTCCCTACCGATGTGGGCAGCCGCTGGGTGGTGCGCTTCGAACGCGCACTGGCCGATCTGCGCCACATTCGTGCCGACATTGCCGCACTGCAAGGTGTGCTGGAAGGCGCCGTGACGATCGGCGCGCTGCCGCTGGGCCGTACTTTGCTGCTGCCGATGGCGATCGCGGACGTGCACGGCCGGCATCCGTGCCTGCGGTTCCGGTCGCTCGAAAGTCCCTATGAGGAATTGACGGCAGGCCTGCTGAGCGGGCGGATCGATTTCATTCTCGGCGCGGTGCGCCCGCTCGCGTCCCAAGGGTTGGCCACCGAGATCCTGTTTGAAGACCGCATTTCGCTGATCGCGCGTGCTGCCCATCCGCTCGCCGCAAGGAGGCGCCTCACGCTGGCGGATCTCGAACCGTATCCCTGGGTGCTGTCACGCGCGGCATCGCCGTCACGGCAAGCCCTGGACAGTGTGTTTGCCTCACGTGGCCTGCCACTGCCGCAACCGCTGGTTGAAACGGGCGACCTCGCGCTGGTGCGCGGGCTGCTGCTGCAAGGAGACATGATCACGGCGCTTTCGGCTCATCAGCTTCGCCATGAGATCGAGGCGGGCTGGCTGCGAACGCTGAACCTGTCGCTGCCTGATACGACGCGCAGCATCGGCATCACCACGCGCGTGGGTGCGCGGCTGTCGCCTGGCGCCGATGCGCTGATAGCCGCCCTGCGGCAAGCCAGCCGGTCCATGAAGCTGTCTGCCGATAAGTAGAAGGCAACGCAGGCCGCCCCACATAGCAATACTGCAGTTCCGTGCTGAACGTAGACTGCCGTTGCCGTGCATAGGGATTGTGCGGCCGGCCGCTCCCGCGGCGATTAGCTATGTCGATAACAAGAATTCGCCGGATTTCGCACGGCGGATCACGCCAGGAGACGGCAACATGACAACGCAACGGCTCGATATCCGGGCCCATATCAACGAACGCAAGATGTCCGGCTACCAGTGGCTGCTGCTGGTGCTGTGCTTCCTGATCGTCGCCACTGACGGGATGGACGTGGCAATCATGGGCTTTCTGGCCCCCGACATCACCCGCGAGTGGGGCATCTCGAAGGCCAGCTTCGGCATGGTGATGAGTGCCGCGCCCGTTGGCCTGGCCATCGGCGCGTTGCTGGTCGGGCCGCTGTCCGATCGCTTCGGGCGCAAGAAGCTGCTGATCGGCTCGATCGCACTGTTCGGTGTGTTCAATCTGCTGAGTGCGTTTGCGGACAGCACGGCAACGTTGTCGTTGCTGCGCTTCCTGACCGGCCTTGGGCTGGGGGCCGCGATGCCGAGCACGACCACTCTGCTTTCCGAGTACGTGCCCGAGCGCTCGCGCAGCATGCTGCTGGCAACGATGTTCACGGGCTTCAACCTCGGGTCGGCGCTGGTCGGCTTCGGCGCCGCAGCCATCCTGCCGCAGCATGGCTGGCGCGCGGTACTGATTGCTGGAGGTGCGATTCCGCTGATTTGCCTGCCGTTCTACATGCTGCTGATTCCCGAATCTGCACGTTTCATGGTGGTGCGGAACATTTCGCCGGCGCGCATCGCACGGACGTTGCGTCGCGTGTGTGGCAGCGTGGTGGCTGACGACGCCGTGTTCACAATCAGCGAACCGCCTGTCTCCGGCAAGCAGCCCGTGCGCACGCTGCTTTCGTCGGGCTATCGGAGCATGACGCTGGCGTTGTGGATCACGTATTTCATGGGCCTG
>JAFAJB010000018.1 GCA_019236395.1 Cupriavidus sp.
TACAGCTCGCGGCAGGTGAGCGTCGACCTGACTGAGGCCGAGCGGCGCAGCTTGCACAGCATGCGCGACCGCACATTCGCGAATGCCGCGCCAGATCACGCGCTTGATGCCGTGGCCAAGGCGCTTGCGGAACTGGGATTCGCGCCGGTGTCAGTCGACATGGAGGCGGGCCTGGTCGAGGCCGGCCACAGCGCAACGCTGGTGCCGAAGTGGCGCCAGCTACTGCGGGGCGCACTAAAGAACTATACCGGCATGTTTCCGCCGAAGCCGGACCACGAGCGTATTGCGGCAATCGTCACCGTCAGAGCCGGTGCCGGCAACCAATCGGCACTCGTGCGCGCGCGATTCGACAGTACGGTCTGGGATAGCAACGGCGACGCGCGCACGAAAACTGTCTTGCAAAAGGAGGTCTACGACGGCTTCTTCGCGAGCGTGGAGAAGGCACTGTGTCCGGCCACATGCAAGAACTGCTGCAAGGCGCAGCCCTGACCTCGCGTGCCTGTATGGAGACGCTGCGACATATGCAATGAAGAGCCGCGTTGCGGCAGACCAGTGGTCTGCTGTTGACCTGCCCGCCTGGGTCCGGGTTCGGAAATATTTAATTTTTTAAAATCAAACCACTTAGATATTGATTTAAATCGCGAAAATCTTTGACCGTCCACGGGTAGGGTGATAGTTTTATCCCATTTTCTCGCAAAGTTTTTGGGATCAAGTCCCCATTGGGGCGAAGTATTATTGATGAGACAATAACGCCGGGATAATCGCCAAGCCGTTTTTTGAATGCAAATGTCGCAAGATCAGGCGTAGGTGGATTGCTTTTGTTGGCCAATGGCCCTGTCCCCCTGGCATCTGCTCCGTGACACATGGCACATCTCGCCAAGAAAAGCTTTTTCCCATTATCACTATCCGCAAATGATAGCGATGTTTGAATAAACAAGGAAATTCCTAATGAAGCGATGAATAATATTTTCATTTTTTATGGCTTCGTCGTATAAACCAGATCCGAACCGAGATCAACCATCCCTCAGTGGTACACAAAACTCGACAAAAGTCCAGTTCAATCCTCTGATTGACTGGGGTCGGGCCCGGAACTGAATGTCTCTTTTGGGGTCGGTAGTTGCCTCTGGCACCAGGAGGCCCGTGCGTGGATAGGCCGATGGCGGAGATCGGCGAGAAACGGTAGTGCGCGACCTACAGACAGGCGACTACCACCGCGCCAAAAGTGGACGTTCCTTAGGCCTTCGGCACCTTCACGTACCGTGCTATGCCGGAAAGACGCATTTGCGCGAGACGCCGGAGCAGTTCGTCCTCTGCCGAACTCAGTGCATCGTCGAGGAACCGGTTGACTGCTGACTCCACCGGGCAGGCCGGATTGTCGTCCGCCGTACCGATCGCAAATGCGCTCTTAGGTGCTATAGCAGCATATATGTCACGCACGGTGAGATCGCCGAGTTCACGACAAAGAGCCCAGCCTCCCCCCGGTCCGACGATCGACTCTACATAACCGGCCGCACGCAGCGCAGCCATAGTGCGTCGCACCAGCGACGGCTGAGTGTGTAGCATTTGAGCGATCGTCTCGGAGGTGGTTGTGCCGCCGCGCAGGTGCATGTGTATGAGTACGTGAAGAAGTCGGGCCAGCCGTATATCTCGTTGCATGTTCTTTGAAGCAAGCTATTCGTGACATTTGATGTTACGATTTCGCGTGACTTTAGGCAACCATCGGAGCGCGATCGTGTACGCATTTACTCAGTCCTTCATCGAAACTAATGGCGTCCGCCTGCGCGTCGCCGCCCAAGGAGCGGGGCCGCTAGTCCTGCTTCTTCATGGGTTTCCTGAAACGTCGTACGCGTGGCGACACCAATTGGAGGGCTTGTCGAATGCAGGATTTCGCGCAGTCGCACCGGATCTGCGGGGCTTCGGACTCAGCGATTGTCCGATTGAACCGGGGCGGTATACGACGCTCGACATCATCGGTGACCTGGTGGGGATCATGGACGCGCTCGGAGAGACAAATGCTGTCGTGGTGGGAAATGACTGGGGCGCAACCATTGCGTGGCAGGCCGCGCTGTTGCGCCCCGACCGCTTTCGCGCTGTCGTGGCGCTCGGGGTCCCCATGATGGGCCGAGCCCCGATCGCGCCGAGCCGGATATTTCCGCGAACTGAACAAGCGTGGTTCTACACGCATTACTTTTCTCAACCAGGGCAAGCCGAGAGCGAACTCGAGCTCGACGTCGCCGTTACACTGCGTAAGCTTTATTTCTGGGCATCAGGGGACGCCGGCCCGCGCGACCAGAAAACACCCAATCCTTTCGGACTCGTTGCGCGGCAGGCGGGACTCCTCGGCGCTTTGCCTGAACCTGCGTCGCCACTCACATGGCTCGATAAGGCCGACTTCGACGCTTTTGTGCGGGCATACGAGGCGTCGGGGTTTCACGGTGGGCTGAACTATTACCGTAACCTCGACCGTAACTGGGAATTGCAGGCAGCCTTCAATGGCCTGCCGGTCCAAACTCCGGCCCTTTATCTAGTCGGGGAATACGACACCGGGCTAGCGATTCCAGGCATGCACGAAATCATCGGCGGCATGCGGAAGCTTGTGCCCAACCTGCGAGATTCTCAAATCATTCAGCGAGCGGGTCACTGGCTTCAACAAGAGGCCCCGGACCTCGTCAACGCCGCCGTGATCGAGTTTCTGCGCAACCTTTAGGAGCCGTTGACCGCATGTAGATCTGTATCTGTCGTTCGCTCAAGGGTGAGCAACGGCCGTCTCGCCACGGAATTCAGCGACTTGCAGGCGCCTGAGGTACTAAGCATCGCTATCGTTGGCGATAGCGGGGTTGAATTCTACGGTGAGCGCACGGACTTCAGCGCGGAGCGCTGTAGTGACTTTGTTCGAGCGGTCGTGGTCCCGCAATTCGGCCAAATCGATAGCGGGGCGATGATTTTGAACAGTTTGAGGCAGGAACTGCGCGAGTGGGTCACAGCCATCCCTACCATGTCCAAGCCGGTGATCTGCTACGACCTCGTCATGCTGCAATTTCTGCTTGACGGTTCGTTGCCAAACGGTTGGGCGTTCGAGAATATTAGCGGTCGGCTCAATGCCGCACGCCGAGCGGCATACTTTCGCAAAAATGGCGGCGAACATCACGCGCTGCATGACGCGCGGGCCAATGCCTACGCTTGCGACTTTTAGTCTCTCCGAGACCACCCGAATGCGGTGCTATCGAAGTCGCAGCTACCAGCAAGCCAAAGTGATACGTGCAGTGACAATAAAGTCTGAGAGCCAAGCCAGACCAAGCAAACCAAGCTTTCCAGGCCAACCGTTCTCAGACTTTATTGTCACGATTTCTCAGACTTTATTGTTCAGTCACAGCTGGCAAGAGACCGCCCGCCCCCAATTACCTCAAATACTGGAACAGGTTCATGTTGTGGATCTGCATGAACGATTGCTGGGCAGCCTGAAGCGCGGTCTGTCGCTGGTAGTACTCGGTCAGCGCGGATGCATAGTTCAGATCCTGCAGGTCCGACAGCGTCTGCGTGTTGTTCAGGTCGCGGTTCTGGCCGATCGTATCCAGCGCGTCCAGTTCCTGCATGCGCGAGCCCACCGACGAACGGACCGTCAGCACGTTGTCCAGCGAGTTGCCGAACTGGCGGATGCCGGTGGCCAGCACATTCTGCAGGTTGGCGCTGGCGGCGGCCTGGTTCGTGCCGGTGTCGATCGGCTGCTTCAGGGCGTTGATCACGTTCTGCAAGTTGGCGAACATGTCGGCGCCGGCCTGTTGCGCCGGCACGGCCGTGAACGAATCGCCGTTGGCGGGCGTGCCCTTGACCGTGAACGACACGCCAGCCACGGTGATGGGCGTGCCGTCGTTGTAGGCCGTGGCCGTCCCGATCGGCGCGTTCGTGGTCGCGTTCGTCACCTGGTACTCCATCTTGCCGGTCGTGCCGTTCGTCTGGAACGTCAGCTTCAGCGGAGTGCCGTAGAGCGGGTTGGTCGGATCAGTGACCGAGATCGGGCCGTACGTGGCCGCGCCGGTATTGGCGGAGTTGCCTTGCAGCACGTAGCCGGCGTTGCTCGTCACGCTCATGAACACTTCGGCGCCGTTGTTGCCCGATTCCATCTGGCGCGCCACGTCCACCTGCAGGAGCTGGTGGCTGTTGTCGCCCTGATAGATCGCCGCGCCTGCGGTGTTCTTCGCGAACGGCACCGTGTTGGACTGGAGACCGGCGAACAGGTAGTTGCCGTTGCCGTCGTCGGCATTGGCCAGGCCCATGAGCTGGTCGTACTGACCCTGGAGCGCGGTGGCCAGCGAAGCACGATCGGTATCACTCATCGTGCCGTTACCGGCGTTCACCAGCAGCGACTGGATGTTCTGGATCGTCGTGGTGACCGACTGGAGCGTGTTTTCTTCCATGCCCAGCGAAGCGTTGGCCTGCTTGCGCGTGGTGGTGTACTGGCCGTTCACGGACTGGGCCTGGGACACGCCGAGCGCACGCGTGGCGGCTACGGGGTCGTCCGACGGCGTCAGGATGCGGCGGCCCGTGCCGAGCTGCTGTTGCACGTGCAGCAGGCTGGCCTGCTGGTTGTTCATCGAGGCCAGGCCTTGCTGGTACAGGGTGGAGGTAGCGACGCGCACCATGGCGTGATTCCTTCGTATCCGGTTGAACTGTCAGAAAGCGGGCCCTGCCCGGTCAGTTGATGCCGATCAGCGTGTCGAAGATCGTGCTGGCGGTCTGGATGACCTTGGCGTTGGCCTGGTAAAGCTGCTGGAACTTGAGCAGGTTCACCGTTTCCTCGTCCATGTTCACGCCCGATACCGACTGCTGGGCCGTCGTGATCTGCGTGGTGATGCTGTCCTGCGACTCCGAGGAGATGCTGGACGACTTGGCGTCGCTACCAACCTGGTTGACCAGCGAAGCGTAGGCGTCGTTGAAGCTCGACGTGCCGTTGATCGTCTTAGCCGTCTGCAGCTTGGCCAACGCCAGCGCGTTGCCGTTGTCGGCCACGGCGCCCGAATTGCTCGACAGCGTGAACGTGTCACCGGCATTCGGCGCGCCGCCGAGGGTGAAGGTCAGGCCGTTGAACTCGTAGTCGGTGCCATTGCCGTTGGCGTTCGGTGCCGTGCTGGTCGGATTCACCGTCGTGCCATTGGCGTCCTTGAAGGTATAGCCCGCGCCGTTGTAGATGGCGGTGATCGTGCTCGGCAGTTGTGTGAAGCCTTGCTTCACGTTGGTCAACGCGGCGGTGCCAGAACCCGTGTTCTGCGTGCTGGCATCTGCGCGGGCCGGCGAAGCGGCGGCGATCTTGGCCGGATCGGTGATCAGCGTGCCGAAACCCGCGGTAGCGTTGCGCGTTGGCTGAATCGTGAACGAGTCATTGGGTTTCATGGCCTTGTTCAGACTGACCGAGAAGCCGTCTGCACCCATCGTCCGCAGAGTCGTGGATGAGTCAACCACGGTGTTGTCCGACGTGCGTGTCAGCGTATAGGTGGTACCGTCGAACTTCAGCGTGTAGTCGCTGGTCGTCAGGTTGCCAGCACCGGGGTTGTTGATAGTGGCCGTGGCGATGGCACCCGACGTGTTGTTCGTATTCGCATAGACCGTGGGGCTGCCCAGCGAGAAGAAGTTGCCGCCCGTGGCGCCGTTCAGGTCGATGCCAAGGCTGTGCTGGTTGTTGAACGTCTGGCCGAGGGCCAGCGACAGACGGCCGATCGCGTTCTGGGCCGCGTCAAGCGACTGGCTGCGGAAGCGCAGCAGGCCACCGATCGAACCGCCGGTCACCGAGCCATCCTGGGATTCGATAACCCCGCCGTTGGGCAGCGTATAGCCGATGGTGATGCGGCTAGGGTCGGACGACGACGGAATCGCCTTCATGTCGTACGAGTCGGAACCCATCACGAGCGGCTGGCCATTGCCGACGAACACGTTGTACGTGTTGCCATCCTGCACCACCACCTTTGCACCCACCAGTTCGGTCAGCTTGGCGACGGCCTGGTCGCGCTGGTCCAGCAGGTCGTTAGGCGGCTGGCCGCCGGATGCGGCGGTCAGTTGGGCAATCTGCTTGTTCAGGTTGGCGATCTGCTTCGTGTAGTCGTTGACCTGGGTCACCGACGACGTGATCTGCGTATTGATGCCGTCCTGCAGTTGCTTGAAGTAGTCGCTCGTCGACTTCATCTGGCCAGCCAGCGCCTGGGCGGCCGACAGCATACCCTGGCGCGCGGCGGAGTCAGCGGGCGTATCCGAGACGGTTTGCACGGACGCGAAGAACTTCTGCATCAGCGGAGCCAGGCCTGCAGTCTGGTCGGCAAGCAGGTTGTCGATCTGCGAAATCTGGTTCGAGTAGGTGGACAGCTCGTTGCTGGCCGACGTGGCGGTGCGAAGCTGGCCGGTCAGGAAGCCGTCGTAGACGCGCTGTACCGTGACCGTGTTGGCACCCTGGCCAAAGAAGCCAGCACCCGTGACTTGGCCGCCGGCCGACGCGACGATCGTGGTCTGGCGCGTATAGCCCGGAGTCGCGGCGTTGCTGAAATTGTGGCCGGTGGTCGTCAGCGCGTTCTGCGCAACGTTGAGGCCCGACAGACCAATATTAAACAGAGACATCTTTGTCTGACTCCGGATCGAATGGCTAGCCAGCGGCGAAGCAGCCGTCGGCGGTGGATGTGCTGAATAACGGCAGGCAGGAGGCCCGACTTTAGCGGCGAAGATCGTGACGAAACATGACGGTTGTGAGCGCGCACTCTCATGGACTCCCTCCACAAGCACCAATAGCGCGACTGAAAAACCGTCGCGCCTTGCAGGTTCGCCAATTGTTTTCTCCCCTCTCCCACAAAGTGGGAGAGGGGTCGGGGGAGAGGGTGCGGCGGTTCAAACTGCGACTGTCGCGTCTTGATGCGCCCGCCCTCTCCCCCTGCCCCTCTCCCGCACAGCGGGAGAGGGGAGCCAACCATCGACACGCGTGCATGTCGCGACCGATTGCCTTCTCCCCTCTCCCACAAAGTGGGAGAGGGGTCGGGGGAGAGGGTGCGGCGGTTCAAACTGCGACTGTTGCGTCTTGATGCGCCCGCCCTCTCCCCCTGCCCCTCTCCCGCACAGCGGGAGAGGGGAGCCAACCATCGCCAACCATCGCCTCTCGTCAGGTCGAGACTTTCTTCATGATCCGGACAAGCTTCTCGCCATAGGCCGGATCGGTGGCATACCCCGCGCGTTGCAGGCCGTGGGCGGCCTCGTCGGCGCTGTTCGCCGCCACCACGCCCGCGTAGCGCGGATTGGTGGTCAGCAGGCGCGCATAGTCGTTGCACGCCTCGTCATAGGAACCGTAGGCGCGGAAGCGGGCACGCACCTTCTGCGGTTGGCCATCGACATATTCGGTGGTCAGCACCTCGGTCGTCGCGCCCTTCCAGTTCGCGCCGGCCTTGATGCCGAACACGTTGAACGTGGTCGAGCCATCGGCATTGAGGATCTCGCGGCGGCCCCAGCCCGATTCGAGCGCGGCCTGGCCGACGATCAGCTTGGCCGGCACGCCGGAGGCGCGCGAAGCGGCCATCGCCGGCCCGGCCATGCGGTTCACGAAGTTGCTGATGTGTTCGGGCGTGTCGTCCGGCAGCTGGCCCAGTTGCGACTGGCCATTGCCCTGCCAGTCCGCCTGGCTCTGGTACTGGCGCACGCCGGCCGTCGGGTTCCATGCGGCGCCTGGCAGCGTGGTGCCGATCGGCAGTGCGGGGCCATCTGCATCTGTGGCGCCGCGACCATCGAGCAGGCCCGCCATCTCCGCATCGTGGATGCTCGCGGCCGTGACGCCGCCGGCACCCGCCATGTTGGCCGGTACTGGCTGGCCGGTGGCGCGCGCAAGCTGGCGAACCATGACATCGGCCAGGCCGATGCCACGGGAAGATAGCTGCTGCGAAAGCTGCTGGTCCATCATCGACATGTAGAGCTTGGTCTGCTCGTTGTCGAACAAGCCGTCCGAAGGCGTAGCGTCGCGCATGCTCTTGAGCACCATCTGCGTGAAGACGGCCTCAAACTGCTTGGCCGCCGCCTGCAGCGTACCGGCGCCATTGGCGCGCGCCTGGTTCTTGAGCGACTCGAACCCCTGGGTGTCGAGTGCAAAGCGCTGCGAGATATCGGCTTGCCCGGAGAGCGTGGACGCCGTCATCAGATGATCTCCAGCTCGGCGCGCAGCGCACCGGCGGCACGCATCGCTTCGAGGATCGTCTGCAGGTCGGCCGGCGTGGCGCCGAGCGCGTTCAGGCCCTTCACCACTGCCGCCAGCGAAGCGCCGGCCTTCACGATCTGCAGCGATCCGCCGCCCTGCTTCATGTCGATCTGCGACACAGGCGCCACCACGGTCTGGCCCTGGCTGAACGGTGCCGGCTGGCTGATGACCGGCTGCGTGTTGATGACGACCGAGAGGTTGCCATGCGCGATTGCGCAGTCTTCCACGGTCACGGCCTGGTTCATCACGATCGAGCCGGTGCGGGCATTCAGGATGACCTTGGCAGCGGCCTTGGCCGGCGTCACGTCGATGTTTTCGACGCGGGCCATGAAGCCCACGCGTGCGGACGGCGCCTGCGGCGTGCGCACCTGCACCACACGGCCATCCATCGCCGCGGCAGTGCCCGGGCCCATGTGGCGGTTGATCGCCTCCACCACGCGCTCGGCGGTGCCGAAGTCGGTGTCCTTGAGTTCGAGGTTCATGAAGCCGCCTTCGGGCTGGAAGGCGGGCACTGCGCGCTCGACAATACCGCCGTTGGCGATACGGCCAACGGCAAGCTGGTTGATCTGTACCTTGCTGCCGTTGGCCGACGCGCCCGCGCCGCCCACCAGCATGTTGCCCTGCGCGATGGCGTAGACCTGGCCATCCACGCCCTTGAGCGGCGTCATCAGCAGCGTGCCGCCGCGCAGGCTCTTGGCGTTACCCATCGACGACACCACCACGTCGAGGGTGCTGCCCGGCTGTGCGTACGCCGGCAGGCTCGCGGTGACCATCACGGCCGCCACGTTCTTTAGCTGCATGTTCTTGCCAGCGGGCAGCGTGATGCCGAGCTGCGAGAGCATGTTCTGCAAGCTCTGCGTCGTGAACGGCGTCTGCATCGTCTGGTCGCCGGTGTTGTCCAGCCCTACGACCAGACCGTAACCCACCAGCGGGTTGTCGCGCACGCCCTGGAAGGTCGCGAGATTCTTCAGGCGTTCCGCGTGCGCGTCACCCGGCACCAGGCTCAGGCTCAGAAAGAGCCCGAACATGAGCCCGAACACCAGGCAGGCAAAAGAAACCGCGCGACCTGAGCGGGAACGAAGGCCGGGCGGGTTGCCCAAGAGCGAGCCTGGCTTTTGGAAAGGCATCGAAGGCAGAAACATGGCGGAATCAGAACGGTAAGACATTGAGGAAGAAGCGCTGCAGCCAGCCCATGTTCTGTGCTTCGTCGATATAGCCCTTGGCGGTGTACTCGATGCGCGCATCCGCCACCTGCGTGGACAGCACGCCATTGTCGCCAGTGATCGTGCGGGGATTGACCACCCCCGAGAAGCGGATGAACTCCGCACCCTGATTGATGGCCATCTGCTTTTCGCCGGACACCACCAGGTTACCGTTCGGCAGCACCTCGAGCACCGTCACGGTGATCGTGCCATTGAACGTATTGGCCGCTGACGAGCCGCCGCCGGCCTTCAGCGTATTCGTACCGCCGATGTCCGCGTTGGACGCGGAGCTGAACAGCCCGCTCAGTGCGCGGGGCACCGCATTGAAGGTCAGCGTGCTGTTGCCGGTGCGGTTGGCGTTGGAGGCCGAGTTCTTGCTCGCGTTGACGTTTTCCGTGATCACGATGGTCAGGATGTCGCCAACGTTGCGTGGCCGCCGGTCCTCGAACAGCGGATTACCCGCCGCGTACGAGGACGCAAAGATCGAGCCCGTCGGTGCGCTCATCGGACGCGCTTCGGCGCGCGCCGTGGTGGGTAACTGCACGAGCGGTTCCTTGGGCATCATCGCGCAGCCGCCACTCGCCAGCGCGGCCAGGCCGACGATGGCGTAGAGGACGATTGCACCGATGCGATACTGCGTGGCGGCCATGATCATTACCGATTAGCTCATCTGGGTCAGGCGCTGCAACATCTGGTCGGACGTCTGCACCGCCTTGCTGTTGATCTCGTAAGCGCGCTGGGTCTGGATCATGCTGACCAGTTCTTCCACCACGTTCACGTTCGACGCCTCGACGTAGTTGTTCTGCAGCGTGCCGGCGCCGTTCAGACCCGGCACCGTGGTGTTCGGCGCGCCCGAGGCATCGGTCTGCACGTACAGGTTCTCGCCCATGCTTTCCAGACCGGTCGGGTTCGGGAACGTGGCGAGCTGGAGCTGACCCACCGTGGCGGCGTTGGTCGAGCCCGGCTGCATCACGGTCACGGTACCGTCGCGCGCGATGTTCACCGAGGTGTAGTTGGCCGGCAGCGTGATGGCCGGGTTGATCACGAAGCCGCTCGACGTCACGAGCTGGCCGTTCTGATCGACCTGGAACGAACCGTCACGCGTGTAGGAGGTGGTGCCGTCCGGCATCGTCACCTGGAAAAAACCGTTGCCGATGATGGCCACATCCTTGGCATTGCCGGTCTGCGTCGGGTTGCCTTGCGTGTGGATGCGTTCAGTGGCCACGGGGCGCACGCCGGTACCGATCTGCATGCCCGAGGGCAGCACGGTCTGGTCCGACGACATCGCGCCCGGCTGGCGGACCGTCTGGTACATCAATTCCTCGAACACCGCGCGGCTGCGCTTGAAGCCCGTGGTGGACACGTTGGCCAGGTTGTTCGAGATCACGTCCATCTGCGTCTGCTGCGCATCGAGGCCGGTCTTTGCAATCCAGAGAGAGCGGATCATGGTGTTCCTAGATTTTTTCTGCGAGCGATTCAGGGCCGCGCGCTTCAGTTATTGGAAAGCAGCGCGTTGGCTCGCTGGTCGTTGCTGTCGGCGCCGGTGATCATCTTCATCTGCATCTCGAAGCGGCGCGCGTTGGCGATCATGTCCACCATGGACTCGACCGGATTCACATTGCTGCCCTCGATCGCGCCGGAGATCACGCGCACGTTGGGGTCCTGCTGAAGTGGACCCACGCCGGGGCGCAGACGGAAGTAGCCGTCGTCACCGCGCGCCAGCCCCTCGGGCGGCGGCGTGACGACGCGCAGCTTGCCAACCTGGGCGAGACCGTTGGCGGCTTCGCCGGGGCCACGGGCCACCACGGTGCCGTCCGTGCCGATCGAGACGGTCGAGCCGGGCGGCACCGCGATCGGGCCGCCGTCGCCCTGCACCGGCAGGCCCAGCGATGTCTGGAGCTGGCCGTCGGCCGACACCTGCAGCGAACCCGCGCGGGTGTAGGCCTCGGTGCCATCCGGCATCTGCACCGCCAGCCAGCCGTTGCCCTGCAGTGCCACGTCGAGATTGCGGCCCGTGTAGGTCAGCGGCCCGGCCTTCATGTCGGCGCCCGGCGTCGAGGCCAGCGTGAAGGCGCGTGTCTGCGCCTCCTGCCCCACCACCGGCACGGCGCGGTACATGTTGACCTGAGCCTTGAAGCCCGACGTGGAGGCGTTGGCCAGGTTGTTCGATACCGCGGCCTGCTGGTCGAGTATCTGCTTGGCGCCCGACAGGGCGGTGTAGATCATGCGGTCCATGGCTCTGCTTCAGTTCAGCCTGGCGTTCACAGGTTGACCAGCGTCTGCATGATCGTGTCCTGCGCCTTGATGGTCTGCGCGTTGGCCTGGTAGTTGCGTTGCGCCACGATCAGGTTCACGAGCTGGCCGGACAGGTCCACGTTCGAGTCTTCCACCGCGTTCGACTGCAGCGTGCCCATCGAACCGCCGGCCGTGCCGAGCAGTTCCTGGCCCGAGGCGCCGGTGGCGGACCACACGTTGTTGCCTTCCGGCTTCAGGCCCTGGACGTTGCCGAACGCGGCCATGGCGATCTGGCCCAGCGACTTCGTCTGCTCGTTCGAGAACGAACCGAGAATCGTGCCGTCACTCTGCACCGCGAAGCCCAGCAGCGAGCCCGACGTGTAGCCGTTCTGCACGATGCTCTTCGGGTCGTTGTCGGCGCCGAACTGCGTCGTGCCGGTCAGGTTGAGCTGGGCGGTCATCGCCTTCGCGCCGTTTGCCGCAGGCAGCGTGACGGAGGGCATCGTGGTGGGCGTCGGGCTCACCAGCGTGCCGTTGTTGTCGAACGACAGCGTGACGGTCTGCAGCACGTTGCCCGACGAATCGGTGACGTTCATAGTCCAGTCGTTGCCGCCGGACGCGTTGATCGGTGCCTGGGTGACAGGCGGTCCCGCCAGGACCGACTTGCCGAAGTAGGCCGTCAGCTGCTGCTTGTTGCCCAGCGAGTCGTACACGGTCATGGCCGTGCTGTAGCTGAACATCGTCGAATCGGGCGACACCGGCGGCACCGTCGTCGGGGTGCTCGTGAACACGCTGGTCGGCACGGCGCTGCGCGAATCGAGCTGGAACTGGGCCTTGATGTTGTTGGTGGCCTGCGGCGGCATCTGCGCGTTGCTGATGACGATCGGCTGCGGGGCCACGCCACCGGCCGTGGTGCCAGCCGGGTAGCCGGTCACCTGCAGGCCCGATGCGTTGACCAGGCGGCCGTCGTCCATGCGCTGGAACTGGCCGTTGCGCGAGTAGTAGACCGAGCCGTCGGTGTTCGTCAGCCGGAAGAAGCCGTTGCCGTTGCTGATCGCCACGTCCAGGTTATTGCCGGTCGTGGAGATATTGCCGTTGTTGAACGACTGCACCACGGAATTCACACGCGTTCCCAGGCCCACCATCGAGCCGGCGTACACGTCCGCGAATTGCGCGGACGATTGCTTGTAGCCAACCGTATTCGCGTTGGCGATGTTGTTGCCGATCACGTCCAGGTTGGACGCTGCAGCGTTCAAGCCGCTTACACCTTGACCAAAACCCATGATTTTTCCCTATGTAGGCTGTCGTTCGTGAAATGCCCGCGCGTATGCCGGACCGGGTGATTCGTGAATATGCTCAGGAAATGCGGCGGACGTCGTCGACGTTCGCGCTCTGGCCGTTGCCGAGGTTGACCAGCACGCCCGTGCTGTCGCCGCTGATGGACGTCACCTTGCCGTAGACCAGCGCCACCGGGCTGACGTTCTTGCCGTTGGCCGTCGCCGTGACCTTGAAGCTGTAGTCGCCATCAGGTACGGCGTTGCCGAGGTCGTTGGTGCCATCCCACGCGATGTCCTTCACGCCGGCGGTCTGACCCTTCATGTCGATGTTGCGCACCACGTTGCCGCTGGCGTCCAGCACCTGCACGGTCACGCTGTCCGCGGTGGACGGGATGTCCACGCCGATGTTGCCGGGCACGCCGCCGGCCACGCTCACGGCCGATCCCGGCACCATCACGGTCTTGCCGATCAGGCTGGCCGAATCCATCGCACGGCTGGCCGCGGTCTGCTGCAGCAGCTGCGTCATCGTGGTGTTCATCGTCTGCAGGCCGCTCACGGTGCTGATCTGCGCCAGTTGCGAGGTCAGCTGCGAGTTGTCCATCGGGTTGAGCGGGTCCTGGTTGTTCATCTGCGTCACCAGCATCGTCAGGAACTGGTTCTGCAGGTCGGCCGCGCTGGCGGAGCCGCCTTGCAGCGCCTGGTTCACCGCCGAGGTGGAGGAGTTGCCAACGGAGGAAGTGGTGGTCATGGTGTATTCCGGCTGGTTCTGGAGATTCGGGAAGTCGTGGATTACTGACCGATGGTCAGCGTCTTCAACATCATGTTCTTGGCGGTGTTGAGCACCTCCACGTTGGCCTGGTACGAACGCGATGCGGAGATCATGTTGACCATCTCTTCCACCGGGTTCACATTGGGCATCGTCACGTAGCCGTTGGCGTCGGCCAGCGGGTGCGTCGGGTTATGCACCATGCGCGGCGGCGCGGAATCCTCCATCACCCCCGCCACCTGCACGCCGCCCACGTCGCTCTGGCCGGGCGTGGGCGCCATCTCGAAGATCACCTGCTTGGCGCGATACGGCTGGCCGTTCGGCGCCACCGCGCTGTCCGCGTTGGCCAGGTTCGAGGCCGTCACGTTCATGCGCTGCGACTGCGCGGCCATGGCGGAGCCAGCCACGTCGAAAATGCTCATCGTTCCCACGGCAGTCCTCGGTTAGCTCTGGATCGCGGCCAGCATCGTCTTGATCTTGGCGCTCATTACCGTGAGGCCGGCTTCGTAGTGGACCGTGTTGTCGGCAAAGGCCACACGCTCGGTATCCATTTCCACGGTGTTGCCGTCGATGCTCGACTGCAGCGGAATGCGGTACTCCAGGTCCGAGACGCTCGCGGTGGGCGCCTGGCCCGGCAGGTGGCGCGCGGACGTGGTGGACAGCATCGTGCCGGCGCTGCGCTGGCCGCGCTGCACCGACTGGGCCAGCGTGCTGGCGAAGTCGAAGTCGCGGGCCTTGTAGCCCGGCGTATCGGCATGCGCGATGTTCGAGGCAATCACCGATTGCCGTTCGGTCCGCAGGCTCAGGGCTTCCTGCTGGAAGCGGAACGCTGCATCGAGTCTGTCCATGATCTCTGCCTTTCCTGCAATGGCTTCACTTGCTTCATTTGGGGAGAGAGCTGCCGTAGATCCGGGTATACGCACCCGGCGCACCCGGTCAGGCTTCTTCAGGGTTGCCATCTTAGGGGCCGGGTTGTCACGCCAATCGTCTGAATAAGGACGAGAAACCCGCGCATTTCCGCCGCGGTCTCGCGCGTGCGGCTGCCTACAATTGGCCCCACTGAATGACAGTGGCGCACCGCACACGGGCTGTGCGCCCCCTTCCATCCTTGCTGGGATGACACCTATGACTTTCAATCGCCAGGCCGCCGCGCTGATGGTGCTGGCCGGCTTCGCCCTGAGCCAGCCCGCGCTGGCCGCGCCCGCCGTAGCCAGGCCAGTGGCGGCCCCGGGTGCGGCACAGGCTCCGCAATCACCGCAATCTCCGCAATCTCCGTTTACCGACGATCCGGCACGCGTGGCCGTGGAGCAGTTCCTGCTGCGCCAGGCCAGCGGCCTGCCCGGCAAGGTTAGCGTCCAGGTGTCACCGCCCTCGGGCGGCCGGGCGCCGGAATGCGTGGACCCCGAGCCGTTCCTGCCCGCTGGCGCCGCGCTCTATGGCCGCGTCAACGTGGGGTTGCGCTGTGGCGGAGATCGCCCCTGGACGCGCTACATGCAGGCGCGCGTGTCGGTACTGACTGATTACTATGTGGCCGCACGCGCGATGGGGCCCGGCGAGATCATTACCGCCGCCGATCTCGAGGTGCGCCAGGGCGACCTGGCCGCGCTGCCGCGCGCGGTGGTGACCGACCCATCCCAGGTGGACGGCTCCGTGGCCGCCAATCGCATTGCCGCCGGTTCGCCGATGCGCACCGACCTGATCAAGAAGCCGATCGCCGTGAAATCGGGCCAGACCGTCAACGTGACCGTGGAAGGCGATTCGTTCCAGCTCTCCAGCGAAGGGAAGGTCTTGACCGACGCGGCAGTCGGCAACATGGTGCAGGTGCGGCTGCGCAACGGCCAGGTCGTCAGTGGCATGGTGCGCAGCGGCGATACGGTCGTGTTGCAGTAGTAGCCCTATGGAAATTGCGGTTGCGGCACTTTTCCGCGCAGCCGTAAGTTAGTCATCACACGCGCTGGAGGCCTTGGAGCGACAGGACATCGACATCATCACAACCGGCGCCACGCCGGGCATGCGAGAATGCCGCCGAACTGTCGGCGAGTCGGGCCGCGGGACACCGGATTTCACTAAAGTTTTCGGTGCCGCATCCGATAAGCCAGAGGAACCCAGCAAGGATTTCACCGTGAAGATCAACAATTCCACTTCGTCCCGGAACGCCGAGCCGTCGGCAACCGAAGGCGGCGCCCGTGCGGCCGCCAGTGGTGCCGCCGCGTCGTCGGATCCCTCCGCCCTGACCGGCATGCGCGTCAGCCCGCTGGCCGCGCAGGTTCGCGAGATCGGTGCGCGCCTGCTGCAGGACAGCGACAGTGACATCGACACCGCCAAGGTTGCAGAGGTTCGCAAGGCCATCGCGGAGGGCCGGATCCAGATTGACCCCAGCAAGATTGCCGACGGCCTGCTCGCATCGCTGCATGAGCTGAGCCAGGGCGGCGGCAGCCAATCCTGAACCTGAAATGACGCAAGCAGCCCTGATCCAGACTCTCTCGATTGAAGCCAACGCCATTGCAGCCTTCGGCCGCGCCCTTGCGGATGAGCGCGAGGCGATCAAGCGACAGGACTACCAGGCTTTGACCGAACTGCTCGGCAAGAAGATGGAACTGGCTCAGACGCTGACCCGCGCAACCGCCGCACGCGAGGCGCAGATGATTGCGCTGAACCTGCGTGTCGGCCAGGGCGGACTGCTGATTGGTAGCCCGCTTGAAGCTGGCGTGGCCGAAGCATGGCGCAAGGTGGTGTTCTTCGCCCACAAGGCCCGCGACGCCAACGACCTCAATGGCGCAATCGTCAACGCACACCTGGAATTCGCGCAGGAAGCGATCCAGGTACTGCGCCAGGGCGGCGCGGCGCCCAACGAGATGTACGGCCGCAACGGCAAGGCACACGGCAACGCCGGCAGCGTCAGCCTGGCCGCTGGCTGACACGCACCCGGCGAATCTCGGGCCATCCTCCGCAAGGATGTAAACATTGCGGAACATGGGCCCCGCTCTATACACTCGAAGCGTTCACTTTTCGGTGATCGCCATGTTCGAGGCCCTGCGAAA
>JAFAJB010000057.1 GCA_019236395.1 Cupriavidus sp.
TGTCTGGTTGATCCATGTTTGGCAGGATTTCGGCCCGGCTGGCGCCTGTGCGCCCGGCCGTCCGGCTGTTGCAGTCAGCGTGGGATTCTAAAGGAACTGGGTGGCGATGCCTTCGCGGACACCGCCAGCGTCGCGAAAGCGCGTCAAGTGGGCTGCAGGTTGTGTCAAGGCATGGGCCTGCGGCCGCCTATCACCATCCTGACCCGTTCGGCGGCCATGCCCGTACGCACCACATGCACGCCGGATGGCCCGGCGGGCTGGTACAGGCGGTAGAACTCCAGGACGGTACTGACATATTGCTGCGTCTCGGGGAAAGGCGGAATCTGGTTGTTGTAGCGCTGCACCGCGCCTTCTCCGGCGTTGTACGCGGCCAGCACCAGCTCCAGATTGTTCGGGAACAGGTCCATCAGCCAGCGCAGGTATCGCACGCCAGCCGAGATGTTCGTACGCGGGTCGGTCAGCTTCTGCTCGACGGTGCCACGGCGGTCGGTCGCAACGCCGAAGCGCGAGCCCGTGTCCGGGATCACCTGCATCAGTCCGATTGCGCCCTTCGGCGACACCGCCGTCGGGTTGAAGCCGCTCTCCACGGCCATCACGGCCTTGACCAGCGCCGGGTCCACGTCCTGCGCCGCCGCCACCTTCTGGATGATCGGGTCCACGGCGGTCAGGTTCGGATGATTGAGCACGTAGCGGTACAGCTTCTCGCGTTCGGGGTCCAGCCTGGCTGGAGTCACGCCGCCACGGCGCAGGTTGCCGGAATCGAAGCTGCCGCCATCCTTCATGAACAGCATGTAGCGCGCGTCGAGCTTCGCATCGGAGAAGTGGGCCACGCCATCGGCGTCGATGTAACCCCAGAGTTCGGCATGTGCAGGCGCGGCCGCGCAGAGCGACGCCAGCACGGCCAGCATTCCCGCTGCCCGCGCCGCCAATCGTCCGATCCTGCCGCTACCCTGCATCATTTGCGCGCCCACCGTCAGATGTCGGCCTCCACCTCGTTGCCCTTCTCTTCCAGCCAGCTTCGCCGTTGCGAGGCCTCGCCCTTGCCCATCAGCATGTTCATCATGCTGACGGTCTGCGGCAGGTCGTACTCGCCCAGCGACACCGGCATCAACCGCCGCGTATCGGGATTCATCGTCGTTTCCCAGAGTTGCACGGCGCTCATTTCGCCCAGGCCCTTGAAGCGCGAGATCTGCCACGCGCCGTCCTTGACGCCATCCTTGAGCAGCTTGTCCTGGATGGCGTCGAGTTCGCCATCGTCGAGCGCGTAGAGCTTCTGCGCGGGCTTCTTGCCGCGTGCCGGTGCATCCACGCGGAACAGCGGCGGCCGCGCCACGCAGACGTTGCCGTTGGCGATCAGCTTCGGGAAGTGGCGGAAGAACAGCGTCAGCAGCAGCACCTGGATGTGCGCGCCGTCGACGTCCGCATCGGAGAGGATACAGATCTTGCCGTAGCGCAGGTTCGACAGGTCGGGCTCGTCGTCGGGCCCGTGCGGGTCCACGCCGATCGCCACTGCGATGTCATGCACCTCGTTGTTGGCGAACAGGCGGTCGCGCTCGGTCTCCCAGGTGTTGAGCACCTTGCCGCGCAACGGCAGGATGGCCTGGAATTCCTTGTCACGGCCCATCTTGGCCGAACCGCCGGCGGAGTCACCTTCCACCAGGAAGATCTCGTTGCGCTCGACATCGGTCGATTCGCAATCGGTCAGCTTGCCGGGCAGCACGGCCACGCCGGAGCCCTTCTTCTTCTCGACCTTCTGCGCGGCACGCGTACGCGCCTGCGCCTGGCGAATCACCAGCTCGGCCAGCTTCTTGCCGAAATCGACGTGGTGGTTGAGCCAGAGCTCGAGCGCCGGGCGGCTGAACGTGGAGACCAGTCGCACCGCGTCGCGGCTGTTCAGGCGTTCCTTGATCTGGCCCTGGAACTGCGGATCGAGCACCTTGGCCGACAGCACGAACGAAGCACGCGCGAACACGTCTTCGCTCATCAGCTTCACGCCCTTGGGCTGCAACGAATGCATCTCGATAAAGCTCTTCACGGCCAGAAACAGGCCTTCGCGCAGGCCGGACTCGTGCGTGCCGCCAGCGGGGGTCGGGATCAGGTTGACGTAGGATTCGCGCACCGGCGCGCCTTCCTCGGTCCAGGCGACCACCCACGATGCGCCTTCGCCTTCGGCAAACCCTTCCTCACCGGCGTCCTTGTCCGGATCGGCAAAATGTTCGCCCTCGAACATCGGGATCACGAGTTCCGCGCCGCTGCCCTGCGCAAGCGCTTCGACCAGATAGCCCTTCAGACCCTGCTCGTACTGCCAGACCGTCTTCTCGCCGGTCTTTTCGGTCAACAGCGTGACCTTGACGCCGGGCAGCAGCACAGCCTTGCTGCGCAGCAGACGCTGCAGTTCGGCCATCGGGATCGTGGCCGAATCGAAATACTTCGGATCGGGCCACACCTGTACGCGCGTGCCGCCCTTCTTCTCGCCGCGTTCGGCCTTGCGGCTTTCCAGCGGCCGGGTCACTTCGCCGCCGTGTTCGAAGGTCAGCGCGGATACCGACCCGTCGCGCCATACCGTGACGTCGAGGCGCGTAGCGAGTGCATTGGTCACCGACACGCCCACGCCGTGCAGACCGCCCGAGAAGGCATAGGCGCCGCCCTTGCCCTTGTCGAACTTGCCGCCCGCGTGCAGGCGCGTGAATACGATCTCGACCACGGGCACCTGTTCTTCCGGGTGGATACCCACCGGGATGCCACGGCCATCGTCCTCCACGCTCACGCTGCCATCGCGGTGCAGCGTGACCATGATCTCGGTACCAAAGCCGCCGAGCGCTTCGTCGGATGCGTTGTCGATGACCTCCTGCACGATATGCAGGGGGTTGTCGGTACGGTTGTACATGCCGGGCCGTTGCTTGACCGGCTCCAGGCCCTTCAGGACCCGGATGGAAGATTCGCTGTACTGACTGGTTTTGCTCGCCATGGAGTCATTTCGCGGATTTCGCGGATAGTGGGACGCCCGGCCGTTGGCGGCCGGAATGCGCAGCATTGTAATGGATGGGCGCGGCGCAAAGCCCCTACCGGCAAGATTGGAGCGCGCGGAGTAAACTCGCCGATCTGTGCACACGGCCCTCCACCGTCGTCGCCCGAACAGTCGTCATCACATAACAATAGAAACAATACCTACCGAGCCCGACATGACTGACCGCAAACTCTCCCTGACCACCGTACTCGTGTGCGGTGGCCTGCTCGTGACCCTTTCGATGGGCATCCGGCATGGCTTTGGCCTGTTCAACCTGCCGATCACCCAGACCCATGGCTGGAACCGCGAGACCTTCGCATTTGCCCTGGCGCTGCAGAACCTGATGTGGGGCGCCAGCCAGCCTATTACCGGCGCGCTGGCCGACAAGTTCGGCGCGCTGCGCATCATGATCGTCGGCGTGGCGCTCTATGTGGCCGGCCTGGTCGTCATGGCGCTGGCCACCAGCGGCACCGCGTTCGCCACGGGCGCGGGCGTGCTGATCGGCATCGCCCAGTCGGGTACCACGTACAGCGTGGTCTATGGCGTGATCGGCCGCGTGGCCGTTGCGGAAAAGCGTGTCTGGGCGATGGGCATCGCGGCGGCGGCCGGATCGTTCGGCCAGTTCCTGATGATTCCGGTGGAACAGACGCTGATTTCCACCACGGGCTGGCAGAACGCGCTGTTCATCCTGGCATTCCTCGCGTGCTTCATGCTGCCGCTGGCGCTGACGCTGCGTGAGCCGAAAATGGTCGCGACGACCAGCGGCCATCACCAGACCATCGGCGAGGCGACGCGCGAAGCATTCGGCAACCGCAACTTCCAACTGCTGACGCTCGGCTATTTCGTGTGCGGCTTCCAGGTGGTGTTCATCGGCGTGCACCTGGCCCCGTACCTCAAGGATCGCGGATTTACCGACCCCAAGGTCGCCACCGTGGCATTGGCGCTGATCGGCCTGTTCAATGTGTTTGGCACTTACACGGCTGGATCGATGGGCCAGCGCATGCCCAAGCGCTACCTGCTGTCGTTCATCTATATCGCGCGTTCGGTGGTGATCGCTGGCTACCTGCTGGCGCCGCTGACCGCGTTCAGCACCTGGGTGTTTGCCGCGCTGATGGGCTTCCTGTGGCTGTCCACGGTGCCGCTGACCAACGGCATCATCGCGCAGGTGTTCGGCGTGAAGTACCTGTCGATGCTGTCGGGCGTGGTGTTCTTCTCGCACCAGATCGGCAGCTTCCTCGGCGCGTGGCTCGGCGGCTACCTGTATGACAGGACCGGCGGCTACACCACGGTATGGATGATCGCGATTGCGCTCGGTCTGATGGCGGCGGTGGTCAACCTGCCGATCCGCGAGCACGCGCTGGTGCGCCCGCAACCGGTAGGAGCCTGACGTGAGACTGGCCAAAGGCATCGGGTTCGTGGCCCTGGCAGTGGTGCTGACGCTGGGGTTCCTGGCTTACCTGCGGCCGGCGTTCATGGTCGACCTGACCAATATGGTGCTGGCGTGGTGCGGGTGAGTCTGATCTGCGACTGACCGGCTCCCCTCTCCCACGGCCCCTCTCCCGCGCGGCGGGAGAGGGGAGAAAACCGAAGGCAATCTTTAAACGCCCTCGCCCTTCGTCTTCTTCTCGAGCACTTCCCAGCGCTCAAGCGCTTCCAGCAGTTCCATCTCGATCTCGTCGTGGCGCCCGGCCAGGTCGGCAGCGCGCTTCGGATCGGTCGCGTACATCGATCCATCCTCGAGCTGCGCCGAGATGGTCTTCTGCTCGGTTTCCAGGGCCTGGATGCGCTCCGGCAGGCCGTCCAGCTCGCGCTGCTCCTTGTACGAGAGCTTGACCGTACGGTTTGCGCCGCGTGCCTCGCGCGTGCTTTGCTTCGGGGCCTCGGCCGCGGGCTTCGCCTCCGTCCGGGCAGCCTGCAGCGCCTGCGCGCGTGCCGACTGCTCCTGCCAGTCCGAGTAGCCACCCACCGATTCACGCCACATGCCATCGCCTTCGGCGGCAATCGTCGAGGTCACAACGTTGTCCAGGAACGCGCGATCGTGCGAAACCAGGAACACCGTGCCGCTGTAGTCCTGCAGCAGTTCTTCCAGCAGTTCCAGCGTGTCGATGTCGAGGTCGTTGGTCGGCTCGTCGAGCACCAGCACGTTGGCCGGCCGCGCGAATAGGCGCGCCAGCAGCAGCCGGTTGCGCTCGCCGCCGGACAGCGACTTGACCGGCGAGCGCGCGCGCTCGG
>JAFAJB010000134.1 GCA_019236395.1 Cupriavidus sp.
GGGCGAAATATACCTGTGGACCGTCGAAGCCGAGCCCGACGCGCGCAAGCCCGACGGCACACGCTACACCGCCACCGATCTGCGCGAGATCCAGGACTGGGTCATCAAGCCGCAACTGCGCACCGTGCCCGGCGTCACCGAGATCAACTCGATCGGCGGCTTTGCCAAGGAATACCTGGTGGCGCCAAGTCCGGAAAAGCTGGCCTCGTACGGGTTGTCGCTACAGGATGTGGTGGAGGCACTCGAACGCAACAACACCAACGTCGGGGCCGGCTATATCGAACGGCGCGGGGAACAATACCTGGTGCGTGCGCCCGGACAGGTGAAGTCGATCGACGATATCCGCGAGGTCATCGTCGGCACGGCACAAGGCCAGCCGATCCGCATCCGTGACCTCGCGGAAGTGGATCTGGGCCGCGAGCTGCGCACTGGCGCAGCCACCGACAATGGGCGGGAAGTGGTGCTCGGCACCGTGTTCATGCTGATCGGCGAAAACAGCCGCACCGTCTCCCGCGCGGTGGACGAACGCATGGCGGTCGTCAACAAATCACTGCCGGCGGGGGTGAAGGCCGTCACGGTGTATGACCGCACGGTACTGGTCGACAAGGCCATCGCCACGGTCAAGAAGAAACTGCTCGAAGGCGCGGTGCTGGTGATCGTCGTGCTGTTCCTGTTCCTCGGCAACCTGCGCGCCGCACTGATCACGGCGATGGTGATTCCGCTGTCGATGCTGTTCACGTTTACCGGCATGGTGTCGTACAAGATCAGTGCGAACCTGATGAGCCTGGGGGCGCTCGACTTCGGCATCATCGTCGACGGCGCCGTGGTGATCGTCGAGAACTGCGTCCGCCGCCTGGCTCATGCGCGGGAGCGGCTCGGACGGCCGCTGACCCGGGCCGAACGCTTCGAGGAAGTCTTTGCAGCGGCTGGCGAAGCACGGCGGCCACTGGTGTACGGCCAGCTCATCATCATGATCGTCTACCTGCCGATCTTTGCGCTGACCGGCGTGGAAGGCAAGATGTTCCACCCGATGGCGACGACGGTTGTGCTGGCATTGCTTGGTGCGCTGATCCTGTCCGTGACGTTCGTCCCGGCGGCCGTGGCGCTGTGCATTGGCGGCGGCGTCGAGGAAAAGGATAACCGCATCATGCGCTCGGCCCGCCGCTGGTACGAGCCAGTGCTGACACGGGCGCTGGCCAACACGCCGGTGGTGCTGACGGCAACGGCCGTGGCGGTGCTGCTGAGCGGCCTGGTGGCCACGCGCCTGGGCAGCGAGTTCATCCCGAGCCTCAACGAAGGCGATTTCTCGGTGCAGGCGCTGCGCATTCCGGGCACCAGCCTGACGCAGTCGGTGGCGATGCAGCAGCAGATCGAAACACGCCTCAAGGCGACTTTCCCGGAAATCGAGCGCGTGTTCGCGCGTACCGGCACGGCGGAAATCGCCTCTGACCCGATGCCGCCCAATGTCTCCGACGGCTACATCATGCTGAAACCGCGCGACAAGTGGCCAGACCCTTCCCGCCCGCAGGAATCGCTGCGTGTCGCGATCGAGGCGGAGCTTGAAAAGATCCCCGGCAATCGCTACGAGTTCTCGCAGCCGATCCAGCTGCGTTTCAACGAGCTGATCTCGGGTGTGCGCAGCGACGTGGCGGTCAAGCTGTTTGGCGACGACAACGCCGTGCTCGACGCAACCGCCCAGCAGATCGCGCAGGTCCTGCAGACCGTGTCCGGGGCCACCGAGGTCAAGGTCGAACAGACCACCGGCCTGCCGGTGCTGACCGTGGAAGTGGATCGCTCGCGAGCGGCGCGCTATGGGCTGAACATGATCGATGTGCAGGACACCGTGGCGATTGCCGTGGGCGGTCGCGACGCTGGCGTGTTCTACCAGGGTGATCGCCGCTTCAATATCGGCGTGCGACTGCCAGAGGGGATTCGCGCCGACGTCGAGGCGCTACGCCGCCTGCCGATCCCGTTGCCGAAGGGCGCCGAAACGTCCACGAGCTATATCCCGCTCGGCGAAATCGCCACGCTCGATATCGCGCCCGGCCCGAACCAGATATCCCGCGAAGACGGTAAGCGCCGCATTGTCATCAGCGCCAATGTGCGGGGCCGGGATCTGGGCAGCTTCGTGCCGGAGGCCATGGCCGCGATCGATGCGCGTGTGACGATTCCAACGGGCTACTGGATCTCGTGGGGCGGAACGTTCGAGCAACTGCAATCGGCAACCGAGCGGCTGCAAATCGTCGTGCCGGTGGCGTTGCTGCTGGTGTTCGTGATGCTGTTCGCGATGTTCGGCAATGTTCGCGACGGGCTGCTGGTCTTCACCGGCATTCCGTTCGCGCTGACCGGTGGTGTGCTGGCACTCTGGCTGCGCGGCATACCGCTGTCGATCTCGGCGGCAGTGGGCTTTATCGCGCTATCGGGCGTTGCGGTGCTCAATGGCCTCGTGATGCTGTCGTTCATCCGCGGCCTGCGTGAGGAGGGACGGACGCTTGACGATGCCGTATTCAATGGCGCCCTGACGCGTCTGCGGCCGGTGTTGATGACCGCACTGGTGGCTTCGCTGGGATTCCTGCCGATGGCGATTGCCACGGGGACCGGCGCGGAAGTGCAGCGGCCGCTGGCAACGGTGGTGATCGGGGGGATTCTGTCGTCGACTGCGCTGACGTTGCTGGTGTTGCCGGTGTTGTATCGGTGGGCTCACGGGTGGGCGGGCCTTGGGTGGTCCCTGAAGTGGCCCCTTGGACGGACCCGCGAACGCGCTGCCGATGATCGTTGACCGTTGATGGGCGGGGCCCCCGGCACTTCTCCGGCCTCGCCGGAGAGGCGCCGGGGCGAACGGCAACGCCTGAAGGCGCCTGAAGCATCTGAAGGCGCCGCCAGCGCGGCGTCAATGCTCGCAGTTCACCATCCAGCTCATGCCGAATTTGTCGACGAGCATCCCGAAACCCTCGGCCCAGAATGTTTTCCCATACGGCATGATGACCTGGCCACCCTCGGACAGTGCGTTGAAGATCCGTTGGCCTTCGTCATTGGGCACGTCGCCCACGGACATCATGAAGCCGGAGAATGCCGGGGTATGCCCTTCGCGGCCGTCCGAAGCCATGATCTGGGTATCGCCAATCTGGACGTTTGCGTGCATGACCTTGTCAGCCCAGGCGGGCGACGGTTTCGGCTGGCCCTCTGGCTGCTCCTTGTAGCGCATCAGGAACGTCACCTTGGCGCCCATCACCTTGCCGTAGAACGCCATGGCCTCGTCGAATCGGCCGCCAAAATCGAGATACGGTTGCACCTGCATGTCGGTCTCCTTGAGTGACGCGGGAGTGCTCCCCCGCGAACCGACCATTATGCGCCGACCCTGCTGACAACTTTGTCAGGAAAGTCGAGTTCAAATGCCGTCTGGCCTTCGACGCTTCGCACGGAGACGCTGCCACCGTGCAGCCGCATGATGGTATCCACGATGGCCAGGCCCAGCCCGGTCGACGAGGCCGAATTCCGGCGCGACGGATCGCCCCTATAGAAACGGCCGAACAGGTGTGGCAATGACTCCGCTGCAATGGCCGGACCACTGTTGATCACGCTGATCGCGGTATGCCCGGGGCGAGCGCGGGACACAGCCATCCGCACCGTGCTGCCTGCCGGCGCATGACGCAGCGCGTTGTCGAGCAGATTGATGATGGCGCGGCGCAGCAAAGGCTGGTCGGCGGTCACCGTGGCCACGCCGGAGACCGACAATGTCAGGTCGCGTTCCGCGGCCACCGCGTCGAAATACTCAGCCACCTTGTCGAGTTCGGCTCGCGCGTCGAGCGGGCGCGCGCCCAGCGCAACCTGTGCATTGTCGGCACGGGCGAGGAACAGCATGTTCTCGATCATGCGCGACAAACGCTCGTACTCCTCCAGGTTCGATTCCAGCAGCGACTCGTACTCGGCCGGCGTACGGCGCTGGGCAAGCGTGACCTGCGTCTGACCGACCAGGTTGCTGATCGGCGTGCGGAAGTCATGGGCCAGATCGGCCGAAAACGTCGACAGCCGCGTAAAGCTGTCCTGCAGTCTGGCAAGCATGCCATTGAGCGCGCCAGCCAGTTCGCGCAATTCAGCCGGGGCGCTGCCGACATCGAGCCGCGTGGCAAGTCGGCTCGTCGTCACGGCCGCGGCATCGCCAGCCATTCGCCGCAGCGGGCGCAGCCCGCGTCGTGCCAGCAAGAAGCCAAGCCCCGCCGCCACCATCGAGCCGCACAGGACGGCGGCGAGCAACTGCTTGCGATACTCGCGCATCAGCGCCACGCGATAGCCGGCATCGCTCAGTACGATGATCTCTACTGCCTCGCCGGTATTGCCGATCTGGCCGAGTGCGGCCACGCCGGGCGATGGCACGCCGTTGCGCGGATGCCAGGTCTGCAGCAGCGACCTGTCGGGGGACACGCCAACCGGCAGCACGTTGATTTGGGGGATCGGTTCGTTGCGCGGATTGAGCGTGACCAGCGGTTCGCCCTGGCGCGTGCGCACTATCAGCACCAGCCCCTCGTGCCCCATGGCGATATCGGCAAACCGGTGTGCATCGGTGCGGATATCGACTTCGCTGGCGACTTCGCGCAGCAGATGGCGCACCAGCTGTACTTCGCCAACGAGTTCACCTTCGTCACGCGCCTGCAACTGGTTGCCCAGTGAACTCGACAGATAGGCGGCCACGCCGACCAGCACCGCGGCCGTGGTCAGGCCGTAGGCCAGGGCCAGGCGCGTAGTCAGCGACGCCAGCAGGCCGGCACGTAATCTTGACAACAGCCGCATCACGCCTCGTCGAATTCGTCGAGCACGTAACCCATACCGCGCCGCGTATGAATCAGCTTGTTCGGAAACGGATCGTCCACCTTCGCGCGCAGCCGCCGGATCGAGACATCCACCACATTGGTATTGCTGTCGAAGTTCATGTCCCAGACCTGCGAGGCGATCAGCGAGCGCGATAGAACCTCTCCGCGGCGCCGCGCCAGCAACTGCAACAGCGCGAACTCCTTGGAGGTCAGGTCGATCTTCTGGCCGGCACGGGTGACACGGCGGCGGACCGTGTCGATCTGCAGATCGGCCACTTCGATGAACTCGCTCTCGCGCAGCGGGCCGCGCCGCAGGATCGTGCGGATGCGCGCCACCAGTTCGGCGAATGCGAACGGTTTGACCATGTAGTCGTCGGCGCCGAGCTCCAGACCCTTGAGGCGGTCCGACAGTTCGTCCCGCGCGGTCAGGCACAGCACCGGCGTGTCCTTGTCACGTCGCAGTTCGCGCAGAATCTGCCAGCCGTCCATGCCGGGCAACATGATGTCGAGCACGATCAGGTCGTAATGCTGTTCGCGAGCATGAGCCAGTCCGTCCACGCCGTCACGTGCGAGATCGGCCACAAAGCCTGACTCGGTCAGCCCTTTGAGAAGGTAGTCGCCAGCCTTCGGTTCGTCTTCGACAATCAGTATGCGCATGCTGATTCACTTCCGGGCCCAATTCACGGCCGCTTATTCGAGGTTCATGACTAGAACCCAGACACTAGCCGAGCTTGGGCCCGATTTGGCGAACATTGCACGAATGTCATCTTGCCATCGTCGTTTTGTCGCGGATATTGCCCGTACAATGCCACGGCTCCGCGCCCTCGCGTGTCCCCCAGAACCTTTCGCCCCTCCCGATGAAACTTCGTAGCGCCAGTTTCCTGTTGTGTCTCGCCGTATTCGTGTTGCCAGTTCAAGGCGTTGCGGCCACGGGCATGACAGCTCGCGGCCTGCAGGGAGCGATTGAGGGAGCAGCTGAGGGAGCGATTGGCCTGTCCATGCCGGAACAGCATGCGGCCATCAAATCGGAGGTAGAGGCCGAGATCAGCCAGAGGGATGGGGCTCGGTGCCATGAAGGCTCAAGCGGAGCCTTCCGCGATGACGATGTTCCGCTGTTGCAGGATGCCTCAGCGATTGACGACGCGCCTGAGCGCCCGGATGGGCTCCATCATGCTGCGTGCACTGATTGCGCATCGAGCGCCATGCTGTTGCATGAAATCCCGCCTGCGGCGCTGCAATATCAGCGTCACGCACAACCGCTGGCCGTAACCAGCTTCACGCGCCAACTGTACCTGCCTGCCCGGCGCTGCTGACAGGCGAGGCGCGCCCACGAGACTGGTGCGCCCGGCGTTCGCGGCGTCTAGTCGACGCGGTAAAAGTCGATCGATTGACCCGCGTTGACGGCACGCTGCAACCAGTCGGGATATTCACCGCTGCCGTCCCAGGTTTGCCCCAGGGCATTGCGATACAGCACGCGCGGTGCCACTTGCGCAGCCGGCGGCGCGGCGTCCGTGCCGGTATCCACGTCGGTATCGGCGTGATCGGCATCTTCCGCATGGTCCACGGCAAAACAACCTGCTTCGACCAGATTCTCGAACGTCAGGCCATGGAGATCCATCTGCTCGCGGATCCATGCGACCGCGGCTTGTTTGGCTGCATCAAACTCGGACATGACTCATCGTACGCGCCCGCCATCATTCTGGACGGGCTGGAGAAAGGTAACTTGGGGAACGGCTTGCACAGCACCCCGGCAAGCCAGAGAGCGATTCTACAGGTTGTTAGCCACCATTTCGCAGTAATCGATGAATTCATCGTTCACCTGCCAGATTTCCGGCTGAACTGAAACGTACTGTCGAATCTGGATTACATCAATGTCATCCATGGGTCATGTTGGCGTCGGGGCCCGCCGCCTAGACTGCCTTCCAGGGTCGCGCAACGACCTGGCAGTTTCACTCAAGCATTCTCTCTCAAGCCATCGCAGTAACGCCAACCACGAAGGATTTCCATAATGCGAACCATCAAACAAGCCCTGCTCTACACCGCCCTGACCGCCACGCTTGCCGGCGCCGCGGGCCTGGCCAATGCCGCGCCGCGCAGCGCCGATCCCTATACCGACGGCGCCCGCGTCACCAATCGCGATGGCTACGTCCAGCGCCTCGGTACGCGCGATCCGTACACCGATGGCGGCCGCAGCGTCCAGGAACCTCGCAGCCCGTACACCGACGGGGCATTCAGCGCCACGGGCAAGCGCGACGTTTACACCGACGGGGCCTGACACGGGGAACCGCGCAGCGCGTGACGGTCTGCCTGCCCTGGCCGTCACCAGCCCCGCAAACTTCATGGCTTGCCCAGCACGATAGCGGCCACGCCTACATCGTCCATCACCGCCCGCAACCGCCTATACTCTTGCCCTCCTGACCCGATCGGCACGCACGATCGATCCATCAGATACGGAGCACAGTCATGCGGATTGCATTCCTCGGGCTTGGCGTCATGGGCTATCCCATGGCCGGCCATCTCGCTTCCAGGGGCCACGAAGTCACGGTCTACAACCGCACCGCGGCCAAGGCCGCACGTTGGGTCGAAGCGTTCGGCGTTCACGGCGGCAAATCAGCCGCCACACCGACTCTTGCGGCGAAAGACTGCGAGATCGTCTGCGCATGCGTCGGCAACGACGACGATCTGCGTGCGGTCATGACCGGCCCGGATGGCGCATTTCAGCAAGCCACGCCGGGCACCATCTTCGTCGACCACACCACGGCCAGCGCCAACGTGGCGCGCGAACTGTACGCGGCCGCGCGAGAGCGTGGCCTCAATTTCATTGATGCGCCAGTGTCCGGCGGCGAACTCGGCGCGCAAAACGGGACGCTGACCATCATGTGCGGTGGCGACGTTGACGCGTTCCAGCGTGCCGAGCCGGTGATCGCCGCCTATGCCCGCGCGACCACGCGCATCGGTGAAAGCGGCGCCGGTCAACTGGCAAAGATGGTCAACCAGATCAGCGTGGCCGGCCTGCTGCAGGCCCTTGCCGAAGCCATCGCTTTCGGCGAACGCGCAGGGCTCGATATGGCGCTGGTGCTCGACGTGATCGGCAAGGGCGCCGCCAGCTCGTGGCAGCTGGAGAATCGCGGCCCGACGATGATCGAGAACAAGTTCGACTTTGGCTTTGCCGTGGACTGGATGCGCAAGGACCTTGGCCTGTGCCTTGAAGAGGCGCGCCGCAATGGCGCCACGCTGCCGGTCACGTCGCTCGTCGATCAGTTCTACGCCGACCTGCAGCAGATGGGTGGTGCGCGCGATGACACGTCGTCTCTGATCAGGCGCCTGCGCCACCCGTAGGGCGCTCGGCCGCCATCTTGCATGCGGAGGGTCCGGCATCGCAGCCGTCCGATAAACGCCTACACGACAATCAGCGCGCGTCCGAATGGCTGGCCCCCGGCACACACCTATGCTCGATGCGTGACGAAGATTTCCGCATCCTGAGCGGCGGGCAGGGCCAATCAGGTTTGTGCGGCATGTCCTGTAGATGGGATGGGCATGCCGCCGCGCGCCGCACCATACACATCTGCGGCATGGTGCGGCGCACGGGAAACCAGCCACCTCCACTCCAGGCCTTGGCGCATACATGCCTCAAGGCCTTATCTTTCCAGCCTTTTTCCAGCCTTTCTCCAGCCCTTTTCTTTCCAGCCAGTCTTCCGGCCAGTCACCTGGTGCGTTTTCAGCGGTCCCGGCACCCGCTACGCGACCCGGCTCGCGACTGGACTGCAGCATTTCATTTTCGTTTGCGTGAAACATATTTCATTTGCATGAAAGCTCGCGCCAACCGGGGAGTTGGTCCGGATCGGCGTTGATGGCCGGCGGCAGGTTTGCATCGGCGCCATGTCCTCCTAGACTCAGTCTGCGGTCCGCTAGGATGACGCAATCCGTCGCGACCAGGCGCCGCGCAGGCTTGTCGCCGCTGTAACCCATCACCTCAGGAGCCAACATGTGTCGCTGGCTGGCATATTCGGGGAATCCGATTCAGATGGAGACGGTGCTGTTTCGTGCCCAGCACTCGCTGATCGACCAGAGCCTGCATTCACGGCTCGGGCACACCACGACCAACGGAGACGGCTTCGGCATTGGCTGGTATGGCCCTGAATCTGAGCCGCCGTTCCGCTACCGGTGCGTGCAACCGGCGTGGAATGATGCCAACCTGCGCGAAGCCGCGCGGGCCATTCGCTCTCAACTGTTCATGGCGCACATACGTGCCGCCACCGAAACGCCGGCACAGGAGACCAACTGCCATCCGTTCCGGCATGGACGATGGCTCTTTGTCCACAATGGCCTGATACGCGACTTCCAGGCAGTGCGGCGAGAACTGATGCTGGCTATCGCCCCTGAACTGTTCAGTTCGATAGAAGGTTCGACGGATTCGGAGATCATGTTCATGCTGGCGCTGACGTTCGGCCTGGAACAGGAGCCACGTCAGGCGCTGGAACGCATGGTGGGGCTGGTCGAAGAGGTGGGCCGCCGCCACGGCGTGGAATACCCGCTGAACATGACCGTTTGCGCCACCGACGGACAGCAG
>JAFAJB010000237.1 GCA_019236395.1 Cupriavidus sp.
CCATTATCCAATGAAAGTGAAGCTAAACCGGCACGGGCTTACCCTGCGTCGCGCCACCTGTGCGCGAGCAGCCTGTCTGGCCGGTCTGATCCTGCTGCTCTCCGTCGCGCCTGTCGCGGCGCAAGCCCAGTCGGCGGGAATGGCTCATTTGCTTCACTCTTCCAAGGCTCAACCATCTTCCGGCAACCAGGGCGGCAGCGCTCCGTCCGCCGAGCGCGGCCGCCAGTCGGGCCGGCGCAGCGAAAAGGCAGACAGCGAGCGGGACATGGCGGAACGCGCCACACGGCAGGGCCAGCGCGGCGGCAATCCCCGCCTGTCTCCCGACGAGCGGAAGACCCTGCGCAAGAACCTCTACGATCTCAGCCGCGAGATGTACCAGGGCGGCTAAGAGACACTATCAAAATGATTCTGGCGTCGTTGCGCGGCCTTGGCCGGTCCACTTGACTGTCTGCGGCCGCACCCCTGCAGGGCGCGCATGCGCTCATAGGCGCATGCCGTTACGCAGGCGGCTCGCATGCGAGCCGAAACCCCTGCTTCACCCTAGCCAGAACCGCTTCGCTTCATTTTGATAGCGTCTCTAAAGGCGTTAGTGCCGTGGCCGGAAATGCCTGAGGAAGTCGACGAAGACTTCGGCGGCCTGCTGAGCGTCTTCCCCGGTGATGGTCTCCAACGGATTGTGACTGATGCCTCCGTTGCCGCAGCGCACGAACAACATCGCCACGTCGGTGATCCGCTGCATCATCATCGCGTCGTGGCCGGCGCCTGACGGCAACTCGAACGCTTCGAGTCCGCGCTTCTTCAGAACCGCGCCGAACTGATCCATCAACCAGCGCGCGCATGGCGCGTTGTTGACCGGTGTCACGCGCTCCACATTGGCGCGCAGGCCGCGCTTCAATGCGATCTGTTCGATGCCGGCGACGATATCGGCGATCGCCGCTTCGCGAATGCCATCCTCTCCCGCGCGGATGTCCATCGAGAGCACGCACGCTGCCGGAATCACGTTGCTCGACCCATTGGGAACCTGCAGCTGACCCACCGTACCGACCAGCGTCGGCACCTGCGCGCAGCGCGCTTCCACCAGCAGGATCATCTCGGCGGCGCCCGCCGCAGCATCCCGGCGCATGCCCATCGGGGTAGTGCCGGCGTGGCTGGCCAATCCTTCCACGTGTACCTGGAACCGGCTGCTGCCGGCGATCTGCGTCACGATGCCGAGCGGCCGCTCATGGTGCAGCAGCACTGGTCCCTGTTCGATATGAACCTCGACAAAACCGGCCAGCGTCGATGGATCGACGGCTGCCGCGCGTAGTGCGTCGATGTCACCCGCGCCGGGCAGGCCCGATTCGGCCAGCGCCGCGCGCATCGTCACGCCGTCCGTGTCCATGCGGTCGAGCAGTGCGGGGTCGAAGCGGCCCGCCAGCACGCTGCTGGCCAGAAAGCTCGTCTTGAAACGCAGGCCTTCTTCCTCGGCGAAGCCGACCACTTCAAAGTGATAGGGCAGCCGGATGCCGGCATCGCGCAGCGCGCCGACCACCGCAATTGGCAACAGGATGCCCAGCCGGCCGTCATAGCGGCCGCCGTTGCGCACCGTGTCGAAGTGCGAGCCCGTCATCAGTACCTTGGGATCGGCCTCGGCCGGATCGGCGGCGTAGCGGCCGATCACGTTGCCGATCGCGTCGATGCGCACGGCCATGCCGGCGTCTTCCATCCATCGCGCCAGTTGGGCCTGCGCCTGGCGATGGGCCGGCGTCAGGAAGGCGCAGGTCAGGCCACCCTCCATGTCAGAGAATCGGGCGAGGGCATCGGCGCGCTCAAGTATCGACTGGCCGAGGGAAGGTGTGGCGTTGGTCATGACATCAGCGGCCGGGGCGGCGCGGTAAACAGTGGGTCAGGCGTGGGGCCAGGTAGTTCAACCGTTCTTCAGCCAGGTCTTCCAGGCAATCCAGAGCTTGCGCATCGGTGTCAGGGCGATGCGCTGGCTCAGGACCTGGAACTCGCTGGCTTCGATTTCGTCGAGCAGCGCGTGCTGGATCGCGGCGAACGCCAGGCTGGCTCGCTGCGGGCGCCGATCGGGGCGGGGCAGCATGTCCAGCGCCTCCCGGTACAGCGCGCGTGCCTGCGCAGCCTGCTCCCGCATCAGGGTGACGAATCGCTCCGAATGGCGCGACTGCAGGATGTCGGCTGCGGGGACCTCGAAACGCTGCAGCGTTTCGACGGGAATATAGATGCGCCCGTTGCGCGCGTCCTGGCCGACTTCGCGCAGGATGCGCACCCGTTGCATGGACAGTCCGAGCTTCTCGGCGGATTCGAGCGTGCGCGGATCGGTGTAGCCGAGCAGGCGCGCCGCCAGCCTGGCAAACGCGCCGCCAGTGGCGCGGCAATAGCGGGCCAGTCCGATTTCGTCGAGGTAGCGCGATTGCGCCAGATCCATCTCGGTGCCTTCGAGCACCTCGGCCATCTCGGTCTGCGGCAGCAGGCCGAGATGCGGCTGCAATGCCAGGCAAACCGGATGTGATGCGCTGCCGTCATAGAGACGGCGCAGTTCGGCGCGCCACCAATCCAGGCGCTGGTGGGCCAGGCCGGCGTCATGGCTTTCGCCGACGATGGCGTCGAGTTCCAGTCGCCACGCATGCAGGGCGGTCAGGGCACGGCGGCGTTCGGGGGGGAGAAGCAGGCTGCTGTAGTAGAAGCTGGAGCCGCTTTGGGCGGCCTTGTCCTGGCAATACTGATCGGGCGTCACGCCAATCTCTTTGAATGTGGGGCGGCGGGGGCGGCGCCAAAGCGGCGAATTGTAGCATCGGCCGCATTACCCCGCCGCCGTCTGGCAGCCGCCAGTGAGGTGTTCATCGCGCGATACGCCCGTTCGTCATCCGGCGTTTGACGCACTCGAGGCCGGTCGCTATATTACTGACCGGCTAGTTATTTATTCCTCCGCTGGCCCGCTGGGTGCTCACTGAGGCACCTGTAAGTTATCCCGAAGTCGCATTCCAGATGGTTGCTTGCCCGAAGGGCAGGCGGCTGCCGGCTGCATCCGTTCCATCGACTCAAATTCGCTTGTCCATGCCAGTGCCTTACGCCAGGCCGGAAGTTGCGGCCGCAGACATTGAAGTCCTTCCGCCACTGCCGTATTCCGGGTGCCGGCCGAGCCGCAGGAAGCCAGCCGCTGCGGGGCTGGCCGTGCTCGCGCTGCTGGCATCGTTGACCCTGGCCGGCTGCGGCAAGCAGACGGAATCCGTGGAATACGTGCGGCCCGTGAGGCTGATGCAGCTCAACCCGGCGGCGGGAAAGACCGCGTTCGAGTTCTCGGGCGAGGTGCGCCCACGGGTGGAGTCGCGCCTCGGGTTCCGTGTGGGAGGCAAGATTGCCGCCCGCCTGGTGGATGTGGGCGCCACGGTGCGCAAGGGCCAGCCGCTGGCGCGGCTCGATCCGACCGATCTGGCGCTGGCCGAAACCGGCGCGCGTGCGCTGTACGATGCGGCCAGGACCGACCGCGATCTCGCCCAGTCGGACCTCAAGCGTTACAACGAACTTGCGGCCAAGGGCTTCATCAGCGCGGCCGAGCAGCGTCGCCGCCAGGCCACCTACGACTCCGCCGCATCGAAGTTGGAGCAGGCGCAGGCCAATCTGCGCAACCAGTCGAACCAGACCGCCTATGCGGTGCTGACTGCCGACGCCGACGGCGTGGTTACGGCCATCGACACCGAGGTCGGCCAGGTCGTCACACCCGGTCAGCCCGTGATCCGCGTGGCGCAGACCGCCGAGAAGGAGGTGGCGATCGGCCTGCCGGAAGATCAGGTGGACATGCTGCGTGGCGTCTCCGAAGTGACGATCCGCACCTGGTCCGAGCCGGACCGCGTGCTGCCCGGCCATGTGCGCGAGATTTCCGCTGCCGCCGATCCGGTCACGCGGACCTATCCGACGCGCGTCTCCGTGCCGAACCCGCCCGCCGACCTGCGCCTGGGCATGACCGCCGTGGTCACGTTCACGCGGAACGGCGAAAGCGCAGCGATTCGCGTTCCGCTGACGGCCTTGCTGCAGGATCGCGGCAACAACCAGGTCTGGGTCTATCACGCGGAGCCGGGCGGAAACGGTGGTGGCGGTACGGTCAAGCCCGTGCCGGTCACGCTTGGCCAGGCCGACGGCAATCTGATCGAGGTCCGGCAGGGGCTGTCGCCGGGACAGACTATCGTCACCGCAGGCGTACACCTGCTCAGGGCGGGCCAGAAGGTCAAGCCGATGCAGAGTGTTGCGCCGGCCCAGCCGGCCTCGAATCCGGGCGCGCCGTTGGCCGCGCTCGATAGCCGCCAGGGCTGAGGGCGGCGCATGGAACATTCCCGCTTCAATTTGTCGCGCTGGGCGCTCGAGCACCAGCCGCTGACGCGCTATCTGCTGGTCGTGCTGCTGCTCGGCGGCCTGCTGGCGTTTTTCCAGCTCGGTCAGGACGAAGATCCCCCGTTCACATTCCGCGTGATGGTCGTGCAGGCGTTCTGGCCAGGCGCCACCGCCGAGCAGATCGCCGTGCAGGTCACCGACAAGATCGAGCGGCAGCTCCAGGAGGTGCCATACGCGGACAAGATCCGCAGCTTCTCGAAGCCCGGCGAAACCACGGTGATCCTCCAGCTTGCGGACAATTCGCCGGCAAAGGACACCGCTCAGATCTGGTACACGGCGCGCAAGAAGATCGGCGATATCCAGCAAACACTGCCGCAGGGTGTGCGCGGGCCGTTCTTCAATGACGAGTTCGGCGACGTGTATGGTTCCATCTACGCGCTATCGGCCGATGGCTTCACCTACAAGGAGCTGCGCGAGTACGCCGACCTGGTTCGGCAGGAAATGCTGCGCATCCCGGCCGTGGGCAAGGTCTCGCTGCTCGGGCTGCAGGATGAAAAGCTGTACATCGAGTTCAACCAGGCGCGCTTTGCGCAGCTTGGTCTGGACATCAACGCGATTGCCAACCAGATCTCCGAGCAGAACAACCCAACGGGCAGCGGCGTGCTGGTGACGCCGACCGACAACCTGCAGGTGCGCGTCACCGGGCAGCTTGGCGGCGTGGAGGATCTGAAGAACCTGGTGCTGCGCGGGCCGAACGGCATTGCCAATATCCGTCTGGGCGATATCGCGCACGTCTATCGCGGCTATGTCGATCCGCCGGTCAGCCGCATGCGTTTCAATGGCAAGGACGTGATCGGCCTTGGCATCTCGATGGAGAGGGGTGGCGACATCATCGCGCTCGGTCGGGAGCTGCGCCGCGTGACCGACGGGCTGCGCAACCAGTTGCCAGTCGGCATCGAACTCGATCAGGTCCAGAACCAGCCCCAATCGGTGCAAAAATCGGTGGGCGAATTCGTCCATGTGCTGATCGAAGCCGTGGTGATCGTGCTGGGCGTGAGCTTTGTCTCGCTCGGCCTGCATACGCGGCCATTACGGCTGGACGTGCGGCCGGGGCTGGTCGTCGCGCTGACGATTCCGCTGGTGCTGGCCGTGACGTTCCTGTTCATGAACATCTTCGGCATCGGCCTGCACAAGATATCGCTCGGCGCGCTGATCATCGCGCTGGGCCTGCTGGTGGACGACGCGATCATCGCCGTCGAGATGATGGTGCGCAAGCTTGAGGAAGGCTTCTCCAAGATGGAGGCAGCCACTTTTGCGTACACGTCGACCGCGATGCCGATGCTGACAGGCACCCTGATCACGGCGGCGGGCTTTCTGCCCGTCGGGCTGGCGCGATCGGCGGTGGGCGAATACACGTTCGCGATCTTTGCCGTCACGGCGCTGGCGCTGGTGCTGTCCTGGCTGGCCGCGGTCTACTTCACGCCCTATCTGGGTTATCTGCTGCTCAAGACCCGCGCGAGCGAAGGGGGCCATCACGAGGTTTTCGATACACCGTTCTATGTGCGATTCCGTGCGCTGGTGAACTGGTGTGTCACGTGGCGCAAGACGGTCATCGTGATCACGCTGGCGGCGTTTGCGCTGGGCCTGTTTGCGTTCAAGTTCATCGAGAAGCAGTTCTTCCCCGATTCGAACCGCCCGGAGTTGATGGTCGAACTCTGGATGCCGGAAGGCACGAGCTACGCGCAGACCGAAGGCGAGGCAAAGCGTTTCGAGGCGGCGATGCGTCGTGACAAGGAGGTGGAAAGCCTGACCACGTTCGTCGGCATCGGCGCGCCGCGGTTCTACCTGCCGCTGGACCAGATTTTCCCGCAGTCCAACGTGGCACAGGTCATCGTGATGCCGGTCAGGGTGGAGGGGCGTGATGCGTTGCGCAAGCGCATCGAGCAGGTACTGGCGTCCGACTTCCCGCAGTTGCGTGGCCGTGTGAAGCTGCTGCCGAACGGGCCGCCGGTGCCCTATCCGGTGCAGTTCCGCGTGATCGGCCCGGATGCGGCGGGCGTGCGCCGCGCGGCGGATCAGGTGCGCGCCGTGATGGCGGCCAATCCGAACACTGTGGGCGTCAACGACAACTGGAACGAGAACGTGAAGATGCTGCGGCTCGAACTCGACCAGGACAAGGCGCGCGCGCTTGGTGTGACCACCAACGCGATCGCCCGCGCCACCCAGGCCGTGCTGACCGGCGTGCCGGTGGGGCAGTATCGCGATGCGGACAAGCTGATCGACATCGTCATGCGCACGCCGAAAAGTGAGCGCGACACGATGTCGGACCTGAACAACGTGCTGGTGCCCACCAGCACGGGTCGCGCCGTGCCGCTGACACAGGTGGCGCGCGTGACGCTGAAATCGGAGCCCGGCGTGATCTGGCGCGAAAACCGCGACTTTGGCATTACGGTGCAGTCCGATATCGTCGACGGTATCCAGGGTCCGACCGTGACCGCGCAGATCGATCCGAAGCTGGAACCAATCCGCGCCAGCCTGCCTCCGGGCTACCGCATCACGATAGCCGGGGCTCAGGAGGAAAGCGGCAAGGCAGGCGCGTCGATCGCCGCGCAACTGCCACTGTGCATCTTCCTGATCTTCACGCTGCTGATGCTGCAACTGCACAGCTTCTCGCGCACGGTGATGGTGTTCCTGACCGGCCCGCTCGGGCTGATCGGCGCGGCCGCCACGTTGCTGCTGTTGCATGCGCCGATGGGTTTCGTCGCACAGCTCGGCATCACGGCGCTGCTGGGGATGATCATCCGCAACTCGGTGATCCTGGTCGATCAGATCGAGCAGGACATCAAGTCCGGTCTGCCGGCGTGGGATGCAATTGTCGAATCGGCCGTGCGCCGCTGCCGCCCGATCCTGCTGACGGCCGCCACTGCGGTACTTGCGATGATTCCGTTGTCCCGCTCGACCTTCTGGGGCCCGATGGCGGTGGCCATCATGGGCGGGCTGATCATCGCGACGGTGCTGACGCTGCTGTTCCTGCCAGCGTTGTATGCGGCGTGGTTCCGCGTCAGGCCGCCGGAAGGCGGGCAGGGGGTGATGGCTGGCTGACTGCGCCCACCACATCGGGGGCAGGGGCGGCAGCCATCTACGGCCTGCGTTTCTTCCATTCGTAGTCAGGCGGTGGGTCCGCTGCCCCCGCCTTGCCCACCGCGTTCGGGTTTTCCGAGCACAGCGTCACGAAGCTGACCGGTTCACCGGCAAACTGCCGCCGCCGCAGTGCTTCGGCAAACTGCAGCGCATCCTTGAGCGCATCCCCCGGGAACGATTGAGCGTGCGGCGATAGACCGTCAGCCGTGGCTTCGGTCCAGTAGATCATGTACATACGGGAATCTCCAGCTTTCCGCGAGCCTTGCAGATGCCCGCGGCGACGGCAGCATGTTATCCCGCTTTCCGATTTCGGCCGGGGATCGCAATCGGCGATTGCCGTCCGTGAGTGCGGGCCGATCAGGCCAGCCATGCGCGCAAAACCAGCACACTGCCCGAGAGCAGCACGATCAGATTCACCATCCGCAGGAACTGCTCGCGTGACATGCGCAGCGTGATCCTGCGCCCGGCCCACAGGCCGAGCATCATTGCCGGCGCGAGCGCCACGGCCAGCTTCAGCAGCGCCGCGCCGGCGTAGACGCCCGCCAGCAGGAACAGCACCAGCCGGGTCAGCGTGGACAGTCCAATCAGCGTGGATTGGGTGACGCGCATGGCGTCCTTGTCGAGCCGGCTCGACAGGTAGATCGCGTACAGGAAGCCGCCGCTGCCGAACATCGCAGAGCAGATGCCGCCGACCAGCCCGAACGGCACGGCGGCGGCCGGGGCGAGCCGTGCGGCCGGCCGCCTGCCGAGCAGCGCCCAGAGCGCATATGCGATCACGAAGACCCCGAGCACTGGCGGCAGCAGGTCCGCACGCAAACGCAACAGTAGCGCCGCGCCGATCAGGCTGCCGGCCAGCAGGCAGGGCACGAGCCGCCGCAGCTCTGTGCGGTCCGCGGCGTGGCCGTCGCGTGCCAGATTCAATAGCGCGGCCGAACAGTCCATCAGTGCGAGCAACGGCACGATCTGCGCCACCGGCATCACGTAGGCCAGCACAGGGGCGGCCACCAGCGCGGTGCCGAAGCCGGCGATGCCAAAGATCACATAGGCGGCGACCAGGGCGGCGCTCATGGTTGCATAGGCCGGCAGGGAGATTGCGGGAAGCAGGGCGGACAGGTCCATCAGTCAGGCGAGCGGTTGGAGAAAGGTCCAGCCTAGCGCCCGCAGGCGTGGCGATCGATCGCAATTGCAGCGCGCTGCCATCGCAAATCGGTATGGCAGTGCCTCGTGCATCCCGGCGCGCGAGGCTCGTGGCACACTCACGCCCATGACGCCATCCCTGAAGCAATTGCGCTACTTTGTCGAAATCGTCGATGCCGGCAGTTTCAGCCTGGCGGCCGAGCGATTGTTCATCGCCCAGTCCGCGCTGAGCCGGCAGATTCGGGATATGGAGGTTGCGTTGCAGGTTGAACTGCTGGTGCGCAAGCCCAGGCACGTGGAGCCCACGGCGGCTGGTCAGGCGTTCTACGATTCGGCGCGCCGCATCCTTTCGGAACTGGCAGACGCGGCAACGCAGGCCCGCAACGTGCAGCGCGGCGGGGAGGGCGGACTGCGTCTGCTTCATTCGAGCTCGGTGGTGCTGACTCCGCAGCTTTGCGCGTGGTTGCAGCACTGGCAGGCACAGCATCCGGCAGTGCGCTACGAGATTGCGCAGGCGTCTTCGGAGCAGCAGTCAGTCGATATCGAAGAGGGTCGCGCGGACCTTGGGCTGGCCCGTGAGCCGGTTCTGCGCCGCTATCCGAATATCCGGATCGACCCTCTGCACGAGGAACGGCTGGTTGTGGCGATCGGCGTGAATCATCCGCTGGCCCGCCAGGAATCGCTGGCATTGCAGGCGTTGCGTGAGACCCCTTTTGTGTCGCTACCGCACCCGGAGCGCGGCGGGCTGAGCTATCGCGTGGCGCAACTGTGCCAGGCGAGCGGCTTCTATCCGATCGCGGCCGGTGCGATCTCTCGCAAGCTTTCGCAACTGTCGCTGGTTGCGGCAGGGTTTGGCGTGGCCGTAGTCCCTGAATCGATGCAGTATTTGGCGCCGGATGGGGTTCGGTTCGTGCCGCTTTCCGATGCGGGCGCCACGACGCGGGCGGTAGTGCTGACTCGCCGTGACGCACCCGCGGCTGTGGCAGGGCTGCGGGCGCTGGCCCTGTCCTCCATCGGCGCCTGAAGCCGTCAGGCCAATTCGAAAACAATATCCTGCGCGCCTTCCCATAGCACCTTGGTGCCCAGCGCGCGCAGATTCTCCTTGCCCTCAACGATGGTCAGGAAGTGGTTGCCTGCCAGTTGGCCCATCTTGCTGGCAAAGCAGCAACTCCCGTAAGCCAGGATGATCTCCGTTTCGCTGTAGCCGCCCGGATAGAAAAGAATATCGCCGACGGACGGATGGCTGGTGTGGTGCTCGAAACCGACGCCGAGCTTGAATTCGCCCAACGGAATCCAGCAACCCTCGCCGCTCCAGCGGACATGGATCAGCTTCTGCCGATAGGGCAGCAGTTTCAGGAACGCGGCCACGGTTTGTGGTGCTTCCGGGTTGGTCTCGGCGATAAACGTCTGGCCTGCGGCCGTGATGCGGAGTCGGGTCATCTTTTTGTGACGGTGACGGAGGGTGACTCAAGCGTAGTGCAATCCGACGCTGATGCCAGCGGTGGATTCGTCGCGCCGCTTCTTTATATAGATCTGTGCTCGCCAGGCCCCCTTCGTAACCTTCTGGATGGATGCCATGAGGATGCCGCAGGGAAGCCACGCGGGGTGACTCCACAGTAGCGCGGAGTGGTAGACCGGAAAACGTGTGAAATGCCGCCCAGCCCTTGCTGTGCCTTGGGATTGCGACGTTAAGTGGTGTCGCCGATTGGCGGGAAGCGATATCGCTGTAGAGCTACAACGAAAAAAGATGCTGGTGCGAGGGAGGGGACTCGAACCCCTACACCATTGCTGGCGTCAGGACCTAAACCTGGTGCGTCTACCAATTTCGCCACCCTCGCGGTCCTTGAACGGTGGTCAACAAAGCAAAAAAGGCGGCTGGAACTGCCCGCCTTTTCTTGCTTGTGGCGACTATGCGCCGGAACACCGTCCGTGCCGCCGGCGCAACTTCGGCCTGCGGCGCAATGAGGATGCGGATTGTAACGCAAGGCGTCAGGGGAATCCAGCCCCCTGGCATATCGCTCGAATCCCCTCTGTTTGTCTGGCATCAGGCGGACGAAGACAGCCTACTTGTTTGCCCCTACCTCCGACAGCTGAAAGCGCGTTTCACATTACGGGATTTACCCCGGGTTTCCCCTTGGCGCTGCTTTTCGTTTGTTGAAAACGTGTTCCACATCGCAAAAATTATCGTCTATCTCATTGAAAAATAACGAAAAACTAAGTCTTATGTCTTATATAAGACCTTGCCGCGATGCATCAAGAAACCCCTACAATGACTCCACGCTGCTTGCTTCGACATCCGTAGCGGAACACGCAAACATCTTCTCAAACGCGCTTTACTCTCAGGAAATTCCCATGGCCCAGTATCAAGACGACATCAAGGCAGTTGCCGGTTTGAAAGAGAACCACGGCAGCGCGTGGAATGCCATCAACCCCGAGTATGCTGCCCGCATGCGTGCCCAGAACAAGTTCAAGACGGGCCTGGACATCGCCAAGTACACCGCCAAGATCATGCGCGCCGACATGGCCGCCTACGATGCGGACTCGTCCAAGTACACGCAGTCGCTGGGTTGCTGGCACGGTTTCATCGGCCAGCAGAAGATGATTTCCATCAAGAAGCACTTCAACAGCACCGACCGCCGTTACCTGTACCTGTCCGGCTGGATGGTCGCCGCGCTGCGCTCGGAGTTCGGCCCGCTGCCGGACCAGTCGATGCACGAGAAGACCTCCGTCAGCGCGTTGATCCGCGAGCTGTACACCTTCCTGCGCCAGGCCGACGCCCGTGAACTGGGCGGCCTGTTCCGTGAACTGGACGCTGCCACTGGCGCTGCCAAGGCTGCCATCCAGGCAAAGATCGACAACCACGTCACCCACGTCGTGCCCATCATCGCGGACATCGACGCGGGTTTCGGCAACGCCGAAGCCACGTACCTGCTGGCCAAGCAGTTCATCGAAGCCGGCGCATGCTGCATCCAGATCGAAAACCAGGTGTCCGACGAGAAGCAGTGCGGCCACCAGGATGGCAAGGTCACCGTGCCGCACGAGGACTTCCTGGCCAAGATCCGCGCCATCCGCTACGCCTTCCTGGAACTGGGCGTGGACGACGGCGTGATCGTGGCACGTACCGACTCGCTGGGTGCCGGCCTGACCAAGCAGATCGCCGTCACCACCACGCCGGGCGACCTGGGCGACCAATACAATTCGTTCCTCGATTGCGAGGAACTGTCGGCCGACCAACTGGGCAACGGTGATGTCATCATCAAGCGCGACGGCAAACTGCTGCGTCCGAAGCGTCTGCCCAGCAACCTGTTCCAGTTCCGCGCAGGCACGGGCGAAGCGCGCTGCGTGCTGGATTGCGTCACTGCGCTGCAAAATGGCGCCGACCTGCTGTGGATCGAAACCGAAAAACCGCATATCGCCCAGATCGGCGGCATGGTCAGCGAGATCCGCAAGGTCATCCCGAACGCCAAGCTGGTGTACAACAACAGCCCGTCGTTCAACTGGACCCTGAATTTCCGCCAGCAGGCGTATGACGCGATGAAGGCCGCGGGCAAGGATGTGTCGGCATACGAGCGCACCCAGCTGATGAGCGTGGAATACGATCAGACCGAACTGGCGAAGCTCGCCGACGAAAAGATCCGTACCTTCCAGGCCGACGCGTCGCGCGAAGCAGGTATCTTCCACCACCTGATCACGCTGCCGACCTACCACACGGCCGCACTGTCGACCGACAACCTGGCCAAGGAATACTTCGGCGACCAGGGCATGCTGGGCTACGTGGCTGGCGTGCAGCGCAAGGAAATCCGTCAGGGTATCGCCTGCGTCAAGCACCAGAACATGTCCGGTTCGGACATCGGCGACGACCACAAGGAGTATTTCAGCGGCGAAGCGGCACTGAAGGCGGCGGGTAAGGACAACACGATGAACCAGTTCTGATACTGGTAGTACCCTCAGGGCAAAACGCCAACCCATAACGGGTTGGCGTTTTTTTTAGGCGACAGTTCGCGGTGTTCTCATCGAGCGTTTTATACCCCGATCAAGCCTGCATCGCCGATCAGCACGTTGATGCGATTATTCGCGAGGTCAATCTGATCAAGAATCATTAGGGCTCCGCCGAAAGCGCTCGCGGAACACGGGAGTTGCGTTCTACCGAGCAAGGTGCTCTATGTGGCACAAATACTCAAATATCGGGTTTCCAAAAATATAAATATCCTAGAATGAAGCTAAACTAGCAATTTGAGCTTTAGTGATATTTATGGCAAAAAGCGGTGAGCCAGTGATCTCCCGCCACGATCCGATGTGGGCGGCACAAGCCCATCTATTCGGCTCAAATCCCTGACCTGATTCTCGCCCACTCTGATTTCCGCCGGACAACGGCGCATTCTCCGCGTAGCCGTTTCGTCCAGTCTTGCCTTGGATCCTGTCCACCATTTCCGGCGGCACCGCCCGCCAGTAAGGGGGTAAGCGAAATGTCATACACAATCTTCGACGGAAATCGGAAGTGGCCCTTTGCGAGGGTGCCTTTCACTATCGACGAGCTGTCCTTCCCGCCTGGCTCACCGCAGCGTGCAAACATCGACAACGCGGTGAAAGCCTGGAACACCGGGTCGGCCGTCGTGCGAATTGTCCCGCGCGAGAACGAGCCCGACTACGTGCGGTTCATCCCGGATGAGGTCCGTACAGCGTCCATGGTCGGTCACGTGGGTGGGCGCCAGGACATCAACGCCGCCTATTTCCCGGCGATTCCGGGCGGTGCGGCGGTATCGGCGATCAGTCAGCTTTCCGACCAGGTCGACTGCTTCTACTTCGACGGTGCTGGAGCGCTGCGCGTCAACTGGGTTGTCGGCACAGGCACTTGGGCCGGGCCGAACGCGCTGACGGAACCCGGCGTTGGCCAGCCCGGGCAGCCGATGGCAACCGCGCGGCAGCTGGATAACCAGATCGACGTGTTCTTCGTGGACAACGTCGGCGTCGTGAACGTGATGTGGGTGGTCGACGGTGGCGCCTGGCAGGGCCCGGTGGGGCTCACTCCGCCTGGGGCCGCGGTGGCGAACTCTCCGATTGCAACGGCCCGGCAGAGCGATCGCCAGATCGACATCTTCTTTGTTGACGGCAACGGCGTGGTGAACGTGATGTGGGTGGTCGATGGTGGCACCTGGCAAGGCCCGGTCGGGCTCACACCACGCGGCGCGGCCGTACCAGGGGCTCCGATCGCCACCGCACGGCAGACGGACAACCAGATCGACATCTTCTTCGTCGACGGCAGTGGCGTGGTCAACGTAATGTGGGTGATGGATGGCGGAGTATGGCAGGGCCCCGTCGGGCTCACGGCGCCCGGAGTCGCTCCGGCCAGCGCGCCGCTGGCCACCGCGGGGCAGACCGGCAACCAGATCGACCTGTTCTTCGTTGACAGCAACGGCGTGGTCAACGTGATGTGGGTGGTGGGCGCTGGGGTGTGGCAGGGGCCGGTCGGGCTGACGGCGCCAGGGACGGGTGCGCCGAGCGGCCAGATCGGGGCGGCGCGGCAGACAGGCAACCAGATCGACATCTTCTTCGTCGCCGGCAATGGTGTAGTCAATGTGATGTGGGTCGCGGGCGTCGGAGAGTGGCAGGGCCCCGTCGGCATTACGGCGCCCGGTACCGCCCCCGCCGGTGCTCCGATAGCCGTCGCGCGGCAGACCGACAATCAGATCGACATCTTTTTCGTCGACAGCAGTGGCGGGCTGGACGTCATGTGGGTCGTTGATTCGGGCGCCTGGCAAGGACCGTTGGCATTCTTGCCCAACCGGTTTGCGGCCGGCTCGCTGATACACGAGTTGGGACACGCGATCGGGCTCTTCCACGAGCATCAGCGGCCGGACTCGGGAGCATTCGTGACGGTTGTGGGTGGCGGGCCGCCCGACTATGGGGTGATGGCCGGAGCCGCGCCGGTCGGCCCGTACGACTGCGGATCAATCATGCACTACGGTCCCAGCAATACCCCGCCGACGCTGAAGGTCATTAACCCGACGACCTGTGTCAACGTCGGGCAGCGCGCGGCCCCTAGCGCGGAGGACCTGGCCGCCGTCGACTATGTGTACGGGCGGGTAACGACGCCGGGCGCACCGGTGGCAGTCAGCGACCAGACGCCCGGCCAGCTCGATGTCTTCGTTGCTGACCGTTTCGGCTCTGTGGCGGTCAAGTGGGTGCAAGGGGTGGGTGTCTGGCAGGGTGCGGTTGAGATCAGCGCCCCGGGAAGCGTTGCCCTCGGCCAGCCACTGGCAACCGCGCGACAGGCGGGCAACCAGATCGATCTGTTCTTCGTCGACGGTAACGGCGTGGTCAACGTGATGTGGGTGGTTGACGGCGGCGCATGGCAAGGCCCGGTGGGGCTGACTCCGCCCGGGGCTGCGGTGGCGAACTCTCCGATTGCAACTGCCCGGCAGACAGATCGCCAGATCGACATCTTCTTTGTTGACGGCAATGGCGTGGTGAACGTGATGTGGGTGGTCGACGGCGGCGCCTGGCAGGGCCCGGTCGGGTTGACGCCACGCGGCACCGCCGTACCAGGGGCCCCCATCGCCACCGCACGGCAGACGGACAACCAGATCGACCTGTTTTTCGTCGACGGCAGCGGTGTGGTCAATGTGATGTGGGTGGTCGGCGCCGGCGGCTGGCAAGGTCCGGTCGGGCTGAGCCCACGCGGCACTGCGGTGCCAAAGGCCGCCATCGCCACCGCGCGACAGACCGGCAACCAGATCGACATCTTCTTCGTCGACGGCAACGGCGTGGTTAACGTAATGTGGGTGGTCGGTGCAGGGGGCTGGCAAGGCCCGGTCGGGTTGACCCCACGCGGCACTGCGGTACCAAGGGCCCCGATCGCCACCGCGAGGCAGACGGACAACCAGATCGACATCTTCTTCGTCGACGGCAATGGTGTGGTCAATGTGATGTGGGTCGCGGGCGTCGGGGGGTGGCAGGGCCCCGTCGGACTCACGGCGCCTGGCACTGCCCCTGCTGGGGCTCCGGTAGCCGTCGCGCGGCAGACGGCCAGTCAGCTCGACATCTTTTTCACCGACGTCAACGGTGCCGTGAACGTGATGTGGGTCGTCGACGCAGGCTTGTGGCAAGGACCGGTCGTGATCTAGCCATGCATATGGCCATGACGCTTCTTTTGCATTGACGAGCGATCGGGTAGCGGACATGGCCCGCGAACGTTCGTCAATGGGCTTCATCGATTCCGGCCGGCTTACTCGCGCGGCTTCATAGTTGAAATGCCGAATTTCAATATTGAAATCGCCATCCCGGGCCGCATTTCTGGAAATTTATAGCCAAATCAACGAGATAAGAGCGGTGCCACGACGTGGCCCGCTTTTTGCGTTTTCAGGCGCAGCAAGTGCGCATGGGACCGCGCGCGCAAAATCCATTGTCAGTCTCGCATCGTCATTGCGCTGAAGGCGAGGCAGGCAGGCTTTGAACAGGAGCGCTCAATGATGTACTACGGACGAAATACAGCAGGCGCGGACTGCGAGCCTGCCGGCGACGGGAATCAGCGGTATGCCCGCGAGACCTCGAGCCAGAATCGGAATGGCGACGATCCGCTACCGAAGCGCCCGAACTGGGCATGGGCAGTTGGCCGTGCTCACTATGACTGGATGGAAGCGCACTCTCCATTTTCCAGCTACGACTGAATTTTGACTCCCCTGGCGTGGCAAGACTTGACTCACGTCGTATCTCTGACATCTGGCCATGCCGTACCTTCTACGCTTGGTCTGCTCGTTTAGGTTGTACTTCCCATGGACTTTGCCCCGATCAAGTCATTGTTGATTGCCAACCGTTCCGAGATCGCGATTCGCGTGATGCGGGCGGCCGCCGAGATGAGTATCCGGACGGTGGCCATTTACTCGAAGGAGGACCGGCTGGCGCTCCATCGCTTCAAGGCTGATGAGAGCTACCTTGTCGGCGATGGCAAGAAACCGCTCGCGGCCTACCTCGATATCGATGACGTCTTGCGCATTGCCCGGCAAGCGAAGGTCGATGCGATTCACCCGGGCTATGGCTTCCTGTCCGAGAACCCGGATTTCGCGCAGGCGGTCATCGACGCCGGAATTCGCTGGATCGGCCCGTCGCCGGAAGTCATGCGCATGCTCGGTAACAAGGTGGCGGCGCGCAATGCCGCCATCGCCGCCGGTGTGCCCGTCATGCCGGCGACGGACCCGCTGCCGCTTGACCTGGATGCTTGCAAGCGTCTGGCCGCTGGCGTTGGCTATCCGCTGATGCTCAAGGCAAGCTGGGGTGGTGGTGGACGCGGTATGCGGGTGCTGGAGAGCGAGCAGGACCTGGAGCCCGCGCTCGCGGCGGCCCGGCGCGAGGCGCTGGCTGCGTTCGGCAACGACGAGGTGTACCTGGAAAAGCTGGTGCGCAACGCGCGCCACGTCGAGGTGCAGATTTTGGGCGACAAGCACGGCAATCTCGTGCACCTGCATGAGCGCGACTGCACGGTGCAGCGGCGCAACCAGAAGGTCATCGAGCGCGCTCCCGCACCCTATCTGGACGAAGCCGGCCGGGCGGCGCTATGCGACGCGGCACTGCGGCTGATGGGGGCGGTCGGCTATACGCATGCCGGCACGGTGGAATTCCTGATGGATGCGGACTCCGGACAGTTCTACTTCATCGAGGTCAACCCGCGCATCCAGGTCGAGCACACGGTCACGGAAATGATTACCGGGATCGACATCGTCAAGGCGCAGATCCGTGTCACTGAAGGCGGCCGGATCGGCATGACCGAAGACACGCTCGACGATGACGGCGATATCCGCGTGCGTGCCGCAGGCGTACCGCCTCAAGCGCAGATTCCGCTGAACGGCCATGCCCTGCAATGCCGTATCACGACCGAAGACCCGGAGAACGGCTTCCTGCCGGACTATGGGCGACTCACGGCCTATCGCAGCGCGGCGGGCTTTGGCGTGCGCCTGGATGCCGGAACGGCCTACGGTGGGGCGGTCATCACGCCGTACTACGATTCGCTGCTGGTCAAGGTCACCACCTGGGCGCCGACGGCCGCGGAGTCGATCCGGCGCATGGATCGCTCGCTGCGCGAGTTCCGCATCCGTGGCGTTTCGTCCAACCTGCAGTTCCTGGAAAACGTCATCAATCACCCGGCCTTCGGGCGCGGTGACGTCACCACGCGATTTATCGACCTGACGCCGGAACTGCTGGCGTTCACCAAGCGGCGCGACACCGCAACCAAGCTGCTCAGCTATCTGGGCGACATCAGCGTCAACGGGCACAAGGAAATGAGCGGCCGCACCTTGCCGTCGTTGCCGCTGCCCAGGCCGGTCCTGCCGGCCGTGGATACTACCGGCCCGCTTCCCCATGGCACCCGTGACCGTCTGCGCGAGCTCGGTGCGGACAAGTTTGCAAAGTGGATGCTGGACCAGAAGCAGGTGCTGCTGACGGACACGACCATGCGCGATGCGCACCAGTCGCTGTTCGCCACGCGCATGCGCACCGCCGACATGCTGCCGATCGCGCCGTTCTACGCCAGCGAGCTGTCGCAACTGTTCTCGATGGAATGCTGGGGCGGCGCCACGTTTGACGTGGCCCTGCGATTCCTGAAGGAAGATCCGTGGCAGCGCCTTGCGCAGTTGCGCGAGCGGGTGCCCAACATCCTGTTCCAGATGCTGCTGCGCGGCTCCAACGCAGTTGGCTACACGAACTACGCGGACAACGTGGTGCGCTTCTTTGTCCGCCAGGCCGCCAGCGCCGGCGTAGACGTGTTCCGAGTGTTCGATTCGCTGAACTGGGTGAGCAACATGCGCGTCGCCATCGACGCCGTGCGTGAAAGCGGCGCATTGTGCGAAGGTGCGATCTGCTACACCGGCGATCTGTTCGACGGTTCCCGTCCCAAGTATGACCTCAAGTATTACGTGGGGATCGCCCGGGAACTGCAAAGCGCTGGCGTGAACGTGCTCGGTATCAAGGACATGGCGGGGATCTGCCGTCCGCAAGCTGCCGCGGCGCTGGTCAAGGCACTCAAGGAAGAGACCGGCCTGCCCGTGCATTTCCATACGCACGACACCAGCGGCATTTCGGCTGCATCCGCGCTGGCTGCGATCGAGGCGGGCTGCGATGCGGTCGATGGCGCGCTCGATGCGATGAGCGGTCTTACCTCGCAACCGAACCTGTCGAGCATCGCCGCGGCGCTGGCGGGAAGCGAGCGCGATCCCGGCCTCAGCCTGGAGCGCCTGCATGAGGCGTCGATGTACTGGGAGGGCGTTCGTCGTTACTACGCGCCGTTCGAGTCCGAGATTCGCGCCGGCACGGCCGACGTCTATCGCCACGAGATGCCGGGTGGCCAGTACACGAACCTGCGCGAACAGGCCCGCTCGCTCGGTATCGAGCATCGTTGGACCGAGGTTTCGCGCGCCTACGCGGACGTCAACCGGATGTTCGGAGACATCGTCAAGGTGACGCCTACCTCGAAGGTGGTTGGCGATCTGGCACTGATGATGGTGGCCAACGACATGACCGCTGCCGACGTCTGCGATCCCAACAAGGAAGTGGCGTTCCCCGAATCGGTGGTCTCGCTGTTCAAGGGCGAACTGGGCTTCCCGCCGGATGGCTTCCCCGCGGAACTCTCGCGCAAGGTCCTCCGGGGCGAGCCGCCTGCGCCGTACCGGCCGGGCGATCTGATCCCGGCCGTGGATCTTGAGGCGGCCCGCGCTCAGGGCGAGGCTGCCTGCGAGCAAGCCCTCGATGACAGGCAGCTGGCGTCGTACCTGATGTATCCGAAGCAGACGAGCGAGTACCACGCGCACGTGCGCGCCTACAGCGATACGTCGGTGGTGCCAACCCCGGCGTTCCTGTATGGCTTGCAGCCGCAAGAGGAAGTGGCGATCGACATTGCTGCAGGCAAGACCCTGCTTGTTTCGTTGCAAGGAACGCA
>JAFAJB010000002.1 GCA_019236395.1 Cupriavidus sp.
TTCAAGATAGCTCGTATAGCCGCCTTCGTAGCGATCCCGCGCCAGCGACGCATAGCGCGACAGCGCATCCACCTGCTCATTCTTGGCGTTGAGCTGGTCCCGCGTGCGCTGCACGCTCACCAGCGCGTCTGCCACCTCCCGGAAAGCTGTCTGTATGGATTGCTGATAGGCCTGCAGCGCCTGCGTCTGGATCGCTTCGGCCTGCTTGACGTCACCCGCGATCGCTCCGCCGGTAAAGATCGGCATGCTGATCAGCCCCGCGAAGGACCAGGTCCGTGCCGGCCCAGTCCATAGTCCATTGAGCGAGGTGCTCGCGGCACCGAACAGGCCCGTCAGCGTGATGGTCGGGAAGTACTCGGCACGCGCCGCGCCGATACGGGCATTGGCCGCCACCAGGTTCTGCTCCGCTTGCAGCAGGTCGGGACGCTGCTCCAGCAATGCCGACGGCAGGCCGACCGGCACGCCCGGCAGGGTCAACTGATCAATCGACTTGCCACGCGGGATGTCGCGCGGGTTCTCGCCGAGCAGGCCGGCCAGCAGGTCTTCCTGCAAGGAAACCTGTTGACGGAACGCCTCCACCTGGGTCAGCGCCGACGCATATTCCGAACGCGCCTGCGCATATTCGACTTCGGAGACCACGCCACCCTCGAAGCGTTCCTTGAACAGTTCCATCGCACCGCGCCGGCTTTCCAGCGTGTCCCGCGAGATACTCAGCCGGTTGTCGAGATCGCGCAGCGTGATATAGGCGCTGGCAGTCGCGGCAATCACGCTGATTTCCGTGGCCCGGCGCGCCTCTTCGCTGGCCTGCCAGTCCGCCTTGGCACCCTCCGTCAGCCTGCGGACGCGGCCGAACAGGTCGATTTCCCACGATGCGAAGGCATCGGCACGCACCTGGTTGAACGGGTTGTTGAACGGTATCGCGGTGCCACTCTTGGTGCTCAGGCGCTGACGGCCGCCGCCTGCCTCCACGCCCACCTGCGGAAACAGCCCGGAGCGTGTGGTCATGAGCCGGCCATAGTATTCCTCGACGCGCGCCGCAGCGATCAGCAGATCCTTGTTGTTCGCCCGCGCCGTGGCGATCAACCCGTCCAGCACCGGATCGTTCATCTGCGACCACCAGAATGCGGCCTGCGTCTGCGGCACGTCGATCCCATCCTCGGCGAATCGATAGGCCTGGGGCACGTCCACCGTCGGGCGCACGTAGTCCGGCCCGACCGCGCAGCCGCTGGCGGCCAGCGCGGTGGCAATAACCAGACGAGACGCACGGTCGAATTTCACGAGGTGCCTCCAGGCGTTGCCTCGGTATCCGTACCCGGTGAGGGACCTCCCCCGTCGGCCTTCCCGTCTGCCTGCTTCTTGGCCGCCCTCTTCTCGCTGCGCTGCTCCAGGCCCCAGAAGAACATCGGGATGAAGAAGATCGCAATGACGGTTGCGCCAAGCATCCCGCCGATCACGCCAGTACCGAGCGACTGCCGGCTGGCCGCGGATGCCCCGCTGGCGATGGCCAGCGGGATACAACCGAGGATGAACGCCAGAGATGTCATGATGATCGGGCGCAGCCGCATCTTGGCCGCCTTGACTGCGGCGTCATAGGGGTTCAGGCCCTCCTTCTCCTGCATCTCGACCGCGAACTCGAAGATCAGGATCGCGTTCTTGGCGGCCAGCGCGATCAGCACGGTCAAGCCAATCTGGAAGTAGACATCGTTCTCCATGCCACGCAACAGGATGCCCATCAGCGCACCAAACAGTGCAAATGGCACGGCCAGCAGCACGCCCAGCGGCAGGGACCATTTCTCGTACTGGGCCGCCAGGATCAGGAACACCATCAGCAGCGCGAACGCGAACACCATGGCGGCGGTGGAGCCGGCCTTCTTCTCCTCGTACGCCTGGCCGCTCCAGGCGAAGCTGTAGCCCTCACCAAGTACTTCGTGCGCCACGTCCTCCATCGCCGCGATGGCCTGCCCCGAGCTGTAGCCCGGTGCCGCGTCACCGGTAATCTTGGCCGCGGGGAAGTTGTTGAAGCGCGTGACCAGATCTGCGCCGGCCACATAGCGCGCGTTCGTCACGGCCTTGATCGGCACCATGTCGCCCTTGTTGTTGCGCATATAGACGTTGTCCAGGTCTTCCGGCCGCGAGCGGTACTTCGGCTCTGCCTGCAGGATCACCTGGAACAGCCGGCTGTTCTTCGGGAACTGGCTGACATAGAGCGAGCCGAACATCGTTTGCAAGGCGGAGTAGACCGATTCGACCGGTACGCCCTGCGTCTCTGCGCGCTCGCGATCCAGGTCTACCAGCAACTGCCGCGATCGCGTGTTGATGGTGGTGGTCACGCCGCGCAGTTCGGGCCGCTGCCGCGCCTTGGCGATGAACGCCCTGACCCGCTCCTCAAGCTGCGGATACGTGGAGTCGCCCGTGCTCTGCAACCAGAACTCGAAGCCACCGGTCGTACCCAGGCCCGGGATGGACGGCGGATTGACCGGCACCACCAGCCCTTCCCGATAGGTGGAAAACTCCTTGTTGGCCCGGGTGATCAGGTCAGCGGCACTTTCGCCCTTCCCGCGATCATGAAACCCCTTCAGGGTCACGAACAGCGTGCCGGCGTTGGCCTTGTTCTGCGAGTCGATCAGGCTGTAGCCGTCCGGCACGGCCACCGACTTGACCTCGGGCTGTTTCGAGAACCAGTCCGCGGCACGCGATGACAGCTCGCCGGTTCGGTCGAGACTGGCCGCATCGGGCAGGATCACCGCACCAAGCAGGTAGCCCTGGTCTTCCACCGGCAGGAACGATGACGGGATGCGTATGAACATCAGCACGGCGGCCACTATCAGCGCGACGACGATCGCCAGCGAGATCACCGTGCGCCGTATCACGTGCTGGATCGACGTGCCATAGCCTTCCACCAGGCGATCGAAACTCCTGTTGAACCATTGGAAGAAGCGGTTCTTCTTGTGGCTGCCCGGTTTGAGCAGGATGGCCGCCAGCGCCGGCGACAAGGTCAGCGCCACGATGCCGGAAAGCAGCACCGAGACCGCCAGCGTAATCGCGAACTGCTTGTAGAGCTGGCCGGTAATGCCCGAGAGGAAGGCCACCGGGATGAACACCGCCAGCAGCACCAGCACGATGGCGATGACTGGGCCGCCCACCTCGTCCATGGCAGCCTTGGCCGCCTCCTTGGGCGGCATCTTGAACTCCTGCATGTTCCGCTCGACGTTCTCGATCACGACGATGGCATCGTCCACCACGATACCGATGGCCAGCACCATCCCGAACAATGTCAGCATGTTGATCGAGAACCCGAACGCGGCCATCGCCGTGAACGTGCCGATGATCGACACCGGCACCGCCAGAATCGGCACCAGCGTGGCGCGGAAGCTCTGCAGGAAGATGTAGACCACCAGGATCACCAGGATCACGGCGTCGCGCAGCGTATGCACCACCTCATTGATCGATTCCTGCACGAACTCGGTGGTGTCGAGCGCGATGTCGTACTGCATGCCCGGCGGGAAGGTTTTCTTCACCTCTTCCAGCGTCTTCCGCACCTGCTGGGAAACGGCCAGCGCGTTCGCGCCCGGTTGCTGATAGACCGCCAGCAGCGTGGCGGTCTTGCCCTTGTAGCGGCTGCGCAGCGAATAGTCCTTCGAACCCAGTTCGGCGCGGCCGATGTCCTTGAGCCGGACCAGTGCGGCATCGCCCGACGCGGCGCGCAGGATGATGTTCTCGAACTCAGCGGGCTCGGTCATCCGTCCCTTGGTTGTCACCGGGAAGGTCTGTTTGACCGGGCCATCGGTTGGTGACTGCCCTATTCGGCCCGCCGAGAACTGTTCGTTCTGGTTGGAGACTGCGTTCTTCACATCCTCGACCGTGATGCCAAGCTGGGCCATCCGGTCCGGCTTCAGCCAGATGCGCATGGCATAGTCCGGCGTGCCGAAGATCGACGCCTGGTTGGCGCCCGGGATGCGCTTGAGCGCGTCAAGGATGTAGATGTTCGTGAAGTTGTCGACGAAGGTCTGCGGATAGCTGTTGTCCGGCGAGTAGACGGCAATCACCATCATGAATGCCGATGACCGCTTCTGTACGCTCACGCCCTGCTTGGTCACGGCATCCGGCAGCGTCGGCAGTGCCAGGTTCACGCGGTTCTGCACATCCACCTGGGCCAGCGACGGGTCTGTGCCGATCTCGAAATAGGCCGTCAGTGTCAAGTTGCCCGTGGACGAACTGGTCGACGACATGTAGAGCATGTTGTCCGCACCGTTGACCTGTTGCTCGATCGGCGCCGCCACGTTCTGTGCCACCACATCCGAGCTTGCGCCCGGATAGGTCGTGGTCACGGTGATGGTCGGGGGGGTGATGTCGGGGAACTGGGCAATCGGCAGGTTGACCATGGCAACCAGCCCGCCGACGACGATGATGATGGAAAGGACCGACGCGAAGATCGGCCGGTCGATGAAAAAGTGCGAGAGCTTCATGATGTGGCCCCCGGAGCGGAGGCCGGCGCCGCGGCCGGCGCGGGCGCCGCGCCCGGTCCGCCGGGCGGCCGCTGGGTCGATGGCGGACGCGGTGTTGCGGCCACCGGCTTGACCGGCGCGCCGGGAACCAGCCGCACCGAACCGTCTACGACCACCGTGTCACCCTCGCGCAGCCCAGACCGGATGATCCAGTTGCCCTGGGCCCACTCGCCGACATCAACGATGCGAGATTCCGCCTTGTTGTCCTTGCTGACCGTCCATACCGACTGACCGCGCTGACCTTGCACCACGGATTCCTGCGGCACCGTGATCGCGCGTGTGCGTTCGGCGCCCAGCACCCGTACGCGCACGAACTGGCCCGGGCGCAGCGCGCCTTCGGTATTCGGCAGTTCGGCGCGGATCAGATAGGTGCCGGTCTGGGAATTGAACGACGCATCGGCAAACGTGATACGCCCGCGATTGGCGTAGGTCGTGCCATCGGCGAGCACGATTTCCACCTCCATCGCACCACGCGGCGGCAGTTTCAGCTCACCGGATGCCTGCTGGGACTGGTACTGCAGGACTTCATTCTCCGACAGGCTGAAGTTGACCCAGATCGGGTCGAGCTTGGCCACATAGGTCAGCAGGCTGTTGGTCGTATCGATGTACGAGCCGACCTGCTTCTTGGCATAGCTGGACAGCCCGGCGACGGGCGAGGAGATCGTGGTGTAGTCCAGGTTCAGCTTGGCATTGATGACGTTGGCCTTGGCCTGCTCCACCGCGGCGGCGGCGGCCTGTTCATTGCCGACGGAATCGTCCAGGTCCTTCTGGCTCAAGGCGTTCTTGGCCGCCAGCGGACGCACGCGCGCAAGGTTCTGGCGCGCCGTGGTCAGCCGTGCCTGCTGCTGCGCGAGTTCGGCCTGGGCGGCATCCAGCGCCGCCTTGAACGGCTTCTGGTCCATGCGGAACAGCAGCTGGCCAGCCTTGACCATCGTGCCCTCGGTGTAGAGCCGCTGCTCGAGAAAACCGTTGACGCGCGCGCGGATCTCAACCTGCTGCGAGCTCTCCGTCTGCCCGACGAACTCGTACGTGATCGGCACATCGTGCAGCACGACCTTGATGACCCCGACTTCCGTCACGGGCGGCGCGGCCGGGCCCTTGGCTTCCTGCTTTCCGCATCCGGCAACGACAACTGCAAGTGCGGCGAGGAACACGAACGCATATTGCCTGCCTATGGACTCCAGACCGCTCGCCATCGTTTGCTCCTCCGCTCGCTCCAGTCTGCTCGCGCGAAACCGGAGCCTCCCGTCATTGGCATCCTCGATTCCCGACTGGCGTCGTCAGGTGAACCGCTCTCTCAACACCAGTGCATTGATCTTGTGACCGTTCCAGAACACGCCGTGAATGCGCTGCACGTACTGCCGCAGCGCCGCGGCATCGACCGAGAGGAATGTCAGCGTGGCGGCCGGCCGCGTGCCATCGCCCTCCTGGAACTCGATCTCGTCGAAGGGCGGTACGCCGTACCGGCCCAGGAATTCCTTCACCTGTTCTTCGGTGGTATCGGGATGAAGGTTGGAGAGCATCAGAAGCGCCATGATCTGTCCTCTTCACGGAGCCGCAACTGTGCGTGCGGCGCACATTGCAGATACGTCCAGGTAAGTGTGTGTCACTTCATGTCTATATGGCAATTGGACCAAGGACCAAATTCAGGCGGATCAGAAGCTCACGACTGCTCACGACGCCATCACGCCCCGGACCAGTTCGATGAGCTGGGTGGTATTGAAAGGCTTGCGCAGATAGCCGATTGCCCCGGACGAGAGCGCCTTGTCGCGCGCCTCCGGCACATCGTGGGCGGTGATGAAGATGATCGCCATCGGCATGCCGGCCAGGCGCCGTTGCACCTCGAGGCCATCGATGTCGGGCATGGAGACGTCCAGGATTGCGCAGCGCGGACGATATGTCGGCTGCGACAGGACCTGATCCAGGAACGCCGCCCCGCTCGTGAAGGTTTCGACCGTGATGCCGGCAGCACGCAGCAGACGCGATATCGCGCGCGCAACGGACTCGTCATCGTCGACAACCACTGCAAATTGTCCAGAAGACCCCATATCCGCGCCAAGTGATCGTAGACCGCAGGGAGGAACCACCTACCCCAAGGCTACGAAACACTGACGCCGTACGGTATTGGACGATGGTCCATCGCAGGCATCAGGCGCGCGACATCAGGCGCGCGCCACCAGCCCCATGCCCATCTTGTCGGCGATGCGCACCAGCGCCGGCAGCGAGTCCACCTCGAGCTTCTGCATCACGTGGGCGCGATGCACCTTGATGGTCTTCTCGACCGTGCCCAGCTCGCTGGCCACCTGCTTGTTGCGCAGGCCCGATACGATCCACGCCAGCACTTCCCGCTCGCGTGGCGTGAGACGATCCACCTTCTGCCTGAGCAGTCTGAGTTCCGTCTTGCGCGCGAACTGCTCCGTCGCGCATTCACACGCCCGCTCGACTGCCGCCAGAAGTGTGCGGTCCTGGACCGGCTTCTCAAGAAAATCGATGGCCCCCGCCTGCATCGCCTGAACCACCTTGCCCACGTCGGCGTGCCCGGTCAGGATGACGACGGGCACCCGTCGGCTCAGGGCCTGCTGCAACGCGATGCCGTCCATGTCCGGCATCTGCAGGTCCACCACCGCGCAGATAGGCGCACTGTCGGGATCGATCTCGTCAAGGAATCGTCTGGCTGACTCAAAGCACGCGGTGTGATACCTGTGCGCGCCAAGCATGCGCGCCAGCGCACGCCGGACGCTGTCGTCGTCATCAACGACGCACACCGTTGGCTGCATTGCGTTCATCGCTCGTACCCCCATGTTGGAGCGGATAGATGCGCGGGATCAGCGGCAGTACCGATCCGCGCAGGTGTTGCGTTGTGGCTTCCGTGCGCAGGGAGAGCTCGAAAGTCATGCCCCGGTCGTTGTTCCGTGTTGCCTTCAGCCGCCCGCCGTTGCGCTCCACAAGTGCCCGGCTGAAGGACAGCCCGAGCCCCATGCCTTTCGGCTTCGACGAATAGAACGGCTGGAAGATGCGTTCGAGCTGGTTCGGATCCACCCCGCAGCCGTTGTCGCGCACGAGCACGGCAATCCCGCCGTCGCGTTCCTGCGCAAGAATCGAGACGCGGCCCTCTCCGTCCGCGCGAACCGCCTCCACGGCATCAAGCGCGTTGATCAGCAGGTTGAGCAGGACAAGCTGGATCTCCATCGGATCGCCGATCGCACGCGGCAGCGGGCCTTCCACCTCCCGCGATACCGAGACACCGCGTGCCCGCGCATTGGCCCCGACAAGATCCAGCGCCTGTTCGACGACCTCGTCGACATTGAACTGAACCGACGTCGGGGCTTCGCCAAGAATCAGCGCCCGCACGCGCCTGACGATCTCGCTGGCGCGCGACGCATCGCTGACGATGTCGTCGAGGATCTCGCGCACCTCGGCCATGTCGCACGGCCCCGATGCCAGATATTCCCTGACGGCCTGGGCGTTGCTGGTGATGGCCGTGAGCGGCTGGTTCAGTTCATGGGCGAGAGACCCCGCCAGCTCGTTCATGCCTGGCGCCTGCGACAGATGCGCGACCTCCCTGGGGTGGCAATCGGCGCGAGCGGTGTTCGGCTCCCGCCCGCCAACCGGCTTGACCGAACGCCGGCGTCCGATGGCGGGGAACAGCGTGGCGGCGAACGCCACCCCCGTCGAGACACCTACCACCAGGAAGGACAGCCATCGCATCACTGTCGCGCCTCAGATGTCGAGCTTGCTGATCTTCGTGCCTTCAAGGGAAAGATTGCCCATGAGGCCGGCGTTGGTCAGTACGAAGCCGATGATCGGGGCTTTGGCGGTGTTGGTATCCACCTGGCCATTGGCGCCGATGGTGGCAACGGCAATCGAACCGTCGACCCCTGCCGTCCAGCCCTTGCTCTGCTGGAAGTTCTTCAGCGCGTCATCGGTCATGAACATCATGACCAGCGCCTTGGACTGAGCGCCCGCGATAAAGCCGAAGGAGGCCGTGGTCGTGCGGTAGTAGCCCACCGACGATCCGGCCGCCCGCAATGCCCCCTCGCCATACTCGGCACCAACGATAAAGCCGGCCGCAAGGATCTTCGGGAAGACAAGGATACCCTTGGCATCACGCGACAGAGACTGCGCCGAACTGGTGCTCGAATACAGTTTGCTCAACGTGCCGTCCACACCCGCATCGATCTCTCGCCGCTTGGCGTCCGCATCCGAACCAGATCCGGTATTTGTGGTGCAGGCAGCAATCGCCGGTATCAGCGCGATCGAAGGCAACTGAATGAACAGGCGTCGATTCATGGTGGTCTCCCTGGTGGTGGCGGAAAGCGGGCTCGGGTTGTCGAGCCAGTGGACTAGCGAACCTTCCCCTGCACGGCGCGCCGGGCAAGGACACGATCCTGAGTCTGGATATAGTGGCGGCGCGCCTTGATTGCGAAGGCGGCGAGAACTGACAGGACAGCAGACAGGACTACGGATGACATGACACCCCTCCTGGTTGCTGGGGATGTCCCGGGAACGGAAGCTCGACACCTCGCCACTGCGTGACGGGCGAAGTCTGCGCGAGCACATGGCATCGCGCGGCAATCCGGCCTGATACTGCGTCCCTGAGCGCTTACCCCAACCGACTGCGACAAATTCGGACTCTCTCAATCGATGCACAACTCGCCAAGAGTTGTTCTCGATTGCGCGGATGCTGTCCAGATGAGCACACTATTCCGCTTCCACTCGTTTCTACGTTTGTGTGGTATCAAGTTAGCTCGCGCCCCCGGGGAATGCAAACGTTACTTCGCAATGCAAGAAAAAAGAAGCTCGCGACATCGCGAGCTTTTAATGACCTGTCAGATTCTTGAATTCCAGTTGTGCAGATCGCGATACTTTCGATTGATACAGCGGATCCTAAGGGGCAGCAGGAGATACCTTGCTCCAACCGGGCACCGGATCGAATGACTGGATGGCCTCGGCACGCGAGTTGGTGTCGCGACCAAGGTCCCGCTCGAAGACCTGTCCCTCGTGATTGACGATAAAGCTCTTGATTCCTGTTTCGCCGTATTGCACTGGCCACGCCAGCACGCCGAATCCGCCGAATAGACGGCCGTTGACCAGGTAGTTGTATTTGCCGCCGTCCGCCGCAGGGCCCTGAGACGTCAGCAGCTTGTATCGGTAACCGTTGTACCCGTCCGCCTTGATCTTGCGTCCGACCGCATCCATGAACGCCGGACCCAGCGGGCTTTCCGGCTCGCCAGGTTTTGTCGGCCAATACAGTCCGTCGCGCTTGCCTGGCGAGCTGACGAGATGCGTGGCGTAGACCAGCATGCCATCACCATTGTGATCGGTCAGCGCGTACTCGCGCTGCGCATCGTAGATGGCCAGCATGGTCTGGATGGTCGACAGTTCGTTTCGGCCAATCCGGCGCAGGCGTATCTCTGCCAGTCCCGCCTGCGTATCGAATTGCCAGCGCCCGTTGCGCTTGACCAGCGGGACCGGCATCGTCCAGCCATCCTTGCCGACGGCGATGCGGGCCGACTTGTCATCCTGCTGCACAATCGAATGGGCCTCGCTCCAGGCGGACAGGAACCTGTAGCGGATGTCGGCGCCCAGTGGTGGTACGAGACGGCGTGCCGATTGCCCGAACATGGCGTCGACGGCAGCCTCGTTGCTGGTTGCCACCGCATCGCCGAACGCGTTCATCGCGGCTTCGGGGGTGTCGAACGACTTCTGCGCATGCGCAGCCGATACGGGCCCAAGCGTCAGGCCAAGCACCAGGCCGAACGTCAGCATGAGCGGCACGACAGCGGCTGAGATGCTCATTCGCAAGATACGGGTCAAAACGCGCATGAATGTCCCCTTCTGCATACGTTGAAGTCGCGCTCAACGCCTTCCGCCGCCGCCACCACGGCCGCCGCCACCGCCACCTCCGCGACCACCGCCGCCACCACCGCTGAAGCCGCCGCCACCCCCGCCGCGACCTCCTCCTCCGCTAACTCCACCACCGCCGCCGCCGCGCTGGCCACCACCGCTGAATCCGGCCTGGCTGGAACTGGCGCGGCCTCGATCGAGATCACGCTGTGCGGTATTGCCGCTGCCCACGCCCTGGAACGCGTTATCGCGCCCGCCACCGCCGTAGTTCCCACCGGTACCACGATTGCCGCCGCCGGCGCTGCGGTCAGATACACCGGCACCACCGCGGTCCGCCGCACCGCCGCGATCAGCGGTGCTCGCACGATTTCCTCCACGGTCGGCGCCACCCCGGTCGCCCGCGCCGCCAGCGCCGCCCCGGTCTGCAACACGGTCACCCTGGCGATTGCCAGCCCGGTCGCCCGCTCGGTCGCCGGCACCCGCGTTGTCGCGGCCACGGAAATCGTTGCGGCGATCCGCTCCGCCCACGTTGTTGCCGTACTTCTGGCGCGAGGCGTTATCGCGGTATGCCACACCCTTGCGGTGGCTCGCATCGTGCTGCCATTTGTTGCCGCCCTGAACCTTGGTCCGGTCGAAATTCCGGTCGATATTCGCGGCCTTGTTGACGTTGATGTTGACGTCCCCGCCGCCCCAGTTGCAGCCGGAGAAGATCGCGCCCGCTGCAGCCAGGCCAACCCCCCAAGCAAAGCCGGTCATCAGCGCGCCACCTGGGTAGTAGGCAGGAGGCGGCGGCCAGTAATACGGCGGGTAGGATGGATAACTCCAGCCACCGTAGACGGTAGTGGGGTTGTACGCCGGCACGTAGATCACCTCGGGGTTGGCCGGTTCGATCCGCACGATGGTCTGCGGAGCGCCGCCCGCCGGCGCCGCAGCACCCTGTGGCGCGGCCTGCTCGACAATCACCTGCTGCTGTTCATTCGATTTCAGGTTGCCGTTCTGCTGGGCTTTCGCACGCAGCCGCTGAACCGCCGCCAGCACGTCCTTTTCCTGCGCAAGGAACGCATCGCCGAGCTTCTGTGTCCAGTCGAGCTTGTCGCTCATCGGCTCCAGCACCTGCGGAAAGGCCACCAGCGACTTCACGCTCACATCCCACGGCTGGCTTTCGACGGCCTTGATTGCGGCGTCCCCCTTGACGTTGGGATTGGCCTTGACCCATCGCGCCGCCTGTACTATTTCGAGCGGGTAGGTCGACGCCATCAGCGCCTGGGCAAGCACGGAATCCGGATATAGCGCGATGGGCGCCACCAGCGCCTCAATCTCCTCCGGCTTGAAGGTCGGCGCCTGGCCGGAAGTATCCTGGGCCCATGTGCTGCCGACGCTTGCTAGGAAGCAAGCAATGATCCATCCTCCGATCCAACGGAGTCGTCGAACGCTGCAGAGCGTCATGGCCCCCTCCTAACACGGCGCCAGCCTGATGCACGCGCCGATGCCATCATGGTGATCTTATAGATGCCGCTTGCGCTACCCGCAATGGAACCTTGGTCCAATACGCGAGCCGCTGGAGCGCCGGTACGCTTGAGTCACCGACGTCGCACGCAGGACACCCTGGCCAAGCGCATGGATCGTGTCACGATGCTGCAATCTCTCGCCCACTCTCTCCCGAGTTCCTTCGGAGCTTTCGTGTGCCGGGGGACGCTGCTTTTGCTGACGGGGGCGGCGTTGCCGTCCGCCCATGCCCAGTCCACGCCGAACTTCCAGATTTTCGGACCCAGCGTGCAGCGGCAGGCCAATGCCGTGCTGTCCCTGATGAGCTACTCGGTGGTGCCCGACCTGGCATCGAGTTCGCTGTCGATCAATAACGCCCAGACCGACAATCCGGGCATCATCATGTCCCAGCTCGGCGGCGGCTTCACGATGAGCAAGACGTTTCCGCTCTATCTGGAAGGCTCGATCGCCTACAGCCGCTACGACCCG
>JAFAJB010000052.1 GCA_019236395.1 Cupriavidus sp.
GTACATGCAGGCCGTCAACAACGCGACCCGCTTCATCTACATCGAGAACCAGTACTTCCGTTACCCGCCGCTGGCCAAGAAGATCAAGGATGCTGCGGCGGAGCAGTTCAGAAGGGGGCGCGACTGCGGCGAGCACGGCTGCATTTACCTTTTTGTGGTGACCAACTCCAGCGATGAAGGCATGGGGGACGGTACCGTCAACACCTACCGGATGCTCGATGCGCTGGGGCGTGCCGAAACCATCCCCGGGGTGGCGACATTGGAGCGCGAGGATCTCCGTCAGGCTGAGCTTGAGGCGCGGTACAAGGAGGCGGTTGCGCAGCAGAGGCAGGCCAATGATGCCATCCGGGCCGCGCACGAGGTCCAGCAGCATGTCGACAATGAAATGGTCCGCAACAAGCTGGCCGAGGCGCAACACAGGCTTGACCGGGCGAAACGACGACAAGCCGAACTGCAGGCGCAGATGAAGGAGCCGCCGGAGGTCGTCGTACCGGTGGAGATTCCAGGGCTGAAGGTGCACATCTGCACGCTGGTGGCGCCGGACTCGCCGCCGGGCCAGTGGCAGGACGTCTATATCCACTCCAAGCTGATGATCGTCGACGACGTGTTCACGACGCTGGGGTCGGCCAATATCAACACGCGCAGCATGGCAGGCGACAGCGAGCTGAATATCTGCCACGAGCATGCCGCGGCGACTCAGCCACTGCGCCGGCGGTTGTGGGGGATCCATACGAAAGGGATGGGGGCGCAGGATGATCCGGCGGAGGCGTTTGATGAGTGGGGGAGGATCATTTCGAGGAACTCAGGCAACCGAGCCAACGGACTGCCTCCAGAGTCCTCGCTAATTGAGTTCCGCCGCGACGATCCGAAGCGAACCATCCTGGACTGACCTATGCGCATTTCACTGGCCCTATTGCTGGCGGTCATATCTCTGACCGCATGTTCCGAGGAAAAAAAGACCATGCGAACCGTTCCCGATCTGACCACCGTCCGAGCCAATCTGGCCTTTAGCTGCGTCCACGAGGCTGATCAACTGCCACCGCTGAACCCTGAGGCCGACTTGCTATTCAAGTATGCCCGCCACCTGCAGAAACGTCAGGGTCCGAAAGACTATGACGAGGTCGCCCGCTACTACCGGATCGCAGCGGTGCATGGTCACTACAAGGCAAATCGCAATCTGCAACTGCTGGTGTCGCAAGGCCAGGCATCATCACCGCTGCCACAGAAGGAAAGCATCGAACTGGCGAGTCAATTGATTAATGCCGGCGTGCCGTCCGGCTACTACGATATTGGCTTCTACCTGAATCTGGGCTATGGGCTGAAGCAGGACAAGGAGATGGCGTTACGCTATTTCCGCAAGGCGGCGGATCTGGGAAGCGCGGAAGCGCAGTTCTACGTTAGCAATCTTCTCGCTCCCTTGGACAAGGCCCCCGACGTTGCCAAGCAGATGCGCCAATGTGCGACTGAGCAGGGTCATGGAGAAGCCGCTGCGAAATTGGGAATCAATCAATCGGTGCTGGAGCACTTCCCCGAGGCGGTAGAGGCATTCCAGAAAGGCGCGATGGCGGGGAATTCGATGTCGGCTTCATCGCTCTGGAAGGGTTTCGATGGACCGCCGCCGTCGAACAGACTCCACTATCTGGCACTACCCTACGACCCCGAGCGCTCACAGCGCTACAAGGCAATCTGGAGATTCCTGATCCAAAACGAAGGCCGCAACCCCAAGGTTCCGGACATCGACCAGATTGTGCCGCTTCCCCCCGCCAAGCTGCCGCCATGGGACGGCACATTCCAATGGGAAAAGGAGGAGGCTGCGGCGGTGCCGCCAGAGAAGCCTTCGGACGAACTGATCAACCGATTGTGCCGGGACAAACGCCTTGATCCGGCCACCGGCCTGTCACTCGATGCGCTAGCAGAGGCCGCACGAACGGCCGCCCCGGTGGCCAGCTTCGATCCCCTGCCACTCGGAACCAAGGTGGAAACCGGCGAACGCTGCCCGCAAAGCGGCATCTGGTGCGTGCCGGCTGCCGTAGGCATGGTCGCGGGCGCGAGGCAGCGCTTCACGAAGGGTGATTTCATGCCGCCGCTGACCGGACCCAATCCTCGGCGCTTTGCATGGATGGATACGTTGCTCGGCGCACGTCAGCTTTATGCGGATGTGACGTGGAAGCTTTTCGCCTACAGTGATCGGGACTGATTCATTCCAAAAAGGGGGGGCAACTGGATAGTTCGACCGCGCCGCAAGAGACTCACCCCCGCCCCACCGGCAAATAAGCCCCCGTCCGATGCAACTGCCCCTCCGTCTGCTCCAGCGCCCGGATCGCCCCCTTGCCTTTCCTGGCAAGCAGGTGCTCCACCAGCGCCTCCACCATCGCCACACCGCTTGTAATCGACGGGAAAAACGACGGGCTGTCGATCGCAAATAGTAGCGTGCAATCGGCTTCCAGCGCGATCGGGGCCACTGTGCTGTCGGTCAGCGCGATCACCTTGCAGCCGGCTTCGCGGGCGGCGGTGGCCACGCGCAGGCTTTCCTGCGAATAGGGCGCGAACCCGGCCACAAGCACCGCGTCCTTCGCGTTCAATGCGCGCAGTTCCATTTCCAGGGTGCCGGCGTCGCCGCGGATCAGCCGCACCGAACTGCGGAACAGCCCGTAGATGTAGTGGAACGAAAACGCGATCGGGAAGCACGAGCGGAAGCCCGCCACATGAACCATCGGCGCCGCGGCAAGCAGCTCGGCCGCCTGTGGCAGCGTATCGGCATTGCTGGCCAGCAGCGCGTCCAGGTTGTGGTGCTGCACTTCGATCATCTCCGAGAACATGCGGCTCGATCCACTTTCCCGGACCACCTTGCGCGCCCGCCGGGCGTAGGGCTGGCTGTCGCCGTCGCGCACGGCTTCGACGAACAGCTCGCGCAGCCCCTGCCAGCCCTCGAACCCCAGCGCCTGCGAAAGCCGCACCAGTGTGGCGGGCTGCACGCCGGCGCTGGCGGCCACCTTGCGCATCGACTGGATCGCGATATCGCGCGGGTGATCGAGCAGGTAGCGGGCGCCACTCTGGAACTGCGCGCTCAGGTTGGGAAAATCGGCGCGCAGTTGTGCCAGCAGCGCATCTAGCGACTGCGGCGGCTTGGGCGTGGAGGAGGGCATGAACGGTTCTTGGTATGTGTAATGCAACGATTGTTGCACAGCTTGGCGCGACGCAGGCGCAGATGTGCCGCCAACCGGGCGCAAAAGGACGAAGCACCGGATGTTTCTTTTCTGTTGTTGAATGAAACACTTGTTGCATGACGCGGAAGTTGTTCCTATACTCACACCTGTTTCCGCGCAGCCCCCGCATCTCACCATGACGCACGTATTCCACCGCAATCCCAAGCAAACCTTGCCGGTCGCCGTTGGCGGCCAGGGCATCGAACTGATCGACAGCAACGGCCGGCGTTACCTTGATGCATCGGGTGGCGCGGCGGTGTCCTGCCTTGGCCACGGCCATCCGCGCGTGATCGAGGCGATCAAGGCGCAGGTGGACACCATCGCGTACGCGCACACGTCGTTCTTCACGACGGAAGTCTCCGAAACGCTGGCGCAGACGCTGGCCGATGCCGCGCCTGGCGATCTCAATCACGTGTATTTCGTATCGGGTGGCTCCGAGGCCGTGGAGGCCGCGTTGAAGCTGGCCCGCCAGTACTTCGTGGAAATCGGCCAGACGCAGCGCCGCCATTTCATCGCGCGCCGCCAGAGCTACCACGGGAATACGCTTGGCGCGCTGGCGATTGGCGGCAATGCGTGGCGCCGTGAGCCGTTCCTGCCGCTGCTGGTGCCGGCGCACCATGTGTCGCCGTGCTACGCCTATCGCGACCAGGCAGCCGGTGAATCGGACCAGCAATACGCACAACGCCTGGCCGACGAGCTTGAAGCCAAGATCCTCGAACTCGGTCCTGACTCGGTGGCCGGCTTTGTCGCCGAGACCGTGGTTGGCGCAACGGCCGGCGCGGTGCCGCCGGTGGCTGACTACCTGAAGCGCATTCGCGCGGTATGCGACAAGTACGGCGTGCTGCTGATCCTCGACGAAGTGATGTCCGGCATGGGCCGCACCGGCTATCTGTTTGCGTGCGAAGAGGATGGCGTGGTGCCCGATATCGTGACGATTGCCAAGGGCCTTGGTGCTGGCTACCAGCCGATCGGCGCGATGCTGTCGACCTCGCGCATCTATGACGCGATCATCGGCGGCAGCGGATTCTTCCAGCATGGCCATACCTACATCGGCCACGCTACCGCCTGTGCAGCGGCGCTGGCCGTGCAACGGACGATCGCCGAAGAGAAGTTGCTGGACAACGTGCTGGCGCGCGGCGAGCAATTGCGTGCGCGCCTGCGTGAATCGCTCGGCGATCATCCGAACCTCGGTGACGTGCGCGGCCGCGGCCTGTTCGTCGGCGTGGAGTTCGTGGCGGATCGCGCCACCAAGGCCACGCTCGATCCGGCGAAGAAGACCCACGCAGTGCTCAAGCGCACCTGCATGGAGCACGGTGTGCTGGTCTATCCGATGGGCGGAACGGTCGATGGTATCCACGGCGACCACGTGCTGTTCGCGCCACCGTTCATCTGCACGCCCGCCGATATCGACAATATCGTCGACCGCTTCACGCAGGCCGTGAAGACGGTACTGCCGGTCTGAGGAGCGTCCCGATGCCGAATCAGACCCCCGCCGATACCTTGCGCCGCCCGTTTGCCCTGGCGGTGGCCCCGAACGGCGCCCGCAAGACCCACGCCGATCACGCGCGCCTGCCGATCACGCCTGACGAACTGGCTCAATGCGCGCGCGAATGCGTCGAAGCTGGCGCCGCGATGATCCATCTGCATGTCCGCCGCGCCGATGCCACGCACAGCCTTGAAGTCGGCGACTACGAGCCGGCCATTGCCGCCGTGCGCAAGGCCGTGGGAGATGCGCTGGTGCTGCAACTGACCACCGAAGCCGTCGGCATCTATCAGCCCGCGCAGCAGATGGCCACGGTGCGAGCGCTGCGCCCGGAAGCCGCATCGGTGGCCGTGCGGGAACTCGTGCCCGATGCCGCCGCACTGCCGGCCGCCTCGGCGTTCTTCCAGTGGATGCATCGCGAACACGTGGTCGCGCAGTACATCCTTTACGACGCGGAAGACGTGCGCCGCTATGCTGCACTGCGTGGTAGTGGCGCCATTCCTGATGGGCGTCATTGGGTGCTGTTCGTGCTGGGCCGCTACTCGGCCGGGCAGAAATCGTCGCCCACGGATCTGCTGCCGTTCCTGGCGGCGTGGCGCGAAACGGGGCTCGACCAGTCCGGCACCGAATGGGCCGTCTGCGCGTTCGGCAAGCAGGAGGCCGATTGCGCGGCCACGGCGGTGATGCTCGGCGGCCATGCGCGGATCGGCTTCGAGAACAACATGGCCCTGCCCGATGGCGCCACGGCAGCGGACAACGCGGCACTGCTTCGCGCGGTACGCGGGCCGCTGTCCGGGCTTGGCTATGTCTCGATGACGGCGGACGCGTTGCGAGAACGTTTCTCCGACTGAAGGTCGATCGATCGCCGCAGCAAGGCAGGCGGGAATCCGGTACGCTAGGCGCTTCGTCGATCCAATGAAGGAGTGCCGATGTCCGCCAGCCCGTCCAGCCAGTCCTCCTTCACTGAAGCCGCGCCGCGGGCGCGCGACATCGTGCAGGCGCTGCGCGCATCACGCATCCGCGAAGTCGCCAACGCCGGCATCGGCCTGCCCGACATACTCCCATTCTGGTTCGGTGAATCTGACCAGGTCACCCCGCCGTTCATTCGCGAGGCCGCCAGCCGCGCGCTGGCCAACGGCGCCACGTTCTACAACCACAATCTTGGCATTGCGCCGCTGCGCGCCGCGCTGTCGGAGTATGTGACCCGTCTGCATGGCGCCACATCCGTCGACAACATCGCCGTGACCAGTGCCGGCGTCAACGCGCTGATGCTTGCCGCGCAGCTCGTCGTCGGGCCCGGTGACCGCGTGGTGGCCGTGACGCCGCTGTGGCCCAACCTCGTCGAGATCCCGCGCATCCTGGGCGCCACGGTGGAAACCGTGTCGCTCGACCATGGTGCCGATGGCTGGACACTCGACCTCGACAAACTGCTGGCCGCGCTGACGCCGGGCACGCGTGCGTTGACGATCAATTCGCCGAACAACCCGACCGGCTGGGTCATGCCGCGCGCAGCGCAGCAGGCGGTGCTCGATCACTGCCGCCGCCACGGCATCTGGATCATCGCCGACGAAGTCTACGAGCGGCTTTACTACGGAAACGAGGGCCCGGTCGCGCCATCGTTCCTCGACATCGCCAGCCGCGAAGAACGTGTCATCGCAGTCAATTCGTTCTCGAAGGCGTGGCTGATGACGGGCTGGCGGCTGGGCTGGATGGTGGTGCCGTCTTCGGTGATGGGCGACCTGGGCAAGCTTATCGAGTACAACACCTCGTGCGCGCCTTCCTTCGTCCAGGAAGCCGGCGTGGTGGCCGTGTGCGAAGGCGAGGCGTTCACGCAGGACTTGGTGCGGCGACTGCGCACGGCGCGAGACCATCTGGTTGACGCGCTCTCCGCAATGCCCGGCATCGATGCGCATGCGCCAGATGGGGCCATGTACGTGTTCTTCCGGTTCGATGGGGCCTCCGACAGCCTGGCGCTGTGCAAGCAGCTCGTGCGCGAGGCCCATCTCGGGCTCGCACCCGGAAGTGCGTTCGGCGATGAGGGCGAGGGCTTCGTGCGGTGGTGCTATGCGTGCGATGTGGCGCGGCTCGATGAAGGGGTGAAGCGGTTGGCTGCGTTCGTGGGGCGGTAGGATTCGATACGCTTTACCCTCTCCCCGGCCCCTCTCCCGCACGGCGGGAGAGGGGCCGGGGGAGAGGGCATGCGCATCCGGCACCGACCAACGCTACTTCAAGCTCCCCACCGTAGCCTCCTCACTCCACCACCCACCACCAAGCGCCTGCATCAGCGCGGCCGAGTCCGCCAGCCGCGTGGCGCGCGCCTGCGAGAGGTCCAGCGCCGCCTGGCGTGCCTGCCGTTCGGCATCGAGCAGCGTGAGCTGGCTCACGCCGCCGAGCCGGTACTGTTCGCTCACGATCACCAGCGTGTCGCTGGTCTGGCGCGCGTTGTCGGCGCGTGCCTGCAGCGTGCCGGCATCCGCATCGAGCGCACGCAGCGTGTCCGCCACGTTCTGCAGGCCCTGCAGAACCGCCTGCCGATAGGCGCCTAGCGATTCCTCGTAGGCAGCCTCCTTGGCCCGCTTCTGCGCACGCAGTTCGCCACCGTGGAAGACAGGCTGCACGACGCCCGCTGCGAGGCTCCAGATATTGAAGCTGTTGA
>JAFAJB010000153.1 GCA_019236395.1 Cupriavidus sp.
GAGGCTTGCCTGCCCGACCGACGCGGCCAGACCCAGCGCCTGCGGCGACAGGCGCGTGCCTGCGGGCAGGATCTCGCTGTCGGCCTCGATATCCTCGCCGGCGCGACGAATCCACTCACCCGAGGCCGGTACGTGATTGACGATTACCGCATCGCCGTCCGCCTGGCACTGCTCCTGCATCACCACGGCATCGGCACCGGGCGGAATCAGGCCGCCCGTGAAGATGCGCGCGGCCGTGCCGGGGGCCAGCTCGGTGCCGACATGACCGGCCGGAATCCGCTGCGAAACCGGCAGGCGCGTGCCCGCCGCCTGCACGTCGGCAGCACGCATCACGTAGCCGTCCATCGACGTGTTGTCGGCCGGCGGCACGCGCAGCGCGCTGGTCACGCCAGCGGCCAGCACGCGTCCGTTCGCCTGAAGCGTATCGACGGTTTCGGTATCGGTGATCGGACGAACGCCGGCCATCAGGGCATCGAGCGCCTGGGCCATGGTCAGCATCGGGGGGCGCGCAGCAGTCTGGGTCATGGGATACGTGAGGAAATCGGGTTGGCCCCAAATGAAACAGCCCCCGGCGAAACGCCTGGGGGCCGTGGCAGCGGGCCCGGCAAACCCGATTGTAACGAGTTGACGCCGGGCCGGCGGATTACGCCGTGATAAGGGCTATTCGCCCCGCTTGTCACAAACCCGTGTGCTGCGCGATGTACGCCTTCACGCGGTCGGCGTCGGCGGGCATCACCTCGAAGCGCTGCGGCAGGCGCTCAATGCCGTCGAACGCGGCCGGACGCTCCGGCTCATGGCCCAGCGCCTCGTGGATCGTATCGGCGAACTTGGCCGGCAGCGCGGTTTCCAGCACCACCATCGGCACGCCCGGCTGCAGGTATTCGCGCGCCACCTTTACGCCATCGGCGGTGTGGGTGTCGATCGTCACGCCGTAGCGCTGGTTCACGTCGCGGATCGTGGTCAGACGATCTTCGTGCGTGCTGCGGCCCGAAACGAAGCCGAACTGGCCGATGCGCTCGAACTCCGGCGTGCCGGCAAGATCGAAGCCGCCCTTTGCATCGACGTCGCGGAACAATGCCACCAGCTTGGTCGAATCCTGGCCGAGCAGATCGAACACGAAGCGTTCGAAGTTCGATGCCTTCGAGATATCCATGCTCGGGCTCGACGTGTGGTACGTCTGCGCCGAGGTCCGCACGCGGTACGTTCCGGTGCGGAAGAACTCGTCGAGCACGTCGTTCTCGTTGGTGGCCACCACGAGCTTGTCGATCGGCAGGCCCATCATGCGCGCGATATGGCCGGCGCAGACGTTGCCGAAGTTGCCCGACGGCACGCAGAACGACACCTTCTGGCCCGGGCCATCGGTAGCCAGCAGCCAGCCCTTGAAGTAGTACACCACCTGGGCCACCACGCGGGCCCAGTTGATCGAATTCACCGTGCCAATGCGCTGGCGCGCCTTGAACGCATGATCGTTCGAGACGGCCTTGACGATGTCCTGCGCGTCGTCGAACACGCCTTCGATCGCGATATTGAAGATGTTCGGGTCCTGCAGGCTGAACATCTGCGCAGTCTGGAACGCGCTCATCTTGCGGTGCGGGCTCAGCATGAACACGCGGATGCCTTCCTTGCCGCGCATTGCGTACTCGGCCGCGCTGCCGGTGTCGCCCGACGTTGCGCCAAGGATGTTCAGCTTCAGGCCGGCCCGCTTGAGCGCGTACTCGAACAGGTTGCCGAGCAACTGCATCGCCATGTCCTTGAAGGCCAGCGTCGGGCCGTTGGACAGGCCCAGCAGTTGCAGCTTCGTGCCACCTTCCTGGCCCAGCGTGCGCAGCGGCGTGATGTCGGCGGTGTTGTCGCCCGGACGCGCGTTGCAGTACACCTCGGCCGTGTAGGTCTTGCGCGTCAGCGCGCGCAGGTCTTCGGCCGGAATATCGTCACAGAAGCGCGACAGCACCTCGAACGCCAGGTCGGCGTACGGCAGGCGGCGCCACGCCTCGAGTTCGTCGGCCGTGACTTGCGGATACTGCTTCGGCAGGTACAGGCCGCCATCGGGCGCCAGGCCACCGAGCAGGATTTCGGAGAACGATTGCGGCACGTCATGGCCGCGCGTCGACTGGTAATTCATGTGGCTGGTCTGGCTTAGTTCAGTTCTTCCATGCGCAGGCGCGTGACCGGCGACAGCACGGTCTGCAGGGCTTCGATGCTGCGGATCGCGGCATTGATCTGCTTTTCGCGCGTCAGGTGCGTCAGGATGATGATGTCGGTCTGCGGCTCGCCTTCACGCGATTCCTTCTGCAGCATCGCGTCGATGCTGATGCCGCCTTCGGCCAGGATGCGCGTGATCTCTGCCAGCACGCCGGTTTCGTCGGACACGCGCATGCGCAGGTAGTACGAGCTCGTGACTTCCTCGATCGGCAGCACGGGCACGTTCGACAGCTCGTCCGGCTGGAACGCCAGGTGCGGCACGCGGTGGTTCGGATCGGCGGTGTGCAGGCGGGTCACGTCGACCAGGTCGGCGATCACGGCCGAGGCAGTCGGCTCGGCGCCAGCGCCCTTGCCGTAGTACAGCGTGGCGCCCACGGCGTCGCCCTGCACCAGCACGGCGTTCATCGCGCCTTCCACATTGGCGATCAGGCGCGAGGCCGGCACCAGCGTCGGGTGCACGCGCAGTTCCACACCTTCCTCGCGGCGGCGGGTGATGCCGAGCAGCTTGATGCGATAGCCCAGTTCCTCGGCGTACTTGATGTCGATGGCCGACAGCTTGGTAATACCTTCCACGTGAGCGCGATCGAACTGCACCGGCATGCCGAACGCGATCGCGCTCATCAGCGTGACCTTGTGCGCGGCGTCAATGCCTTCGATGTCGAAGGTCGGATCGGCCTCTGCATAGCCCAGTTGCTGCGCTTCCTTGAGCACCGTGTCGAAGTCCAGGCCCTTGTCGCGCATCTCGGACAGGATGAAGTTCGTCGTGCCGTTGATGATGCCGGCGATCCACTGGATGCGGTTCGCGGTCAGGCCTTCACGCAGCGCCTTGATGATGGGGATGCCACCGGCCACGGCCGCCTCGAACGCGACGATCACGCCCTTCTTGCGCGCGGCTTCGAAGATTTCGTTGCCATGCACGGCCAGCAGGGCCTTGTTCGCGGTGACCACGTGCTTGCCATTCTCGATGGCCTTCAGCACGAGTTCGCGGGCGATGCCGTAGCCGCCGATCAGCTCGATGACGATGTCGATGTCCGGGCGCGTTACCACGTCGTTGGCATCGCTGACGACGTCCACCGTGCCACCGGTCAGTTCGCGGGCGCGCTCGGTGTTGAGGTCGGCCACCACCGCAATCTCGATGCCGCGGCCTGCGCGGCGGCGAATTTCCTCCTGATTGCGCTTGAGCACGTTGAACGTGCCGCTACCGACGGTACCGATGCCGAGAAGGCCGACTTTGATGGGATTCATGGACGTCTGACTCTGGGTTGCTTGATTCGAAAATGGGGCGGCCCGGCGGCTTATACCGTGCCGTGACGTTTGCGATAGTTCTCAAGGAAGCGGCCGACGCGGCTGATGGCCTCGCGCAGGTCTTCCTCGTGCGGCAGGAACACGATCCGGAAATGGTCCGGCGCGCCCCAGTTGAAGCCGGTGCCCTGCACCAGCAGCACCTTCGATTCCTGCAGCAATTCGTAGATGAATTCCTGGTCGTCCTGGATCGGATACATCGACAGGTCGAGCTTCGGGAACAGGTACAGCGCCGCCTTGGGCTTGACGCAGGTAATACCCGGAATCTGCGTGATCAGCTCATGGGCCAGGTCGCGCTGGCGGCGCAGGCGGCCGCCATCGGCCACGAGGTCGTTGATGCTCTGGTAGCCGCCCAGCGCGGTCTGGATCGCCCATTGGCCCGGCACGTTGGCGCACAGGCGCATCGACGACAGCATGTTCAGGCCTTCGATATAGTCCTGCGCGGGACGCTTGTCACCCGACACGACCATCCAGCCGGCGCGGTAGCCGCACGAGCGGTAGTTCTTCGACAGGCCGTTGAAGGTCACGGTCAGCACGTCGGTCGACAGCGAGCCGATCGACGTATGGGTATTGCCGTCGTACAGGACCTTGTCATAGATCTCGTCGGCAAAGATGATCAGGCCGTGCTGGCGCGCGAGGGCGACGATTTGCATCAGCAGCTCGTCCGAATAGAGTGCCCCGGTGGGGTTGTTCGGATTGATGATGACAATGGCGCGCGTGTTCGGGGTGATTTTGCGGCGGATGTCGTCGAGATCGGGCATCCACTCGTTCGCCTCGTCGCACACATAGTGGACAGGCGTGCCGCCGGACAAGCTCACCGCAGCCGTCCATAGTGGATAGTCAGGTGCAGGAACCAGCACTTCATCGCCACTATTGAGCAGCGCGTTCATCGACATCACGATCAACTCGGATGCGCCGTTGCCGACATAGATGTCGTCCAGCCCCACGCCCTGGATCTTCTTCTCCTGGGTGTAGTGCATGATCGCCTTGCGCGCCGCGAAGATGCCCTTGGAATCCGAGTAACCCGCCGAATTCGGCAGGTTGCGCATCATGTCCTGCTGGATCTCCTCAGGCGCATCGAATCCGAACACGGCCAGGTTGCCGATGTTCAGCTTGATGATCTTGTGCCCTTCTTCCTCCATTTGCTTGGCCTTTTCCAGCACCGGGCCGCGGATGTCATAGCAAACGTTCTGGAGCTTGTTCGATTTCTGGATGGGTTTCACGGCGGTGTTGGCGATGTCAGGGCAAGCTGCCGGTCTCTGGCGGCAGCGGGATCTGGGATTCTTCTGGATTGTCCTGGGCGTCTGGCGGCGCGTCCGCAGTGAGGCTCGCGAGGCGTGGCAGACCGGGAGGCAAAAGCTATAAGATATCGGATTATGACAGACTTCGGCACGGATTCTTGCATTGCAGCGAGCGTTCTGACGCCTGCGCGCAAGATCCTGCCACCAACCCGCCGCCAGCCTCCCGCTGCGGCCACCCATCCGCGGGGTGGCGAGCCGGAATCTCCCCGGCGGCACGAGGCCCCCACTTGAAACTCCACGCCGACAAGCCCCAGAACCTGAATACCGTGACCGGCTACGGCCCCGGCTATATAGAGATCAACGCGATCCGCCACGAAACGTCCGTGCTCGTGATGCCCGAAGGCGACATCGAGCCGTGGCCGGCCCGCCGATTCGAGGATCTCGAACCGGCCCATTTCGAAGCCCTGCTCGCCAGGTCGCCCGAGGTAGTGCTGCTCGGTACCGGCGACCGGCTGCGTTTCCCGCACCCGCGCCTGACCGCCTC
>JAFAJB010000093.1 GCA_019236395.1 Cupriavidus sp.
GGCCGAGAAGTTCAAGAAGGCGCTCAAGGACAAGGGCCCGTCGGGGGTCGGCATGTTCGGCTCGGGCCAGTGGACGGTGTGGGAAGGCTATGCAGCCTCCAAGCTGTTCAAGGCCGGCTTCCGCTCCAACAACATCGACCCCAATGCGCGCCACTGCATGGCATCGGCGGTGACCGGCTTCATGCGCACGTTTGGCATGGACGAGCCGATGGGCTGCTATGACGATTTCGAGGCAGCCGACGCCTTCGTGCTGTGGGGCTCGAACATGGCGGAGATGCACCCGATCCTGTGGACGCGGGTGACCGACCGGCGCCTGAGCCATCCGAAGACACGGGTGGCCGTGCTGTCGACGTTCACGCACCGCTCGTTCGATCTGGCCGACCTGCCGATCATCTTCAAGCCCCAGACCGATCTGGCGATGCTGAACTACATCGCCAACTACATCATCCGCAACAACAAGGTCAACAAGGACTTCGTCAACAAGTACACGGTCTTCAAGGAAGGCGTGACCGATATCGGCTATGGCCTGCGTCCGGACAATCCGCTGCAGAAGGAGGCCAAGAACGCCGCCAATCCTAACGACGCGAAGCCGATTACGTTCGACGACTTCGCCAAGTTCGTCTCCAAGTACGATGCCGACTACGTGAGCAAGCTTTCGGGCGTACCCAAGGCCCAGCTTGAGAAACTGGCGGAGCTCTACGCGGACCCGAACGTCAAGGTCATGTCGCTGTGGACCATGGGCTTCAACCAGCACACCCGTGGCACGTGGGTCAACAACATGGTCTACAACGTGCACCTGCTGACCGGCAAGATCTCCACGCCGGGCAACAGTCCGTTTTCGCTGACCGGGCAACCGTCAGCCTGCGGCACGGCACGCGAGGTCGGCACGTTCTCGCACCGGCTGCCGGCGGACATGGTCGTCACCAATCCCAAGCACCGCGAGGAAGCCGAACGCATCTGGAAGCTGCCGGCCGGCACGATTCCCGACAAGCCCGGCTTTCACGCCGTGCTGCAGAACCGCATGCTCAAGGACGGCAAGCTCAATGCGTACTGGGTGCAGGTCAACAACAACATCCAGGCGGCCGCCAACCTGATGCAGGAAGGCCTGCCCGGTTACCGGAACCCGGCCAACTTCATCGTCGTGTCCGACGTCTATCCCACCGTCACGGCGCTGTCGGCCGACCTGATCCTGCCCAGCGCGATGTGGGTGGAGAAGGAAGGCGCCTACGGCAACGCGGAGCGGCGCACGCAGTTCTGGCACCAGCTTGTCGATGCGCCGGGCGAGTCGCGATCCGACCTCTGGCAACTGATGGAGTTCTCGAAGCGCTTCAAGGTCGAGGAAGTCTGGCCAGCCGACCTGATCGCCAAGAAGCCCGAGTATCGCGGCAAGACGCTGTATGACGTGCTCTATCGCAATGGGCAGGTCGACAAGTTCCCGGTCAAGGACATGGACCCCGAGTATCACAACGACGAAGCCAAGGCTTTCGGCTTCTACGTGCAGAAGGGTCTGTTCGAGGAATACGCGACATTTGGCCGTGGCCACGGGCATGACCTGGCCCCGTTCGACATGTACCACGAGGCGCGCGGACTGCGCTGGCCTGTGGTGAACGGCAAGGAAACACGCTGGCGTTATCGCGAGGGCAGCGACCCTTATGTGAAGGCAGGCACGGGCTTCCAGTTCTACGGCAACCCGGACGGCAAGGCCGTGATCTTCGCCCTGCCCTACGAGCCACCGGCCGAGTCTCCCGACAAGGAATACCCGTTCTGGCTGGCCACGGGCCGCGTGCTCGAGCATTGGCACTCCGGTTCGATGACGCGGCGCGTGCCCGAGCTCTATCGGGCCTTCCCGAATGCCGTGTGCTTCATGCATCCCGAAGATGCCAAGGCACTGGGACTGCGGCGCGGCGTTGAGGTCGAAGTGGTATCGCGGCGCGGCCGCATGCGCACGCGCATCGAAACGCGCGGGCGTGACGCACCGCCGCGCGGGCTGGTGTTCGTGCCGTGGTTCGACGCCAGCCAGCTCATCAACAAGGTGACACTGGATGCAACCTGTCCGATCTCGCTGCAGACCGACTTCAAGAAGTGCGCGGTCAAGATCGTCAAGGTCTGAGTAGGAGGACATGCCATGATGCCGAGCCGAACCTGGGTCACCGTGCTGCTGATTGCATCGGTGCTCTGCGCTCCGCTGGCGCGCGCGCAGGGCCTGGTGGATGCGCTGCGCGGCCCGACGCCAGTCGCCGACGAATCCAAGGCGCCGCTGCTGTATCCGACCGAGAACAAGGATGTCCGCCGCACGCGCAACTACACGATGCAGCCGCCGACGATCCCCCACAAGATCGACGGTTACCAGCTCGACAAGGATTTCAACCGCTGCATGTTCTGCCACGCGCGCACGCGCACCGAGGAGACGCAGGCGATTCCGATCAGCATCACGCACTACATGGACCGGGACAACAATGTGCTGGCCGATGTTTCCCCGCGACGCTACTTCTGCACGCAGTGCCACGTACCACAGGCGGATGCAAAGCCACTCGTCGGCAATACGTTCGTCGATGTGGAAACGATCCTGAAAACCAGCGGTGGCGCGCCCAAGCGCACCAAGTGACCAGACCAGGCGACGGTGACCGATCATGTGGGATCTGATCAAGCGCTACTGGCGCACCATAAACCGACCCAGCGCGTACTTCAGCCTGGGATTCCTGACGCTGGGCGGCTTCGTTGCCGGCCTGATCTTCTGGGGCGCGTTCAATACGGCGCTGGAACTCACCAACACCGAGCAGTTCTGCACCGGCTGCCACGAGATGCGTGACAACGTCTACCAGGAGCTGCAGGGCACGATCCACTTCACGAACCGCAGCGGCGTGCGTGCCAAATGCTCCGATTGCCACGTGCCGCACAACTGGACCGACAAGATAGCCCGCAAGATGCAGGCGTCGAAGGAGGTCTGGGCCAAGATCTTCGGCACGATCGATACGCGCGAGAAATTCCAGGCGCACCGGCTGGAACTGGCTCAGCACGAATGGGCCCGCTTCAAGGCCAATGATTCGCTCGAATGCCGCAATTGCCACGATTACCAGTCGATGGACTTCACCCGCCAGAGCCCGCGCGCGCAGGCCATGCATTCGACCTATCTGGCCGACAAGGAGAAGACGTGCATCGACTGCCACAAGGGTATTGCTCACCACCTGCCTGACATCTCGAAGGCCGAGGGGCAATAGGCCATGGCCGACGCGGAACTGGAAGGCCGCGAGCTTGGCGTCCGGCGCGGATATCGCACGATCTTCCGCGGTATCGACCTGTCCTTGCGGCGAGGGGAACTGCTGCAGGTCATCGGGCCGAACGGGGCCGGCAAGAGCAGCCTGCTGCGCGTACTGTCGAGTCTGATGCCGCCAGCCGTTGGCAACCTGTACTGGCAGGGCCGGCCAGTGCGGGCGGGAGACCCCGATTATCTCGCGCGTCTCGCCTATCTCGGCCACACCAATGGCATCTACCCGGATCTCTCGGCGATCGAAAACCTTCAGTTCGCCGCGCGCATGGCCGGACAGCGCCCGACCGCGGACGCCGCACGCCGGGCGCTGTCGGAACTCGGTCTCGATGGCGTGGCGGACGCTCCCGTGCGCACGCTCTCGCAAGGGCAGCGCCGACGCGTGGCATTGGCGCGACTGGCGCTGACGCCGTGCGAGCTGTGGCTGCTGGACGAGCCGGTGACCTCGCTCGACGAAGCCTCCTCGGCCGGCTTCGATGCACTGCTGGCCCGCCATCTGCACCATGGCGGCATGGCCGTGATCGCCACGCATCAACGGCTGCGCGCGGACGGCGCGGTGCTCAACCTCGATCTCGCCCTCGCGCGAACGTGAGGCCGCCATGATCCGCACGCTCGCCGCCGTCATCGCACACGACCTGTCGATCGCCTGGCGGCGGCGCACCGGCCTGCTGGCCAGCGTGGTGTTCTTCGTGATTGCCACGAGCCTTTTCCCGCTCGCGATCGGTCCCGATCCGCAGCAGTTGCGCGCGCTGGCCCCGGGCATCCTGTGGGTATCGGCACTGCTCGCGTCGATGCTGTCGCTATCTCGCCTGTTCGCCCAGGAGTATGCCGATGGCAGCCTGGACCAGCTGCTGCTGTCTCCCCATCCGCTGGCATTGCTGGCGCTCGCGAAGATCTGCGCACACTGGCTGACCAGCGGCCTGCCGCTGCTCGTGCTGACACCGTTGCTGGCCCAGCAATACAGCCTGCCTGCGGGATCGGCGCTGCTGCTGTCGGCGTCGCTGCTGGTGGGAACACCAGCGCTGAGCCTGATCGGCGCGGTCGGAGCGACCTTGACGCTGGGCGTGCGCGGCGGCGCGGTACTGCTATGCGTGCTGGTGTTGCCGCTGTCGATTCCGGTGCTGGTCTTCGGCGCCAGCGCCGGCGCAGCCGCCGATGCCGGGCTCGACGTGATCCCGCAGTTCTCGCTGCTTGGCGCCTGCCTGGCGCTGTCGCTGTTCCTGTGCCCGCTGGCCACGGCCGCCGGGTTGCGTATCGCCATGGAGTGACACGATGCAGCGCGATATCTCCATCGACCCCGCCACCCGGTCCACGCACGCCGCACGCGTACGCTGGATGGCTTTCGCCGCGCCGGTGCGCTGCTACCCGCTGGCCGGGCGGCTGGCGCCATGGTGCTTCGGCGCGGCCGCGCTGTTTCTTGCGGTCGGCCTGTACCTGGGATTCGTGGTGGCCCCTACCGACGCCCAGCAGGGCGAGGTCTACCGGATCATCTTCATCCACGTGCCGGCGGCCTGGATGTCGATGTTCATCTATATCGTCATGGCAGGCTGGTGCGCACTGGCGCTGGTGCTGCGCACGCGACTGTCGTCGATGATGGCATCGGCCCTGGCCCCCACCGGGGCACTGTTCACGGTCATCGCGCTATGGACTGGCGCGCTATGGGGCAAACCCACCTGGGGCACGTACTGGGTCTGGGACGCGCGGCTCACGTCGATGCTGGTGCTCTTCTTGATGTATCTCGTGATCATGGTCCTGTGGTGGTCCGTCGAGGATCCCAGTCGCGCCGGGCGGGCAGCCGCCATCCTGACCTTGGTCGGGGCAATCAACCTTCCGATCATCAAGTTCTCGGTCGATTGGTGGAATACATTGCA